>JAWXTO010000001.1:0-45539 GCA_044433545.1 Rikenellaceae bacterium
TTGCCTACGTGATGATTGAAGGTCAAATCAAACCCTATGTAGTCTCCTATGTAGATTCTGGTTTTTACAGTCAAAAACCACATTGATAATAAGAGAGTTATGAAGGATTGGGAGTTTACGTGAGTACGCTGCGGTTTGAGAGCCTTCACGAAGCCCCAAAACTCATCCATGTTAGCACTCTCAGTGTTGCATCGCTTTGTTAGTCACTTTCTTATAAAAAAGGTAATTTACAAACTTAAATTTGTAAATTACCTTTTTTTATAATTTTTAGAGTCTAATTTCCCCTTATTAATGTAATTATTAATATTAATTAAATATTAAAATAACATTTAGGTAATAATTCATAGATAATTTTGTAGCGTTAAAATATACAATTTACAAGAATACTATGGATTTACTTATTTCTTTATACGACAGACTAAAAAAACTACGTGAGACAGGTGTAAAAATGAAAGACATTGCAGAAATTGCAGGTGTTTATTCTAGCGTTCTATCTTCGTTGTACTCTTCTGTATTACCACACTATGCTAACCTTTGTGCCTCCGGTGCAGACACAGATTCTGCACTTGACGAGGCATTAAAACAAGTTAATAACATCTCTAAACGTAAGTTATTAAGCTGTATAAACGATATACACGAAAAAGTAATGAGAATTGAACCTCATTACACATCTTCAAACAACGGATATTCCCCATTTGTTGACAACATATATAAAGAAACTGCAAAATATACTAAGAATGTATCGTCGTATGCAGGCCTATATACTGCCTACAGCGCATCTTCTTATTGTGACGGGATGAAAAGTGAGCCTTATCTTATTTGCTCTATAAATGAAGGCGAAAACATGCCACGTGTTTACAGCAAAATACCAACAGGCGAAACAAGTATAGGTGCAGGAATGTTTCCTCAAAACAATTTAGGCTATATTTTTGTTAATGAAACGAAAATGGTAAGCATCGCATTAAAGGTATTGTATCTTCAGCTTCCAACAATTAGCCAGCCTCAATTTATTAAAGGCATTTACCTTTGTCACGACTATAATCGCAGCCCTATAGCTCGTCGCATTGTGTTAGTACGTGAAGGAAACGAGATTCCTGTTGAAGAATTTGAAAAGAATTTTGAATCAAAGGTCATCTTTAAAGACAACATAGATGAAAGCCTAAAACAATATTATGATTATACTTGCCAAAGTGAAGATTTAATTAGAAGCTTTTTTATAATGTCTCCTGACAAGAACGTAAACGACTTAGAATTAGAAAAGAAAATGTTACAATTGCTATAAAGGACTATTCCATATCTTATGCAGGGTGATGCCCAAAACTAAGACATTTAAATAAAGGTATTTTATCTAAAATATCTTAGTTTAACTATCTAGGAATCACCGATGTATTAGTTTCGGGCATCACCCTAAAAACCTTAAGAATTAAAATACCCCTTAAAAGTTAAATAAAATAGCTTTTAAGGGGTATTTTAGACTGTATCGTCTATTAAAAGAAGTAGTGCCCTAGAGGTTGTCGTTTCTGAAAGGGATTAGTGGAAGTCCGTTAGTGCCCTGTACTCCACATGTTGATGAGTCGTCGAATAGATAGCGAACGTAAATAGGTGATTTTACGCTTTTTGAACTTAATGTGATAGTGTTAGAGTCTAGTTTAACATTAGCATCTACAAAAATGCCGTCCTCACCAGCGATTTTAAATCCGCTGCTGCTTTTTTCATCTAATAGAACTATGCCGTTGTCACAATTGTTAAAAGTGACAATAATCTTTTTATCACAAACAGTTATATCACCAACTTCTGGGTACTTAGAATCATATCCTTCCATCATATAATGACGACTTAAAGCCATGTCTGCAAGTCTTGCACCTACTTGAGGCTTAGTTTTAGGGTGTATGTTGGTTACGTCCTCAATTATGTCATTGATTACGACCATCCCGCAATTATCATGTGATGCAGTCATTAACTGTTGTTCACGTAGATAAGCCGATTTGTCTTTACTTACGCTGCTGTATGTGTGAGGTGCAATTTGTACGAAATAGAAAGGCATATTTTCGGTGAAATCTTCTCTCCAACTGTCAATTAATGACCTCATAATGCTGTCATAATATTGGTAATATGGCACATTGCTTTCTCCTTGATACCAAAGTGTACCACTGAAATCAAATGGCACTAAAGGGTAAATCATAGAGTTATATAATTTGCCCGTTTGTGTAGGTTTCCATAGGCGGTTCCCTGCAACTTTATTACACTTGTCAAGAGCCTCAGTTTGTGCTCTTTCAGGAATCCATACTTCGGCGTTAGTGCCACCCCACGAGCTCATAACAATGCCCACAGGTATGTTTAATTCTTCTTGTAGTTTCTTTGCAAAGAAATATGCCGTAAGACTTACATCTGAGATTGTTTTAGAAGAACATTCTTCCCAATTGGCTTTACAGTCAATTTGTGGAGTGTCAGCACCAATTAAAGGCACTCTAAAAGTTCTAATTTGAGGATTATTAACCGTTGCCATTTCGTTAGCAAATTCTACTTCTGTGCCAAAAAGTGAAGACATAGACATCTGCATATTAGACTGTCCACTACACAGCCAAACCTCACCAATTAGCACGTTAGAAATTAGTTTCTGAGAGGTTTTTCCAACGATTTTTATAATGTAAGGACCTCCTGCTTCGGGAGTGTTGATTTCAGCAAGGAATTTCCCGTTAGGGTCACATTTTACTCTTACTGTGTCAGATAAATTCCACTCTGCAACCACATAAACTTCATCTGCTGATTTGCCCCATCCCCAAATTTTTGCTGTAGAATTGCGTTTTAATACCATGTTGTCACTTATGACAGCAGGTGTTACTATTTGGGCATAAATACAATTAACAGCGACTAGAATAATCGCTGTTAAACTTATAAAAAACTTTATTGTGCTTTTAGTTTTCATGATATGTAATTTTGTAGGTCTATTGTTACAAAGTGCTTAGATACTCGTTTTCGTAGTCTACTGCTGTGTAATAATAGTTAAAGATTCTATCGTATATATAATAAGTGTAGTTGTACGAAATGGCAGTTGTTATATATCCAGAGTCTAGCCCAAATTTAGAATAACTATTTATGCCTCTTTTTCTTAACATCCCTACAAGGTAGTCATAAGTGCAATAGCCGTGACAATTATAGATTGTTCCTAAGATTTTCCCTGATTCAATTTCTTCACAATAAGAACTCCCAGCTGCATAGTATTCAACATTTTCGTTCAAGTAGTCATAAACTCCATAGTTTGCTTCTTCAGCGAATGCAAATACGAAGCTAGCTCCAGTTTTTAAGTTATTAGCAGCATAGTCGTATGCTTCTGTTGTCATTGTTCGACCTTCTGCTTCACTGACAGTAGATAAATATGATGGAGTTACAGTTTTACCTCCTAAATATTGAAATCCTAATGTATATCCTGCTAAAGCCTCATCATATTTGTCATTTTGATATGCGCCTAAGAATAGACATTCTTTGTCCTCTGTCCAAATATAACCCATATTACCTATTAAGAAAGATGCTCCATAAGTACATAGTTCGTAAGAGTAAACAGGAAGAGTTTTGCCAATATCACTACCACATACTAGAATTTGTTGGCTACCTATATTAGATTGATATTGTGTTAACATATCGTCATAAAGATTTGTAGCTATGATGATGATAGTGTTGTCAGTGTCGCTTTCGCTTAACCAAGATAAATATGTTTCTTCGGCTTCTTCGTATGATTCTGGTATTACATATTCTAAAGAGAAGTCATATTTAATTTTACAACTTTTAACAAGTGAAAGTATATCTTGAGAATCGTTATCTCTTGTAGTTTCTTCTTCGTCACTGCTTACAATGTCATCTTCATCATCGCTTGTGTCTTCATCGTATGGGTCAACATCTTCTGAAGTGTCCTCTTCAACAAAAGCATTAGGCATAAAAAGAACTTTTACACTAACATAGTCATATTCGCCCTTATCAGAACAGCTATATAATGTTGTTAAAAAGATCAAAATAATTAGTATTCGTTTCATAAATTTTTAGTTATGCACCACCTTTAGGTGCGATTATGGATTAAATTGTTTATTCTAAAATATTGTTATAAACTTGCATGTCACTAAGGATAGATGTTGCAATGGTTACGCCTTTGTCGTCTCTTATTAAGTGTCTAATAGAGCCTTTTGCATAATGATACATTCTTACTATCATGTTTGACATATAACTTTCAAGAAGTTCTTTATTTTCTTCAAGAAGTTCATCATTGTCGACAACGATTTTAGCCTTTATTTGTTCAATATAAGGTAATATCTCATCGTAATGACCCTCTGCTTTAGCCTTTTTTATAAATTTATCTAAGCTGTCATCTGACTCATAGCTATATTTTAAATCTTTTGATTCTAAAGATTTCTTAAATTTAGCCCAATCTTCATCTGACAATTTAAATGTGTCTACATCAGGAATTTCTTTATTTTTAGAGTAATAGTCATACACAAAATCGTCTAAATAACCTGTAATACACATATACGAATAAAAACGACTTGCTATGCTAGGCTCATAAACCGAGTCAGGCAAAATGCCACCTCCGTCATATACTTTACGGCCTTTTAAAGTCTCAAATTCAGACTTTAAAGAGTCAGGAACTACGCCTACACTTCCATCTTTGTCTCGGTGAGAGTAGTCTAATGCTTGTATACAACGTCCACTTGGTATATAATATTTTGCTGTAGTAACTTTTATTGAAGAATCATAGCCTACACCTACTGTAGATTGTACTAAACCTTTACCAAAAGTTCTTTGTCCGATAACGACTCCTCTGTCTAGGTCTTGGATAGCTCCTGCGACGATTTCACTTGCTGAAGCAGAGCTTTTATTTACCATAACTACAAGAGGAATGTCTGGCAATATTGGTGAATGTTGAGTGACATAACTTTCATCTTTAATATATCCTGCTCGACCTTTTACGTCTACAACTTTGCTGCCTTTAGGGACAAAAAATGATACTAATTTAGTAGCTTCAGTTAATAATCCACCACCGTTAGAGCGTAAATCAATTATCAAGGATGTCATTCCTTGACTTTTTAATGAATTGATAGCATTTCGCACTTCTTCAGAACAATTTTCAGAAAATGTGATTAAAGAAATATAACCTATGCCACCTTCTAACAATTCATAATAGTCTACAGCATCTAAAGAAATTTGTTGACGACGAATTGTTAAAGTGTCACGTAATGTTGTGTCTCTCACAGGAGCGACAACCATTTCTAAGGTCGTTCCAGGGTCACCTTTCATTAAATTACTTACCTCATCAAGAGGTTTGTTTTTTAAATTTATGCCATCAATGAAAAGAATTTTGTCTCCTGCTTTCAAGCCAGCTTTATCTGCGGGTGCATCCTTGTAAACTTCTGCAATTTGAGTCGCAGTAGAGTCATTATAGTGACGACGAATTATAGAACCTAGCCCACCATACTTTCCTGAAACTGAAATTAAAAACTCTTTAGAATCTTCTGCGTCATAATATTCTGTGTAAGGGTCTAGTTCTGAAAACATTGCCTTGATAGCTGTTTTTATTGCTTTTTCAGTGTTTACGGTGTCTACATAATTTAAAACAACACTATTGTAAACGTTGAAAAATAGTTCAATGTTTTTCCCATCTTCAAAATCACTGTTTTGAGCTTTTAACGATGATGTACAAAGCAATGAAAGTGAAATTGCTAAAAATATTTTGTTTTTAAACATTATATAACCATTAAAATTACTAAGCCAGATTAATTTTCTTTAGCCTGGTTTATTAAATGTGACTGTATTCTGTACACTGCAATTGTGACTTGTTTTCTGTTGCCTGTAAGTGTTTTGTTTGCAGCGTTATATTCTAGTTTATCTTCAAACTGCATACCTAATCTTTTGAAAATACCTTTAGCCTTAAAGATTGTGATGTCTCCATTAGTAGAAATCGCTTTAAAACCTAGTAAATTCATAATGTCTTTAATTGCAGTTTCTTTGCCTGTAGTGTCTGCTGTGATTTCACGTGTTGTGTAACCAATTAAAGGGTGAACGGCACTTAACACCACAACAAGCCCTAACATAAGCAATCCACTTTGTGTCATTAGCATTTCTCGTAAACTAGCAAAACTAATTACAATTGCGCCAGTCGATGACATCACTACAAAAATTAATAGGTAAAGGACTGTTAAAAAAATAAAGTATTTTATTGCTCTAATTGTGTAACGTTTCATAATAAATATTAATTTTGTGAATAATAGAAATAATCAACCTTAAATAGTATAACTCAAAAAATTAACTTTTATTTTAATCAATCAGTCAATATTTTGAATATTTTTTCGACCATAAAGATACTGTTTTTTCCTGAAATATGTATATGTTGCGGAAGAAAACTTCTAAAATCTGAACATTCGTTGTGTGTTCACTGTCTTGTTAATCTCCCAATGTCAAGGGATTGGCTTGTAAAAGAGAACGATACGTTTATAAAAATCTGTGACCGCACTATAATAGAAAACGCCTGTGCCGTGTTTGAATATCGCAAAGAAAATGACTATTCTAGGATGATTCACAAGCTTAAATTCAGTTATGAGAAGAAGGCGTTGTTTGATTTAGGAAGTTTTATAGGGAATAAACTCTATGATGAAACGCATTGGCTAGCCGACATAGACCTTATTATCCCTGTGCCTTTACACAAATTTCGCAAATTAAAACGTGGGTACAATCAATCCGAAGAATTTAGTCGTGGTTTGAACGAAACTTTTGGCAAAGAAATAGATTCTACATCCATAATTAGAAGCAAATATCGCAAAGCACAGGTGAAAACCAGCAGTTTTGAAGAAAGATGGACGAATGCTGAAAACTTGTTTAGTGTTGTTGATAAAGAAAACCTTGAAGGCAAACATATACTTATAGTTGACGATGTTATAACCACTGGCGCAACTGTGATTTCTTTGATAGAGGCGATAAAAGAGAGTGTTTCTGATGTTAAAATTTATGTTTTGGCGTTAAGTTCTACAAAAAAAGTTGTTAAGACAATAGCCACGGGGACAGAATACTAAAGATTCAGGGGACTTATAATTATTTTGTGGTTTAGTGCTAGCGAAAATCCAAATAAAATTCGTACCTTTGTACAGTGTTTTGTGTGTGTTGCAGGATACTGTGAAATACACGCTAAAAAACTATCTACCGTTTATATGTTTAGGGGATTTCTAATAATTCCCTAAAATACTTTTCCAAAATTTCTCACTCTCTTTTGACTTTTACAATAAGTCAAGTAGGAGTCACTACGAGCCATTTTGTAAAAGTCAAAATAGAATAAAAACTTTTTAAAAATTAAAATCAGGGAGTTTTTAGAAGTCCCCTTTATAAATATAAATATGCAAGAAAAAATATTAATTTTAGACTTTGGGTCTCAATACACTCAACTTATTGCACGCCGTGTAAGAGAGCTGAATGTTTATTGTGAAATTCATCCATTCTCTAAGATACCAAAATTAGACGAATCGTTTAAAGGTGTGATTTTGTCTGGTAGTCCTTCGAGTGTAAGAGATGAGAAAGCTCCTCAAGTTGATTTATCGGCTATTAAAGGAACGCTTCCTTTGTTAGGTGTGTGTTACGGAGCACAATATTTAGCTCACAATTTTGGTGGAGAAGTAGCTCCTTCAAACAGTCGTGAATATGGACGTGCTATGCTTACAAAAGTTATAGACAACGACCCTCTTATCGCAACTATGAGCAAAACAACTCAAGTTTGGATGTCTCATGGAGATACTATTGCTCGTATCCCAGAATCTTATAAAATTATTGCAAGCACTGAGGATGTAGCTGTTGCAGCTTTCCACATCGAGGGCGAACAAAGTTGGGGGATTCAATTCCACCCAGAAGTTTATCACTCTGAAGAGGGAAAAGAACTTATAAAATCGTTCGTTTGTGACATTTGTGGATGTGCAGGTGACTGGACACCAGCTTCTTTCGTAGAAAACTGTGTGGCAGAACTTAAAAGCCAGCTTAAAGATGACAAAGTTATCTTAGGTCTTTCAGGAGGTGTTGACTCTTCTGTTGCGGCTGAACTGCTTCACCGTGCAATTGGCGATAACCTTATCTGTATCTTTGTTGATATGGGTCTTTTACGTAAAAACGAATTTGAAGAGGTTCTTGTTTCTTATGAAACTATGGGTCTTAACGTTATCGGCGTGAGAGCAGGTGACAAATTCTTAGCTGACCTTAAAGGCATCAGCGACCCTGAAGGAAAACGCAAAATCATAGGTCGTGATTTTATTGAAGTTTTTGATGCTGAAGCTCAGAAGATTACAGATGCTAAATGGTTAGCACAAGGAACAATATATCCTGATGTTATCGAGAGTGTTTCTGTGAATGGTCCTTCTGTGACTATCAAATCTCACCACAACGTTGGAGGTCTTCCTGAAAAAATGAACCTTAAAATCGTTGAGCCATTACGTCTTTTATTTAAAGATGAGGTTCGCCGTATAGGTCGTGAAATGAAAGTTCCAGAAAACATATTAAGCCGTCACCCATTCCCAGGTCCTGGTCTAGGTATCAGAATCTTAGGTGAGGTTACAGCTGAAAAAGTAGAGATTCTTCAAAATGCTGACCGCATCTTCATCGACAGCCTTAAAGAAAGTGGCCTTTATGATGATGTATGGCAAGCTGGCGTTATGTTACTTCCAGTACAAAGTGTTGGTGTAATGGGCGATGAGAGAACTTATGAAAGTTGTGTAGCTCTTAGAGCCGTAACGTCTACTGATGGTATGACTGCTGACTGGGTTCACCTACCATACGAATTCTTAGCTAAAGTTTCTAACGAAATCATAAATAAAGTTAGAGGTATCAATAGAGTAGTTTATGATATTAGCTCTAAACCACCTGCAACTATCGAGTGGGAATAGTCAAAAAGGCTTACATCGTTATGATGTAGGCCTTTTTTTATGTTATTTTTCGTTCTCTACTTTTTTGGAAATTAGGGTGTCAAGTTGAGAATTGGTTTTCTGGATGCGGAGTATTGTGCTATATAATCCATTAAGAGAGGCTGTGCCTCTGCCTTTTATTCATCATCATCATTTAGTTTATTTAGGGCACTTGTGATGTCGTCATATTCAAATCCACGTGACATGGCATATCTGAACAGCTTGCCTTTCAGTTCATAGTCGCTATTTGCTTTGGTGTTACGCTTTTTTTTCTTTAAAAGAAGCACCAAGTTTTCAATAGAATCTTCATTGTTCATTGCTTCAAGCACATCGTCAATCGTCTCTTTATCAATGCCTTTAGTACGTAAGGCGTTCTTGATTTTATACTTGCCCCATGAGCTAAAAGTTGACTTGTCCCTCACAAAAGCTTCGGCAAAACGTCTGTCATCTATCCATTTTTCTGAGATTAATCTTTTTAAGATTTCTGACTGACTTTGCTCGTCAATTTCCCATCTTGCCATAAGCCTCAGAGCGTCACCGCTACATTTTTCGGACTTTGAGGTTAAGACCATAAGCTTTGTAAGTGCTGCTTCAGGCGTTACTATGCGTTTTATTTTTGGTTTAAAGAAATTCATTTTTCTGCCACTACTATTCTAGGTTTTTCAAACATATCTTTCACAATATGAACGTTTTGGTAACCTTTTGTTGTTAATAAATCGACCATTTCAGCACTAAAATATTCGTTAATTTCAAAATATAGCTTACCGCTCACATTTAGTGCATCAAAAGCAAGGTCTGCAATCTTGTTATAGAAAATTAACGGATCATTGTCGTCAACGAATAATGCTAAATGTGGCTCAAAGTTAAGTACGTTATTTTTGATTTCAACTTTCTCAGCATTAGTCACATACGGAGGGTTGCTAACGATGATATCATACTTGTTTTCAAGCTTTTCACACTTCAAAATGTCACATTCGACAAATTCTACACCAGCTTCTAATTTATGGTTGTTTTCCTTTGCAACTTCTAATGCTTCACGACTTACATCTAAGCCATACACCTCAGAATCAGTGATTTCTAAAGATAGAGATACACAAATAGCCCCGCTGCCACTACCGATATCCAAAATTTTAGGATTTTGAACCGAATTTTCATTAATAATAAGCCTTACAAGTTCCTCTGTTTCAGGTCGTGGTATCAGAACATTCTCGTTAACCTTAAATTCTCGACCATAAAATTCTCGTACCCCTAAAATATACTCTATAGGCATGTCATTCAATAGTTTACCAATGATTTCTAGCTCTTTATCCTCTTCTGAATCAATTATTTCGTCTCCAAAAGCTATTATCTTAGTGCGTGTTAATCCATACAATGCCTCCAACACTAAATAGGATAGCGTAGCGGCTGTATGTTGCTCAAATTTAGGTGTTAAGCTATTGACTATCTGTCTATGTATATCTTTAATTTGTCTTTTCATCATATTTTATTTATCTTTACAAAGATACAAATTAATTCAAAGAAATGACAACAGACGAAAAATATATGAGCTATGCTCTCCAGCTTGCAAAACGAGGAGGAATAGGTGTTTTGACGAATCCAAACGTCGGATCTGTAGTAGTTTACGGTGATAGAATCATAGGTGAAGGCTACCACAGACAATACGGAAAGGCGCATGCTGAGGTGAATGCTATAGACAGCGTAAAAGATGAGGATAGACAATTTTTGTCAGAGTCTACAATCTATGTAAATCTTGAACCTTGTTGCCATACAGGGAAAACTCCGCCTTGCACTCAAAAAATTATTGATAATGGGCTAAAGAGAGTAGTGATTGGCATGCAAGACCCTTTCCCTCAAGTAAATGGCGAGGGTATTGCTATCTTGAGAAATGCAGGAATTGATGTCACTGTAGGTGTTTTAGAACAAGAATGTATAGATTTAAATAAGGATTTTATCACTTATAATGCTCAAAAACGACCTTATATTATATTAAAATGGGCACAAACTTTAGACGGATTTATAGATAGTGACAGAAGTGCCGAAGTGCAACCTGCGTGGCTGACTGGAGAAAGGTGTAAACAGTTGGTTCATAAGTGGAGAAGCGAAATTAATGGAATTATGGTTGGAAGTTCGACCATAGAAAAGGATAATCCGAGATTGAACACACGAGAATGGAGTGGAAAGTCACCTATAAAAATTACTATTGATAGAAAAGGAAAATTAGATGAAAAAGGGGCGTTTTTTATGCCAGATGCTAAGAAAATTATCTTTACAGAGCTTGAAAAAGAGTCAAAAAACGATGAAATAGAGTATATTCAAGTCGATTTCGTAGATAAAAACGCCTTAAAAGTGGTAATGGAACACCTTTACAAGGCAAAAATTAAGGTTTTGATGGTCGAAGGAGGCACAAAGTTGGTAAATTTATTGATTGAGAACAACCTCTTCGATGAAGCTCGAATTTTTACGTCTCCAATTATGGTTTCAGAGTTGGAAGGAGGCGAAAAAATGAAAGGCATAAAAGCTCCGACAGTTCCTTCACCAAGTCGAAAAGAATTTACGACTATAGGTGACGTTACTTTGAAAACTTGTTATTATAAAAATTTCTAATATAAAATGAATTGCCCTCTAAAAGTTTTTTTGTCTAACTTTTAAGGGGCACTTTTGTTTTCAGAATACCTGTTTATTCTCCTTTATAGATTTTAGTCGCTAAATTCGGTGTTGTAAACGTTTTTATAGAATCACCTTCGCTATAAACTAACAGTCCATACAGTGTCGAATCTGCTTTTAATATTTCTATAGCTTTTTCTGTGCCCAAAACCATACATGCTGTAGCATAGCCATCTGCAAGTGTTGCATTATCTGCTAAGATTGTAGCAGATAGCAAATTATGTGTTGCGCTAAGTCCCGTTTTAGGGTTTATGGTGTGGTTTATTCTATTTCCGTTATCGTCAAGATAGAATTTGCGATAGTTTCCGCTTGTTGCAAGCCCTAAACCATCTAATTCTATGATTTCTTGAAATTCATCAGTGTGATCTAAGTTCCCATCTATAGGTTTATCTATCCCTACACGCCAGATGTTCCCTTTTTGGTTTCTTCCACGAGCAAAAAGTTCACCGCCTATCTCTACTATATAATTTTCTATGCCTTTTTTCTCAAAATATTGAGCTACTAGGTCTACACTATATCCTTGTGCAATAGAATTTAAGTCTATTTGCACACGCTCATCACTTTTAATAACCTTATTTCCGTCAATTTCTATCTTTTCAAAGCCTATAAACTGTTTTAACGAGTCAACATTGACCTCGCCACCTTTCTCTTTTCTCACGAAGCCATACTCTTCAACAAGAGGCTTAACCGTCACATCAAAAAGAGAGTCACTTTTCACAAAAATATCTTTTGCAACGTCTAAACAGTATGCGATATATTTGTCAATAGTGTCGCTTTCATTATTGTTTACTTTAGAAAGCAGCGATTCAGTGTTATATATCGAACACGAGAAATCAAAAGCCTGTAGTAGAGAGTCAATTTCTGTATTTGTAACTTTTTCTTCGCTATCTAAGTAGGTGATATTATAAAAAGTGCCTTGTGCTGTGCCCTGAATCATAAACTTCTGAGCCCCTTCTTCTTTATTTAACATCATAATAATCACCGCAATGGCAAGGATTATTATCATAAATAGCTTCTTAATGTTTTTCATAACAAATTTAAAGTATTATTAATTCGTGTAATCTAAGCCCTAAACCTTCATAGCTCTATCCATCTCACGTTTAGCGTCTTTTTCTTTAAGATATTCACGTTTATCATAAGATTTACGCCCTTTACAAACACCTACTACGACTTTTGCCAAGCCTTTTTCGTTAATAAACAGTTTTAGTCCTACTGCTGTTACGCCTTTATCCTGTAAAGCACGAATTATTTTATTAATTTCGGCTCTATTTAACAATAATTTTCTGTCACGCTTCGGAGCGTGGTTGTTATAAGTACCCCAATAATATTCGGCGATATTCATGCCTCTAATAAAAAGTTCGTCACGATGAACATAACAAAAACAATCGACCAACGATGCTTTTCCTTGTCTTAGAGACTTAATTTCTGTGCCCGTAAGCACAATTCCAGCAACATACGTATCAATTACCTCGTAATCAAATGTCGCACGCCTATTTTTTATAACTATATCTTTTCTTACTTCTGCCATAATGTCTAATCTATGTAATTATTCTGCAAAGATATTAAATTATTCCTGCCTTAGCGTAATAAACATCTCGCATTTTCTACAGTCGAAATTAAGATTAAATTTTCGACCGTTATTTTCTATGTACAACTCTTTATATTTGCCGCCCTCTTTTAAGCATTCGCCAATTTCCTTTCTCAAGCAATATTTCATTCTCATAAGCTCTTTTTCGGCAAAATCTTTCGATATTTCAAGCCCTGTTTCGATGTTCTCAACTCCACATTTCTCAAAAAACTGACGTGAAAGTCTATTTGTCACATTCATTTTGTAGTCAACAGACTCG
Source organism: Rikenellaceae bacterium (assembly GCA_044433545.1). Taxonomy (GTDB): domain Bacteria; phylum Bacteroidota; class Bacteroidia; order Bacteroidales; family Rikenellaceae; genus JAWXTP01. Next base: position 13,430 of record JAWXTO010000001.1, read on the forward strand.
TCATAGAATTTAGGATAACAAATCTCTGTTTTTCGCTCACTAGGCACATACCCCTCTTTACATTTATCCTCTAATTGTTCGTAAAAGCTACGGCGAATTTCATTTATTAATTTTGCAGGAATAAACTTAACTTCTCCAGAAATGTCAATTCGTTTTACAGCAAACGGAGTGTCTCCAGTTTTCATAAAACTTGCTTTTATAGATTCTACAGCTCTTTCAACATTAGAAGCAGCTTCAAACTTATCTTCAAGTTCGACACCAAACTTAATTCCATTAACACACCTAGCTTCAACCCCAAAAACACCTTTTTTGAAACGAACGTTTATTTCTACGTCCATAGACCTCTTTGTCTTAGCACGTAAAACCTCATCAGAAAAGCTCTTGTCATGGTTTCTGTATATTTCTGTGCCTGCAAGAGAGTCTATTTCTTTATTCAATACGATAACATCCCCCTCGACCTTGTTAATTAATGCGCCACACATTTCACCTTCAGAATTTAAATAACAAATTCCGTCTCCTCCGACACCACTAACTATTCTGTCTAGGGTTACACGATCTTTTTTTATAGATTTTATCTTCGCAAAAAATTCACCTATAGGTTTCGCACTTTTAAAATTGGCAAGTTTATGACTTTGTTTGCCTTTTATGAAATAGTTTGTAAATCCTCTAGTAAAAGACTTCTTCAACTGAGGCTCAAACACTTCTATAGATGTCCCGTAAGAGGCACGACAATAGTCTCCTCCCTTTTTATTTAAACGAACAATCTCTTTATTCAAAAGCGAATTAAAATAACTCACACTATTTCTAATATAAGTCTCATCTTTTAACCGACCCTCAATTTTAAACGACACAACTCCCTCTGTAATTAAATCAGCGATAGAATTGTCTAAATTTAAATCTTTTACGGACAACAAATGACCTCCTTCTATCAACAGTCTGTCTCTTTCATTATAAAGATTATATTTCGAGCGACAAGGTTGTGCACACACTCCTCTATTTCCGCTTCTCGAAGCTACAGCCTCACTCATATAGCACTGACCGCTATAAGAAACACATATCGCACCAAAAATAAACGCTTCAATTTCGACATCACATTCACTTTTTATCGCCCTTATATCGCTTAAAGAGTGAGCACGTTCAAGAATTACCCTTTCAAAGCCTACATCCTGCAAAAATTTCACTTTCTGAGGCGTAAGAGCAGCTGTTTGTGTCGAAGCATGAAGAACTATAGGCGGAATATCCATCTCACATATAGCCATATCCTGAATAATCAAAGCATCAACATCAATTTCGTATAGTTTAGCTATTAATTCTTCAGCTTTCTTAATTTCGCCGTCATATATTATCGTATTAAACGCCACATAAACCTTTACACCATAGATATGAGCATATTTTACCAGACGCTCAATGTCTTCTAGTGTGTTTGAAGCAGCATTTCGTGCTCCGAACATCTCAGAACCTATATACAAAGCGTCTGCACCGCATTTTATAGCCTCAACTCCTAATTCATAATTTTTAGCTGGTGCCAATAGCTCTAATTTTGTACTCATATCTTATTTAAATGTTATTATAATTTATTAAACGCTCTTATTCCCCTTTAGGACTACTCTGTCAAGTTATTCAAAAACTCTACTAACTTAGCAACAGCTCTACCACGATGTGAAATTCTGTTTTTTTCTTCACTAGACATTTGTGCAAAGCTAATATCATATCCGTTAGGAACAAAAATTGGATCATATCCGAAACCTTCATCACCCATTTTTTTAGTAGTTATCACACCCTCGACAATTCCTTCAAATAAATGTTCCTTGCCATCAATTATCAATGAAATTACGGTTTTGAAACGAGCATTACGGTTATCTTTTCCCTCTAAATTTTTTATTAAAAGAGCCATATTGTCATTAGAGTCTTTTTGTTCTCCTGCATAACGAGCAGAATATACTCCTGGAGCACCATTTAACGATTCAACCTCTAAACCTGTATCGTCAGCAAAACAATTAACTCCTAATTTGTCAAAAATATAGTTGCTTTTTTGTGAAGCATTTCCTTCTATAGTGTCAGACGTTTCAGGGATATCCTCTGTGATGCCGTGACTTACGGGAGTCGAAAGTTCATATCCATCTTTTAACATTTGAGAAACTTCTCTTAACTTGTTTTCGTTATTTGTTGCAAATATAATCTTTTTCATATCTTGTTTTTGTTAATTTTATTCTTGTTTTATATAATTCTAGCTTTCCTTTACAAAATCTTCTTTAAAATAGTCAAATAATTTATCTGTTCGTGACTTCCCTAACAATTTAAGCACATCTTCATATTTTGCCTTCTTAATTTTTGCTACACTTCCATAAACTTTTAACAACATCTTTACACTTTTTTCACCTAAGCCAGGAATGTTGTCAATTTCACTTTTTATGAAGCCTTTAGAACGCTGATTTCGGTGAAATGTGATGCCAAAACGGTGAGCTTCGTCTCGAATATACATCAAAACCTTTAAAGTTTCAGAACTTTTATCGAGATAATGAGGTGTAGAATCTAAAGGATAAAAAACCTCTTCTAAACGTTTCGCAAGACCTATAATTTCTACTTTCCCAGCTATTTTAAGCTCTTTCAGCACCTCATAAGCACTACTTAATTGTCCTTTACCACCGTCTACGACTATTAAATCTGGCAATTTCTCGCCTTCTTCTATCATTCTCGAATAACGCCTCATTAAGGTCTCTTTCATAGACGCAAAGTCGTCAATTCCGACTACTGATTTAATGTTAAAGTGGCGATAATCCTTTTTTGAAGGCTTCCCATCTCGAAAAACAACACAGCTAGAAACAGGATATGCCCCTTGTATGTTAGAGTTGTCAAAACATTCAATATGACGAGGTTCACGAGACAACATTAAATCTTTTTGCATCTTTGACATCACTCTGTCAACATGTTTCTCAGGATTTAGCTTTTCTAGTTGTTTTAACTTCTCAATTTTGAACATTTTACAGTTCTTTTCACTAAGTTCAAGTAGCTTTAATTTGTCGCCACGTTGTGGAACTGTGAATGTCACATTTTGAAAGCCATTTTCAAAATAAGGCTTTATCGGCACGACAATTTCACGTGCTGGTCGCTTGTCAAGATTAGCATAAACCTGTATAATCGCAAAGCTAAGTATATCCTCTAGGCTCTCTTCAATAGAAAGCTTCATTTCTACGGTATAAGAATTAACAATTGCCCCTCCCTCAATGTGCATATAGTTACAAAAAGCAACATTTTCGTCTTTTATAACATAAAAAACATCTAACGAGCTGTAAGTTGAAGAAACAACAACCGAACGGCTTTCATAATTTGTCAACATATCTAGCCTATCTTTCAACGCCTGCGCCTCTTCAAATTGTAGCCTCTCAGCGGCACTAGTCATCTCTGAGATTAAATATTCTCTAGCCTCTTTTAAATTTCCCCTCAAAATTGAGCGAGCCATTGTTATGTTTTTAAGGTAATCTTCACGACTTTGATTCCCTACACAGGGAGCTTTACAATTTTTGATGTGGTATTCTAAACAGACTCCAAACTTTGAATTTTCTACGCCTTTTTCTGTTAATGAAAGGTTACATGTTCTAATTCTATAAAGCTTGCGCACCAAATCTAACATTGTTTTTTGCATAAACACAGAAGAATAAGGCCCAAAATATGTAGAGCCGTCTTTTATGACCTTTCGTGTTTGTAGAATGCGAGGATAAGGTTCGTTTTTTATTATTATCCAAGGATAAGTCTTATCGTCTTTTAGAAGTATGTTATATTTTGGCTGTAAAGACTTTATCATGCTATTTTCAAGCAACAAAGCATCACTTTCACTCTCTACAACCACATATTTTATGTCTTTAATGTGACGTACAAGAGCTGCAACTTTACGATTTTCAACGTTCGCTTTAAAATATGAAGACACCCTCTTTTTTAGGTTTTTTGCCTTGCCTACATAAATAACAACCTCATTGCTATCTAAGAATCTGTACACTCCAGGATTGTTAGGTAGCAATGAAAGTTGTATTTTTAAATTTTCAGGTGTATCTTTTGACATTTTTGTATTTTGCCGTGAAATAAATTACCGCACTCTTATTTTTTGTTTTAATTTAAGAGTTGTTTTAGGTGTCAGACCATTATTTAACTGACATATCTTAGAAACTGTAGTTCCATATTTTTTAGCTATAGCACCTAAGGTGTTTCCTTTCACTATAGTGTGATAAACTGCTGCTGCAATTTTTTCTTCCTCCTCCGCTTTTACTGCCGTCTTAGAACCAGTGGTTTCTGTTACGTTTTCACCGACATTTTCAGCTAGTGAGGCAATGTGCGAAGGCCTTGTATTAGAAGCATAAATTTTTGTGCCCTTTTTGTATATATACAAATCGCCTTTTTGAATCGTATTATTGTGCACATCTATCAAAGCATTAGGATTAACATATTGACCTGCAACCCTTACCTCAAAGTGTATATGTTCTGTTGTTGCTCGACCTGTACGACCTACTTTAGCGATAACATCTCCGCTAGCCACCTCATCACCAACTTTTACAAGGTTCTTCGTGTTATGCGCATACACGGTTTCTAGCCCATTATAGTGTCTAACGACCACTATATTCCCATAAGCACTATAATATTTAGCCATTCTGACCACTCCATCAAAAGCCGAAAGCACATCCGTGTTTTTTGGGGCTTTAATGTCTACACCAGAGTGCATTCTTCCACTACGAATGCCATAATTTGAAATAAATTTACCCTCTGGCAGCGGATAAGTAAACCCTTTTCCTAGACTTTCAAGGTCAAAATGAATGTAATCCTTCCCTTGTAAAGGGTCATAGTCTTTTGCACTAGAAACATGCACCGAATTGCTCCCATCAAGCAAGTCTCCATCTTCAAATGTGTACTCATTGAACAGCTCGTCGAGGCTATGATATTCATCACTAACCTCTACACTATCAACAATTTCATTCCAATTACGTTCACTGTTAGCAAGTTCCGAAGAACTCACCTCTAGCTCTGTAATTTTCACGTCATTTGTTGACAAAGGGATAGGCTCTTCAACATATTGTTCTTGACGTTCGCTCTTCGTAAGCCCTTGAAGCTTCGCACACGAATTTAACAAAAACACACACGCCAAAAACGCTATTATCTTAATATACATTGTTTTTAAAGGCACTCTAATTTTGACTTAACATAAAACGTTCACAATCTAATGCAGCAATACAACCGCTACCCGCAGCAGTAATAGCCTGACGATAATGAGGGTCTTTCACATCTCCAGCAGCAAAAACACCCTCAACATTAGTTTTTGAGCAATTAGCAGCTGTTTTTATGTAACCTTCACTATCTAGTTCTAAATAATCTTTAAACACCTCGCTATTAGGGTGGTGGCCAATAGCTAAGAACATGCCATCTACAGTAATTTCTCGTATTGAGCCATCATTTCCAACTAACAACATGCCTGTAACTCCGTTGTCATCTCCTAATACCTCTTTTGTGTTATGTTCAAAGATAACTTCTATGTTTTCTGTGTTAAATACACGTTCTTGCATAGCTTTTGAAGCTCTTAAATAGTCTTTACGCACAATAAGATAGACTTTTTTACATAAAGATGCAAGATAAGTAGCCTCTTCACACGCTGTGTCACCTCCACCAACAACTGCAACATCTTTTTTACGATAAAAGAAGCCATCACATGTTGCACATGCACTAACGCCCATGCCTCTGAACTTTTGTTCTGAAGGAAGACCTAGATATTTCGCTGTAGCACCTGTAGAAATAATAACACTTTCGGCTATAATTTCATGACTATCATCAACAATTACCTTAAAAGGACGACTCGAAAAATCTACTTTCGTAACAATACCAAAACGACTTTCAGCACCAAAACGTTCAGCCTGTTTTTTAAGGTCTGCCATCATTGCAACACCTGTAACACCTTCTGGATAACCTGGGAAGTTGTCAATTTCTGTAGTTGTTGTAAGCTGTCCACCAGGCTCTAATCCTTCATAAAGGATAGGTTGAAGATTTGCTCTTGAAGTGTATATTGCAGCTGTGTAGCCAGCTGGGCCACTACCTATGATAAGGCATTTTGTATTTTCAGTTGTCATTTTAAGTATATTTTATTTAATCAATTTATTTTATTAACATTTCTCTTTCTAACATTTCTGTTTTATGAAGTTTTATCAATAGTTCTTTCAACGCCTTGTGGATATTATGCTTAAAGAAAGTTTTCGATGTTGCCATAGATATTCTTCTGTAAGCAAATTCGCTGTTTAATTCACGTAAACGCAATTTTTGTTCCTTACTTAACGTATTAACAGCCATTTCAGGAATTATTGTGACATTATTTGTATTGTCTACAACTCTCATTAAAGTCTCTAACGAGCCACTTTCAAAGCGTAAATTTCGACCTTTTGGAGCAATTATTCCACACAAGTCGACAATTTGAGTGCGCAAACAGTGACCATCAGACAACAACATCATTTGTGTAGAGTCAATCTCCTCAACATTCACATTTTTCTTTTTGTATAAAGCATTTTTGTCTGAACAATACAACAAAAATCTATCATTATAAATATCCTGTTCTACGATTGTGTTGCCAGGCATAAAACCGCCAGCTAAAATAGCAATATCTATTTTGTCTTTTTCTAAAGCGTCAATAATATTAGGGGTCGTCATCTCTTTAACCTCTAAAGTCACCTCTTTATATTCATTTGCAAAAATTGGAGCAAATTTTGGAATCAAATAAGGCGCAATAGTAGGAATTACAGCAACTCTAATATTTCCTTTGTAAGTATTTTTCATCACATTTACAGATTCTTTTATAGAATAAAAATCTGCAATCACACGTTTCGCATTTTCCACAACCACCTTTCCAACTTCTGTCAATTGAAACTGTTTTACGTTTCTATTTATGAGAATAACTCCAAGCTCAGCCTCAAGATTTTTAATTTGAGTGCTAAGAGAGGGCTGAGTAACACAACAATGCTCTGAAGCTGCTGAGAAACTCTCATAATTGGCAATCGCTACCAAATATTCCAATTGTACGATGGTCATAAAGTCACTTATTTAAGATTTACTTACAAAGATAGTAAGTTTATGCTATTTTTTTATTTTTTTTCACATAATTAATCTATTTTTGTGGTAAAATAGGGAATTTCTATTTTAAGAGGAATTCTAATTTAGAGTTCTATAACACCAGAGATAATGAAAAACAAAATTAGATTAACAAAAGAGTTCTCTTTTGAAATGGCTCACGCACTAGAGGGTTACGACGGTGCATGCAAACATATACACGGACATTCTTACAGGATGTTCATAACGGTTATAGGCTCTCCAGTAGAGGACGAAACAAATCCTAAATATGGAATGGTAATGGATTTCGGACAATTAAAGAAAATGGTAAATTCTTTAATTGTTGACAGGTATGACCACACTTTAGTTCTTAGATACAAAAAAGAAAAAAAAGCATTTTTAGACTCTATTGTTAATGAATATGAAAAAGTTGAAATCGTAGATTATCAACCTACATGCGAAAATATGATTTGTTATTTTGCAGAGTTAATATCTGCTGCTCTGCCCGAAAATGTATCATTACACCACATAAAACTGCACGAAACGGCAACAAGCTATGCAGAATGGTACGCCTCAGATAACGAATAATAAAAACATAAGGAGAATGTATCTCCTTCACAAAATATATAGCCATACAATATGAAAAAATTATATCTTATAGACGCTTACGCTCTAATTTTCAAGTTCCATTATGCCCTTATCTCTCGCCCTATGCGAAATAAGGACGGACTTAACACGTCGGCTATATTTGGATTCACAAAATTTATAAACAACATCATAACACGTGAAAAACCTCAATATTTAGGTGTCGCATTTGACCCTAAAGGAGGTAATTTCCGTCATAAACTGTTCCCTGAATATAAGGCAAATCGTGCTGAAACCCCAGAAGACATTATTGCAGCAACTCCTCACATAAAAAGGATACTTGAAGCTATGAAAATTCCTATTTTAGAGGTCGCAGGCTATGAAGCTGACGACGTGATAGGAACTATAGCTACAAAGGCAGCATGTAATGACTTTGAAGTATTTATGGTTACACCTGACAAAGATTACGGTCAGCTTATTCAAGAATGTTGTTACATGTATAAGCCATCTCGCAAAGGCGAAGGCATCGAAATTGTCGGATTAGACGAACTTTATGAACACTATGGAATTAGAGATTCTAAATTAATCATAGATATACTTGCTCTTTGGGGTGACGTTGCGGACAATGTGCCAGGTGTGCCAGGAATAGGCGAAAAAACTGCCGTTAAGCTAGTCAATGAATATGGCACAGTTGAAAGCATACTTAATTCTACGGATAAATTAAAAGGAAAACTAAAAGAAAACCTAGAAAATAGTGTAGAAACACTAAAACTGTCAAAAACACTAGTTACTATTGACTGTAATGTGCCTATAGAATTTAATGCTGAGTCTTTATACATTGACGAACCAGATTATGAGCTTCTTCGTAACATTTACACAGAAATGAACTTTTCATCATTAATTTCAGATCTTCAGATGTGGCAACACTCTAAAGATATGATTAGTTTTGATGAAAATCCTGGTAGAGAGGTGACCGCAGAAGAATGTGGGTACACAGGAGAGGTTATGTTATCACTTTTTGATGATGTGCCTAACGTAGAATATAACAAAACTGACAAAAAAGAGATAAAACAAGAGGCTAGCACTCAAATTATATCTCAAACAAATCAATCTTTATTCGACTTTGAACAAGAGGAGTCGTTAAAAAACATAAAAAACACAAATCACACATATATTACTCTTTCAGACGTAAATTCAGTTAAACAAATAGCCACAATTTTGTCTATGAAAAGCGAATTTGCATTTGACACAGAAACTACAGGTCTTAACACAATTAGTGATTCTCTTGTTGGACTTTCTATTTCTTATGAACCTCATAAAGCATATTACATACCGTTGAACGCACATCACAGAGAGTCAACAATTGAATTATTAGAACCTTTAAGAGCAGTTTTAGAGTCTGAAAAAATCACTAAAATTGGTCAAAACATAAAATTTGACATTTCAATGTTAAATTCTTATGGATTTAATGTTGGAGGCTTTTTAGTTGACACTATGTTGTTACATTATTTGTTAGATAGTGACAGCCGCCATTCTATGGATTATCTAAGTGAGAAATATCTTAACTATAAGCCAATTTCTATTGAAGAATTGCTAGGTAAAGGGGCTAAGAAAATGACTATGGATATGGTTTCAGTCGACATCGTTAGCGAATATGCTGCCGAAGATGCTGATGTGACATTTTTGTTAAAGCAAATCTTATGGAAAGAGTGCGAAAAAGAGAATTTAATAGAAATTTATCGCACTATTGAAGAGCCTTTAATTAATGTATTGAATGCTATGGAGCGAAACGGTGTTACTATTGACACAAAATCGCTAAAAACATTCAGTGTAGAGCTACAAGAAAAGGCAGACGCTATAGAAAAGAAGATTAAAGACCTTGCTGAAAATCCAGCAATAAATATCAATTCAGCAAAACAGATAGGCGAATTACTATTTGATAAACTAAAGATAGTCGACAAGCCTAAGCGTACTAAAACAAAACAATATAAAACAGACGAAGAATATCTACAATCTCTTTCTGACAAACATCCAGTCATTGAAGATATTTTAGAGTATAGAGGCATTAAAAAGCTGCTAACAACCTATGTTGACGCACTTCCTTTGCTTGTAAACCCTAAAACTAATCGCATACACACAACTTACAATCAAGCTGTGGCATCTACAGGGCGTTTAAGCTCTACAAATCCGAATTTACAGAATATTCCTATTCGTGACGACAGCGGTAAAAACATCCGTAAAGCATTTGTAGCATGTGACGACGACCATTTATTGATAAGTGCTGACTATTCGCAAATTGAGCTTCGTATTATGGCATCTTTGAGTAAAGACAGCGCACTAATAGAGGCTTTTAATAACGGTGAGGACATTCACAGAGCTACAGCAGCAAAAATATTCGGCAAAGAGCTTTCAGAGGTCACTGACGACGAAAGACGTAAAGCAAAAACAGCGAACTTTGGTATCATTTATGGAATTTCAGCATTTGGACTTGCCGAAAGATTAAACATCTCTCGAAAAGAAGCCAAAGAACTTATTGACGGCTATTTTATGTCTTATCCTGGAGTTAAAGACTATATGGACAAGGCTGTTGATGATGCTCGTAAGGTTGGCTATGTTGAAACTATCTTTGGACGACGAAAACAACTTAACGACATCAATTCTCCGAATGCAATAGTTCGTGGATATGCAGAAAGAAACGCCATAAATGCTCCTATTCAAGGCAGTGCAGCAGACATTATCAAAATTGCAATGATAAAATTGTTTGAAGCTTTACAACACGAAATGCCAGAGGCTAAGATGTTAATGCAGGTGCACGATGAATTGATAATAGAGTTTAAAAAGGAAGATAAAGATAAAATTTCTCAAATTGTTGTAGATTCTATGGAAAATGCTGTAAATTTGGCTGTGAAAATGGTCGCTGAATTTGGAATTTCTGACAACTGGCTAGGCGCACACTAAAAATTACCCTATATTGATTATAAATTTAAAAATATAAATTATGATTTCGTTTATTGATTGGAATGTCGACCCTGTAATATTCTCAATAGGAAGCTACGATTTGTTGTACTACTCTTTAAGTTGGGCAATAGCATTTATTTTGGCAATGTGGGTATTTTCAAAAATGTTAAAAAGAGAAAAACTGAACCCAAAATTGCTGGATTCAGCATTTATGTATGCCTTTATCTCGACAGTTGTGGGCGCACGTTTAGGTCACTGTTTATTTTATGAATTTGACACATATATTGCCGACCCTATCCGCATTTTAAACATTAGAGAAGGAGGACTTGCTTCGCACGGAGCAGCATTTGGACTATTATTAGGTTTATGGCTGTTCTCTAAAAAGAACAAAATGAAATACATCTGGACATTAGACCATATTGTAACATTAATTCCGTTAAGTGGAGCATGTATCAGAATTGGTAACCTTATGAACTCTGAAATTTACGGAAATCCTACTGGTAGCGACTTCGGATTTAGATTTATTGAAAATATATGGCAATGGAAAGCAGGCGCAGAGCCTATTTACTCGCTTCCTTCACATCCTACACAGATTTATGAAGCAGCGATATACATCGCATTATTCGCCGTACTGCTTTATATGTACTATAAGGACGCTACAATAAAATATCCTGGGCTTATTTTTGGGGTATTTTTAATCTGGCTATTTGGAGGCAGGTTAATTATTGAATTTATCAAACTTCCTCAAGTTAGTTTTGAGTCAATGATGACTTTAAACATGGGACAAATATTAAGTGTACCATTTATTATTTTAGGTATCGTAATTATGAATTTATCACTGCGTAAAAAGCTTTAATTTATGACGAAAGAGGAAATTAACTATGTAAATGAACTCATTTTTGCGACTTTAGCTCAATATAAAAGCATACATATTGACAACTTTGGTTCTTTGAAGTGCGTTCTAAAACCTACGAACAAAAACTATAGCCAAAGTGTTAATGAAGCACCAAAATATGAGGTATTTTACACTAAAGACGTTATTGGGGACAGCATCTCTAAATTTATAATAGAAAAAACAGATTGCGCACCTAAAGAGGCTAAAGAAATCGTAGCAGAATGGCTAACAGACATCAAAAACGAAGCTGACGAGAAAGCGTTCTATGAAATTAGTGGTGTTGGCGTTATTGTTGACAAGGGAGAAGATAAAAAAGTGTTTATTTGTGACAAAAAGATGCTTTCTATACTTGAACCTGTGACTATCAAAGGGATAAAAACAAACACTACACCTACTGTAGCCGCTGACACCGTAAAGCCAAATACATCTAAAAAGAACTTGAAAGGCATATTTATTATTGCTGGAGTTCTAATTCTTGCTTTAGGGTTATATTTTATTGCTCCGAGGCTATTTTGCAACCAAAACAGCGAATATGTAGCTGTTATAGACACTGTAAAAATCGACGAGGCTAAAGAAGCTGAAGAGGCGTTAGCTATTGAACGAGCGGCAAAAGAAAAAGAGGAGAAAGAAAAGGCTGAAAGAGAATTAGCTGAGAAAAACGCTAAAAAAGAGGGGTATTATGTCATTGTAAGCACATTCAAAATCAAAGAAAATGCTGAGAAAGAATTGGCAAAAATGACTAAAATCGAAAAAAATGCCCAACTTTTAGAGGTTCCTGAACATGGTGTAACTCCTTATTTCATCTCTATAGACAAATATAACACTTATGAAGAAGCCCGCATACGTATGAATAATTCAACTTATCAAAATACGTGGGTTTATCACTTTCAGAACTAAAAACGTGTTTCGCTAAATATTAAAAAAGTTCGCAAATCTTATGATTTGCGAACTTTTTTAATGAGGCTGTTTCTAAAAATCTCGTTTTGAGAGTGTGCTTATTTGTTGTACGTTGCTATACCACCACGTTGGCTATCAACAGTGATACTATATTTAGAATCACCACTTATTATCCACCTTACAGTTACATAAGAATTGCCTGAAATGTTATCAACTATAAGTTTTTCAGGGTTGTTCTTTTGCTCTTTATAATTTCCGAAAATTTGCTCTCTTGTTGTGCCTAATTTAGGGTCTGTAACTATCATTCCTGCAACTACATTTGCTCCCTCTAACTTAATCCAATCTGGTCTTGAAATTTTGTTTTTTAAATCCCAGTCAGAATGTGTTGGCATCAAACGACTGTTAGAAATCACAGCAGTAACCTCTTTTAATCCACCACCTAAAGCCTTTTCTGTAACAGAATCAACAGAAAGTTTAGGAGTGTGATAACAGTGTAGGATAGTAAATGCCATGTTTCTGTGAGCTGCTGACTCTAACAAGAAGCCAGGATGTATTCTGCTAAAGTTTTTCTTAACGCCACCCACTTCAATAGTGCCAAATTGAGGGTGCTCAACCTCTTTCCAATCGACCATACCATCATTGAACAACAACAATTTGTCAAATTCATATTGTTGGTCTGAAGCGTCGCCCTTATATTGACCATTAAACATGTCAAATTTGCTATATAACTCATTGCAGTACGTAAACATGCCCATACCTAAGCCCATGTAGTCAATGTCGCTACCAACAGTTGTGTATAAGTCTTCATAAATAACATATTGTTTATATCCAGGAATCATTTCTTCACCTTTAGAGGCGATATAGTTATAAACTGCCATGTCGTTTTTGTTTACGCTTTTAGCATCGTCAATAGCACCAGGAGGCGTTAGAATCATACCACCCGAATTGTGATAAGTTTGACCTGCGCCAATGTTAGGATGTGCGTGTAAGAAGTCAACGATGTTTCTGTTCTCTACAATCGACATAGGGTATTTATAAGAACCTCCTTGAAGATAGTTTGGCTCCCAACCATACCCAAAGTTTCTGTTTGGGTCATATCCACCGATGCCATCTTCATTGATTTTGCCATCGCCATCATTATCAAAACCTTCATAACCTAAGATTTCGTATTCGCCTTTCTGGTCTGGAGCGACTTCAATCATCTTTCTTGAATCTTTAGGGTCTTCAATATAGCGACCATTGCTGCTTTTACGTCTCATTTGAACGATATTCCCATCATTGTCAAAGTCGTCATAACCGTCTTCATCAATGTAGCCATCTCTGTCAATATCAATAGGAATCATACCAGCTCTAGGCGAGTGAGGAGTGTTCGCTCCATACATAAAATACTCTCTAGCATCAGGATTAATTGTTGGAACTATATAAAATGTTTTGTCTTTTAACAACTCTTGGATAAATTCGTTAGAGGCGTGCATTTCTGTTAAATACCAAGCTGTGTATAATGCCATTGTTGTTGCTTGAATCTCATTTGAGTGGATGTTTGCAAAAATCATCATACCAGGTTTTTGATCAGGGTCACCGCTTTTAGAATCTGAGATTGTCAATCCCCACATTTCGTTGCCTTCATAAGATTTACCTATAGAATAAACCTTTGCAAGGTCAGGATATGCAGCAGCAATTTCTTTACATAAAGCCTCAATTTGGTTTAAATTTCGGTAATAATTCCAAGTAGCTTTAACTTTAGGGTTGGCAGGGCTGCCCGATGCCGCAAAAAATTCATTAATTGGCAGTCTTTTCTGTGCATCAGCATAATTAACTGCAAATACACCACATATCGTAATAAGTAATAGTAACTTTTTCATCATAATTAGGGTTTAAAGAGTTATAATTTCTGATACATATCCACTTTGAGGACAACCTGCTTCCATTTCAAACTTGCCTTTACCTTGAATTAGCCAGCTGAACTCTTCGGCTTGACCAGCATCTAAAGAAGGGATAGTAAGAATTCTATTTCCTTGAATTAAAGTCTGATTGTCAAGCTTTAATTCAATTCTAACATATTTCGTAAAGTAAGATTGAAGACCTATAGCAGTTGCAGTAGACATTTGACCTTCGTTTACAATTTTTGCGCTTATTCTATATACTCCCTTGCCAATTTCTTCACTTTTTACAGTTAGTTTTAAAGAAGGTTTCAATTCAATAATTTCAGCTACAGTTTTGATTGCAGCGTCAATTTGTGTTTCGATAAGGTTTAGAGGGGGAGTAAACATCACATAAGGTTTTAGTGAGCCTACTTCAACGTTTTCGCCTTTAAAGTCAGGGTGCTCAATAACAGTCCAGTCTACAGCACAGTCTGTTATGCTGTTTTTGTCTGCCCATTTCAAGAATGCGGCTTCTCGGCTGTCTCTACAGCAGTCTTTTTCGTCTATACTCCAAACTGTTGTGCCAAAACTATTTCTTCCATAGTGATAATATGCCCATTCTAAGAAGTTGCCATCTAATGTAGGTTCAGCCATAATGTTATTAGCTGTAGTGTCGTTCGCTTGATAAATTTCACTTACTTTTTTCGCTAATAAGTTGTCTCCATCAAAACAAAATTTGCTAGCATTGCTATCTTTTGGTGCATCTACAGCTTTTCTTGTTTTGTAAACATAAGCTTTAGGTTCACACATGTTTTCGTTAGTTCCAAAAGTCACCACAGTGTGAATATTGAAAGCGTCATACATAAAATCTAGTAGTGCTCTATTCTCTACCTCAGAAACGGCATAATTTCCGCTCTCAGGTTTCCAGTTTTTATATCCAAAAGTGAAGTTTCTGTTTAAGTTTACGCCATCTTCACCGTCTTCATTAATTAGACCGTCACCATCATTGTCTATGCCCTCAGTAAATAGCTTATAAACGCCCTTTTCTCCTTTTGAAGGGTCTGCTTTAATGACTATTCTTGAATCACCAGGGTGTTTAATGTATTCGCCACCTTCGGTTTCGACAATCATAGCCGTAATTAATCCGTTGCCATCTAAGTCGTCAACGCCATCTTCACTCATAAGTCCATCTCTATCGTTATCATATAAAGATTTTGTCCTTGCGCACTCATACTGCACTTTAGCAAAGTAGTTTTCTGTAGCATCAGGGTTCACACACGGAAATACATATACCGTGTTTTCAGCTAGAAATTCGTTAGCGTCTGCTCTAGATAAAAATCCTTCGACAAGTCTCACAGAACTTTCAATTCCGACAAAGTGGCGAGCATCGACACCAGCTACAACAGCAACAGCAGGGTGGTTTGCGACATCGCCTTTGCCAAGTGTCACGACCCATACATCATTAGAAGAAGGAGTTTTGGCAATAGATTCCATTTTTGCCATTTCAGGATATTTGCTTACGATTTTAGATAAGCGATCCTTTATCTCTTTAGGTGTTGAATATTCACTTTGAGCAAATAGAGTGCTTGATGTGAACATCCCTACACAAAAAAGTAGATAGGTAGTAATCTTTTTCATACATTTATTGTTATTAGTTTTCTAGAATTTTAAAATTTTGACAAGATTTTGGGTTTTCATACGTATCTTATGTCACAAATGTAGTTAAAAATAACTAGTTGATACGAAAATCCCTTATTTTGTACAGAAATTTGACAAAATAAGGGATTGTTGATATAATCTTTTACAAAAATGAGATGAGAGTGACTAACAAGGCGAGTTTTGGGGCTTCGTGAAGGCTCTCAAACTCATTCTTCTTAGTCACTCTCTGTGTTGAGTGCTCTTATTAGTCACCCTCATTTATCGTAACTTTTTAAAGAAATCTTTCATTAATTGAGCACATTCATCCTTTAAAACGCCATTTGTGACCTTTGTTTTTGGATGTAGAAGTTTAGATGAAATCGTAGAATAACCTCTCTTTTCGTCAGAAGCACCATACACAATTCTGTCTATTTGTGCCCAATAAAGAGCCGCAGCACACATAGGACAAGGCTCAACAGTGACATATAAAGTGCACCCTTTTAAATATTTTCCGCCTATTGCGTTTGCTGCAGAAGTTATAGACTGCATTTCTGCGTGAGCTGTTGGATCACAAAGAGTTTCGGTTAAATTGTGCCCTCTGGCAATCACTGAGCCGTTTCCAACTATGACTGCACCAATAGGAACTTCATCTTTTTTATATGCTAATTTAGCCTCTTCGAGAGCTAATTTCATAAATCTTTCATCTATATTTTCCATTGACGATAAAATTTTATACTTTTACACCTCAAAGTTAATAAAAAAAATAAGATTTTACGCATATGTATAGAACTCACTCTTGTGGTGAACTAAGAAGTTCATCTTGTGGACAAACAGTAACTCTTGCTGGTTGGGTACAAAAAGTTAGAGCCCTAGGAGCTATGACTTTCATTGATATTAGAGACAGATATGGTATTACACAGCTTGTGATTGAAGATTCAGCTTGCGAAGATGTGAAAAAAACAGCATCTAGCGTAGGTCGTGAGGCGGTTATCCAAGCAACGGGTACTGTCATTGAACGTTCTTCAAAAAATCCTAAAATTGAAACAGGTGACATCGAAGTTATCGTGTCAGAATTTAAGGTTTTAAACTATTCTGAGACGCCTCCATTCACTATTGAAGACCATAGCGACGGCGGTGACGAACTTCGTATGAAATATCGCTATTTAGACCTTCGTAGAAACCCTCTTAAAGAGGCTATGATTTTGCGTCACAAAATGGCTCAAGAAATTCGAAATTATTTAAGTGACCAAAATTTCCTAGAAATTGAAACTCCTTATTTAATCAAATCTACACCAGAGGGAGCACGTGACTTTATCGTGCCATCACGTATGAACCAAGGTGAATTTTATGCTTTGCCTCAGTCTCCACAAACTTTCAAACAATTGTTAATGGTGGCTGGTTATGACCGCTATTTCCAAATTGTTCGTTGTTTTAGAGATGAAGATTTGCGTGCTGACCGTCAACCTGAGTTCACTCAAATCGACTGTGAGATGGCTTTCGTCGAGAGAGACGACATTTTGAACACTTTTGAAGGTCTAGCAAAATCTATGTTCAAAAAACTTAAAGGCATAGAGTTTGAAGGCGATTTTCAACGTATGGACTTTGCTTATGCGATGGAAAAATATGGTTGTGACAAGCCTGACATTCGTTTTGAAATGCTTATCAATGACATCACTGCTGAAGCGCAAGGAAAAGCATTTGAATTGTTCAATTCTAGCGAGTATGTTGGTGGCATCGTATGTAAAGGATGTGCTGATTATACACGTAAACAACTTGACGAACTTACAAACTTTGTAAAACGTCCTCAAGTTGGAGCTAAAGGCTTAATTTATGTTAAATACAACGCTGACAACACTATAAAATCGTCTATAGATAAATTCTTCACAGCTGAAGACCTGCAAGTTATCGCAGACAAATGTGGAGCTGTAGCTGGAGACCTTATTCTTATCCTTCCAGGTGAAAAACGTAAAGTGTTACCTCAGCTTTGTACACTTCGTCTTGAAATGGGTAGCCGTTTAGGACTACGTGACAACTCTGTTTACGCACCTTTATGGGTTGTTGACTTCCCTCTTTTAGAGTGGGATGATGAAACTGCTCGTTTCTATGCTATGCACCACCCATTTACATCACCAAAATTAGAGGATATGGAGCTTTTTGCTACTGATCCAGGTAAGGTTCGTGCTAATGCTTATGACTTTATCATCAATGGTGTAGAAGTTGGTGGTGGTTCAATACGTATCCACGACTCTAACATTCAAAATCAGATGTTTAGTGTCTTAGGGTTCTCGAAAGAAGAAGCTGAAGAACAATTTGGATTCTTACTTAATGCGTTCAAATATGGTGCGCCTCCACACGGTGGTATAGCGTTCGGATTTGACCGTTGGTGTTCATTGTTTGGTGGCACAGAATCTATTCGTGATTACATTGCGTTCCCAAAAAATAATTCTGGACGTGACATTATGATAGACTCTCCATCTAAAGTTGCTGAAGCGCAACTTGATGAGCTTAAAATTCAACTAAAAAGCGACGAGGAATAATCTCAGAAGATTTAATATATACTAATAAACGTAAAAAGGTGTCCTTTTCGGGGGACACCTTTTTACGTTTATTAGTTACAGCTATCTTATTTCAGCTTTCCGAGCATAATAACAGTGTTACCTTCAGGGTTTAATGTTGAAATGAATGTATCTATACGTTTTGCTGTTTCTGAGCTCATGTTGGCTTTCTCTTCGTCAGAGATGCTTTCTAATCTTTCTAACAAAAGCATAGGATCGTCAAACCCGATGACGCAATAATCTTCACGGAAGAATAGTTTTTTCTTTTTAGTATACAGATAATCATCAAATAGCTTAAAGTAGCCACCAGTTAGCGTTTCTTTATCCACAATTACACCATCGTCTAACATGTTCATGTGGAAAGCTATACCACCATTTTGGTTAGTTTCCATTCTGATTAACACAATGCTAGAGATATAATAGCTAGGTGATTCTATATAGGTTCTAGCATAGCAAGTTCCGTTGTAGCCCTCTAATTCTGGCAGGTGATTTATGTTTAATGCAAATGCAGGTTTTAGAATATTTTCGTTGTTGTCGAATTTGAATAGTGTGTCAGGTTTGTTTTCTAAGTTGGATACACTTATGGTCATATTCCCAATATTGCTATTTTTTATTATTTGTGCATTGCCTATAGTTTCGTCTTTATAAACATCAATATCCGCAATTTCGTTGCCTTCAAAGTCCTGCTTCCACATAGCTATCTCTTTACTTTGAGCTATTATTGTAATGATGTTTGCTTTTTTGTTAATGTCAAACTTTATAGTCATAAATGATTCTTCGTTTTTCGCTAACGGTAGTGAGCCTAACATTTTCCCTTCAAAATCATACTTGTTTATTGAGCCTTTAGCTGCAAGATAGATGATTTTGTCTTGCTCATCTATAAAGCAATCATCAGTATATCTGTATTCCCCATTTCCATTACCAACTCCACCAATGTTACATATAAATTTGCCTGTTTTTCGGTCAAACATTTTTAGTAAACTCTTAGGACTTGAGAAAATGATGTAATTGTCTGATATGTAAGGAGACATTTCTAGTGACACATAATTTGCAATTGCTGAGTCAAGTTGTATTAGCTCTATGTTCTCAATAAAATCAGTTAATTTGATTTCTAAAGTGTCTTTAAAGCTTTTTGTGTTAGCTATAATTAGACCATTTTCTTCTGTAGCTACTACTTCGCCAATTTTTTGACTTTGACATGAGAGTAGTAACAATAGGCTTAAAACTAATAGGGCATTTTTCTTCATTTTTCGGACTTTTAATTTAATTGACTAATAACTAAATTTGTTAGTTTACAAATATAATTATATTTTCTTAAAAAAAAATATAATTAGCATTATTTTTTAAGAATAGGGTGGAAATTACAAGAAATGAGGTTTTTAATAGTTGTAGTATTTGTTTTTATGAATTGTTTTCGATACATTTGCAATAAGTTTATTTTGTCTTTAGAAATCTTTAGCATTTTGGTTTCTAAATTCGGATTAGATGAAACCATACCTTATTTCCCCACTTTTTTAAATTTTATTATGAAGAAATTATTATCGTTATTTTCAATTTTGTGTGTGTTTATGTCAGTTGTTGCATGTTCGTCACAATCAACACCAGAAGCTGTAACTGAACAGTATGCAAAAAACTTAAAAGCTAGTGACTATGATGCAATAGTTAAACAGTTTTATTTTGATCAAAGTTCACCAGAAAAAGCAGCAAAAAGCGAAGAACAGATGAAAGCTATTATGCTTGAAAAAGTTAAACCAGAGATGGATAAAGTCGGTGGAGTAGATTCTTACGAAATCGGTGAAGCTGTGATTAGCAAGGATGGAGACAGTGCTAAAGTTCCTTTAAATATGGTTTATGGTAATGGCAAAACTTTTAATAGAAATACAGAATTAATAAAAGTTGGCGAGAAATGGTATTTGTCTTCAGGAAGATAATATTTTTACTAGTATTCCTCGTGTTTGCAATATCATGTAACACCTCTATACATCAAAAACAAATAGAAAAACGTAATATCCCTGTTGAATTATGCAACGGGGATATTGTGTTTAGACGAGGTATAGGAGTTGCTAGCCAGGCAGTGCTTTTTGCAAACAGTCAAGGCACATTCTCCCATGTCGGAGTTGCAGTAAACATTGATGACAAATGGAATGTGCTTCATGAAGTGCCTTATGAGGGAGAAAATCAAGATGATGACAAGATACATTGTGAGCCTATTGAAGATTTTTTTAATACTGACAAGGCGAGTTGCGGGGCAGTGTATAGGCTTAAAGGTATCGACACGCTAAAACAACAGATTATTAAAGAATATCTAAAATATAAGTTAGCTTGTGATGTCCCTTTTGATCATGAATATGATTTGGATGATAGCACTAAACTCTATTGTACAGAGCTAGTGTGGCGTAGCTACTTAGAGGCAGGCGTCGACATAACTAAAGGTAGCCGCACAGAAATTTTTTTGTTAATTTTTAACGGAATGCAGATTCTACCATGCGATATAGAGTCGAATGAAGACTTAGAACTAATTTATATGTTTTGATAGGGGAGTCCACAAAATGAAGTTTTGTGAATTTCCCTATATTTTTTTACGAATGGCAAATCTGTTTTTTCTGTATTTAGGCTTTAAGGCGTCAAAAGCGAACATAATGTGTGAGATTATGGTCTGGAAATGCCCAAAATATTGTGTCATGATGCGGAAACGTTCTTTGAGGCTTTCTTTTCTGTTGATTGAGCTAACTCCGCCTTCACGAAATATAGAAACTATCTGATTTGTGTTGTAAATGTTTTTTGACCTTTTTAGAGACTCTAGTACCCACAACACATCTGCTGCATATTTATACGAAAGGTCGTATTTTGGTGCTATAGATTTTTTGACGATTATAGATTGGTGACAAACGACCATCCCTTTCTTGAAGCTTTGCCATTTTAGCTTTCTTGGTAGCCTTTTTTTACGTAAACCTAGTGGTTTGTTGTCCTCAGAAATTATTAAAGTTTCTCCATAATAAATGTCAGCATATATTTCTTGAACATCAAATGTATTTATCAGAAAATCGACTGAATAAACTAAATCTCCTGCGTTTACAAACCAAACATATTCGCCTGTTGCTAGATTTAGCCCCTTGTTCATTGCGTCATAGATGCCATTGTCTGGTTCGCTAACAAAACAAGTAATATCTAGTGCATATTCTGCGATAACGTCTTTTGTGCCATCTGTAGAGTCACCATCAATAACGATAATTTCCTTTTCAGGATATTTAATGTTTTTTAAGTTCTCTAAAGTTGATTTAAGTTCGTCTTTTGCGTTGTAAACTACTGTTATTATTGAGATTTTCGGTCGTATCATATTAAAAAAAACTATCTTTCATAATTTATAAAAAGGTACGGTAATTCTTCATCTAGATGAGGCTCACAAAAAGTTTCTTTCCAATTTGAAAAATCAATTTCAGGAATAAAAGCATCGGCATCATAGTTTTTCATAACTTTTGTTAGGTATATTTTTGATGCTATATCAATCGTTTGCTTATAAATTTCGGCACCTCCTATAATAAACACTTCTTCTTCGTTTTTTGTTGACTCTAAAGCGGAATCTATCGTGTTATAGACCTCACAACCCTCAATTTTTAGCTCAGAATTTCGTGAAATGATAACGTTACGGCGATTTGGCAGCGGTCTCCCTATAGATTCATAGGTTTTGCGCCCCATAATGATAGTATGTGATGTTGTAAGAGCCTTAAATCGCTTTAAGTCTGCCGATATGTGCCATAAAAGTTCATTGTTGAGACCTATAGCCCAATTTTCAGCTGTTGCTACTATGATTGATATGTTATTATTGCTCATTTTTGTCATTTTGTTTCTTGAAAATTATACTGCTATTGGTGCTTTAATTGTAGGATATGGATCATAGTCTACAAGTTTAAAATCACTGAAATCAAAGCTAAATATGTCTTTTATGTCTTTGTTTATTAACATTTTTGGCTGTGGACGAGGTGTGCGGCTTAACTGTTCATTAACTTGGCCTAAGTGATTCAAGTAAATGTGTGCATCGCCTAAAGTGTGTACAAATTCGCCTACTTCGAGGCCTGTCACTTGAGCTACCATCATAGTCAAAAGTGCATAAGATGCGATATTAAAAGGGACTCCTAAGAAAACATCTGCACTGCGTTGATAAAGTTGACATGAAAGCCTGCCATTAGCTACATAAAACTGAAACATAGTGTGACATGGAGGTAAAGCCATTTTTTCAACTTCACAAACATTCCATGCTGAGACTATTAGACGACGAGAATCAGGGTTTTTCTTTATCATTTCAACAATTTGAGTGATTTGGTCGAATGTTTCGCCATTTGCACCCAGCCAACTACGCCATTGATGACCATAAACAGGCCCTAAATCACCGTTTTCGTCTGCCCATTCATCCCAAATAGTCACCTTGTTGTCATTCAGGTATTTAATGTTTGTATCTCCATTTAGAAACCACAAAAGTTCATATATTATAGAACGTAAATGTAGCTTTTTTGTTGTAAGTAACGGGAAATTTTGAGATAAGTCAAAGCGCATTTGATATCCAAAAACACTTATTGTTCCTGTGCCTGTTCTATCTTCTTTTTTTGTTCCGTTCTCAACAATGTGACGTAATAGCTTATGATATTGTTCCATTTTCTTATTATAATATATTAAAAATAATTGTGAAGGTAAGTTATTTAAAATGAGAGATGTATGTAGGTGTTTAAAGTTCTGATATAAGCATATATCTTACCATTTTACTTTACAAAAATAATAAAATTAAAATGGATATAAATTTATACGAGATATTTTTTTATCTTTATGGCAAATAATTAAATTTTTTGATAACAAATTCGTGTTTAAATATAATAAATAATTACATATTTATGATTTCTAAGATAAAAGAACAATTAAACATTATAGATCTTATTATAGACTCTGTAGAGGAAAGTGGTGGCTTCACAAATTTAGACAAAAAAGCGACATTAGATGCTGTTCGTAACATCTATGACATTGTATTAACTGCTCCAGCGGTAAGTCCTGTGGCAACTGAAACAAAACCAGACATTGAGGTGTCTGTTTATGGAGTGCCTGACCTTGAAAATGTTGAAATTGAGCTTGAAAAATATGAGTCAAATCACTTAAATGACGATTGCGCTTTTGAAATTGAAAAAACGCTTCATGAAGACGACCTTGAAGAAGAACTTGGTGACGAGTTTGAAGATGATGCAAATGAGGAGGACATTACAGTAGAAGAAATTTACCTAAATGATGAGGGTGAAATTTCTGAAGAAAAAATGGTAATTAATTTTGACGAAGATGCTGAACCAGAAAACGAATCTTTAGAGACTGAGGAAGTTTTTGAAGAAGATGTTCAGAGTGAAGACGATTTTGAAGAAGATATGCAAGTTGAAAGTTTAGAAGAAGATGACGAGCAAGATGAAGAGCCTTCTGAGGAAGTAGTTTATGAAAATGAAATTGAGAAAGAAGAAAGCGTGAAATTTGTGATTGGCGAAATAATGGATGATGGTGAGTCTTGTGATGATACAGAGTCTGATACAGATGAAGTTTTTTCGTCACCAAGTGAGGATGCAATAGTTTTTGCAAACGATGATGAGTTGATGTGTGAAGATGCAGACTTGGTGTTTACAGAAGACGAAAAAAATCTAATTATAAATGAATTGTTCGAGGGAAATGCTTCAAATTTTGGAGATTTCGTTGTGATAATATCTCAATTTACTGATTTTGATGAAGCTATTCTTTATTTGCAAGATTCATTTAACAATGAGCATTCATTAGGAATAGTTGCTGAGAAATTAGCAGCAAAATTAATGTAATAAAATGGCTAAATTATATATTGTTCCAACGCCTATTGGGAATCTTGAAGACATAACACTTAGAGCGTTGCGAATATTGAAAGAAGTTGATTTAATTGTCGCTGAAGACACACGAACAAGTTCAGTTTTGTTAAATCATTATGAGATAAAGAAGCCTTTGATGCCTTACCATAAGTTTAATGAGCATAATGTTGTTGAAACGATTACTCAACGCATTGCTAGTGGACAAGATGTGGCGTTGGTTTCAGATGCGGGAACTCCAGGCATCTCAGATCCAGGTTTTTTGTTGGTTCGTGCATGTTTAGACAAGGAAATAGACGTAGAAACTTTGCCAGGAGCAACAGCATTTGTTCCTGCGCTGCTAAATAGTGGGTTTCCGTGTGACAAATTCTGCTTTGAGGGGTTTTTACCTCACAAAAAAGGCAAACAAACGATGCTTACGGCACTAAGTGAAGAGAAAAGAACGATAATTTTATATGAATCGCCACATAGAATTATCAAAACTCTTGAAATGATAAAAGAAATTTTTGTTCACAATCCTTTAATATCGGCAAGTAGAGAATTGACAAAGAAATTTGAGACTACCGTAAGGGGGACTGCTGAAGAATTGATAGAATATTTTACGAACAAGCCACCAAAAGGTGAGTTTGTAGTTGTGATTGAAGGAAATAAAACAAAAGCGACTAAAGATGGAAAAAAAAGATCCTATAAGACAGAAGATTAAAGAGTTTTTTCAAGACAAATTTGATTTGTCTGCTGATAAAGCCCATGAAGATGAAGTTGTTGAAAACATAAAGAAAAGTGCAGAATTTAAGGGTACAAACCTTTGGATTCTTATTTTTGCGACCTTTATTGCCTCAATCGGTTTGAATACAAATTCCTCGGCTGTAATTATTGGTGCGATGTTAATCTCTCCGCTTATGGGGCCTATTATTGGTATCGGTATGGCGGTTGCAATTAATGACTTTGAGTTGTTAAAACGTGCTCTTCGTAATTTTATGTTTGCAATTTCGATAAGCCTTATTGTGTCTGCGTTATATTTTATTATGTCACCTTTAACAATTGCACAAAGTGAGTTATTGTCACGTACACAACCTACAACATGGGATGTGCTTATAGGTTTGTTTGGTGGTTTGGCAGGTATTGTTGCTCAATCTCGAAAAGATAGAACGAGTACGGTTATTCCAGGTGTTGCTATCGCTACAGCTCTTATGCCACCTCTATGTACGGCAGGTTTTGGTCTTGCAACCTTAAATATGGAGTACTTTTTCGGGGCTTTATACCTATTCGTCATAAATTCTATCTTTATTGCACTTGCGACTTACAGTTTAGTGCGCTTTATGAAATATAAGAAGAAGACTTTTGTTAACCCTATTAGAGAGCGACAAATTAAACGAATAATGGGGGCTATTGTCTTTGTTATTGTTGTGCCTAGCATTTTGCTTGCGATAAATATCGTAAGAGAAACAACGTTTAAAGCTAACACAAAGCACTATGTTGAGAATGTTTTTGAATTTAACGATACACAAGTGATAAATTACACTTGTTCATATTCAGCTAGCAGACAAGAAATTGAGGTCACGCTTATCGGAAAACCTATTTCTGACGATGCGATGCAGTCTATTCATAATCAGCTTGTTACGTACAGTCTTGACGGTGCTGAATTGTCGATTAAACAACAAAGTATGGGGGATACAACTCTAGCTTCTACGACAATACGCTCGCTTGACAAATTACAAACGTTTTCTCAAGAGATTATAAAAGAAAAAGAAGCGCAGATTGAACATTTGACAGAGCAGGTTAATAAATTTAAACTATCACACGTGCCTGTAGAAGATATTGTGAAAGAATTTGGGGCTATTTCAGGGATGAAAGATGTACAATTAGCAGTGTCTAAATTGCCAGTTTATAATTTAGACGGTAGTGTTGCAGACACAGTGTTGACATGTTTTGTTACTTTACAAAACAAAAGTTTAACGTTGACTGACGCTAACAAAACGTTAATTGTAAATTGGTTAAAAGTGAGAACATCCTCTAAGAATGTGAGGATTATAGTAGAATAAAAAATGGGTAAGCTATTTACATCGCACCGCTCAACCATAGTACCCTTGCTATCTTCCGATCCTGGGGGATTGTACAGGAGCTGGTCGTGTAAGACTTACCCGCCACAAAAGTAGTAAAAATTTAATATAATACAAATTTATTATGAAAAAAACGTATAAAATTATTGGTGCGGTCTTATCTCTTGTAGCCGTAATAGCTATAGGATTTGTAGTCGTAAACGGTATGTTATACTATAATTACGCCTTTAAAGAAGTGACATTAAAAGAGGGCGTATTTTTTGTGCCAACTGGTACAACACATGAACAACAAATAGAAAATCTTGTGAAAGAAGGGTTTGTGAGCGACAGTGTCGAATATGCTAAAGTTGCAGAGCACTTTGAATCTACAAGAGTAAGACCAGGAAAGTACACAATAAATAAGGGGCTTACATATAAAGACCTGTTTGCAGTGATAGTTGGTGGTCGACAAACACCAGTTAAGGTCACTTTTAACAATATTAGAGACGATAAGAAAATGGCTTCTGTAATTTCTAAATACATTGAAGCTGACTCTATAGAAATTATTAAGGCAATTCGTAATGACACTTTAATTGAAGGTTTAGGCTTTGATAAAAAGTCAATTATGGGGCTTTTTATTCCGAACACATACGAATTTTATTGGAACACTTCGGGTGAAGACTTTCTAAGACGTATGAAAAAAGAATATGACCGTTTTTGGAGTTCTTCGTCTCGTGAAGAAAGGCTTGATGAGTTAGGTTTAACAAAACAAGACGTGTCAACGTTGGCTTCTATTGTGATTGAAGAATCAAAATATAATGCAGAGATGCCACGTATTGCGGGAGTGTATATGAATCGCTTAAAAATAGGAATGCCGTTACAGGCTGACCCTACAGTGAAGTTTGCGCTTGGTGATCCATCAATAAAAAGGGTGTTGTTGCGCCATTTAGAGGTCAATTCTCCTTATAATACATACAAAAACGCAGGATTGCCTCCAGGAGTTATCTGTACACCTCCAATTGTTGCTATAGATGCAGTTTTAAACGCTGAAGAACATTCATATTATTATTTCTGTGCTGATAGTGACCTTACAGGAAAGCATATTTTTGCAAAATCTTTGAGTGAACACACGGCAAATGCTCGTAAATATGCCGCAGAACTTAATAAAAGAGGCATTCGTTAGGTGTTGAGGGGCGTTTCAGACAATATTAGAATAAGTTGTTGCGTTTAAGTTGTGTGCATGATATTTTGGGAAATCCACAAAACATAGTTTTGCGAATCTCCTAAAGCAGCCAAAATTAGGCGAAAAAATGTGATATTTTAATGTTTTTGCTGAAAAGATGTGATTTTTGATAGTTCTGTATGTCAGCAAGTTGTGATTTTTGTTGAAAAATTATTGAAAAAAGTTGCTAAATAATTTGGAAGTAATAGATTTTATATCTACTTTTGTAACGCAATAATAAAGGGAGCATAGCTCAGTTGGTTCAGAGCATCTGCCTTACAAGCAGAGGGTCATAGGTTCGAATCCTATTGTTCCCACTTTAGAAAAGCAGCTACCAAAAGTAGTTGCTTTTTTGTTTTATGTTATTTGTTAATTTATGAATCAATTTAGAACACCACCAATTGTTAAAGGGTTACTTATAATAAATATAGTAGTCTTTGGTCTTCAGTCGTTGCTTCCTAATGGAATGGGCGACGTTATTACAGAATATTTAGGGTTGCATTATTTTGGCTCTCCGTTATTCTATGTATATCAGTTTTTTACACATATTTTCTTGCACGGAAGTTTTATGCATCTATTTTCAAACATGTTTGCATTATGGATGTTTGGTCGCCTTTTAGAATATGAAATTGGCAGTAGACGTTTCTTAATTTACTATACAATTTGTGGAATCGGGGCAGCTATACTACACAGCGGCATCGTGGCTTTAGAGATTTCGGCGATACAGGATAATGTGTCAGCCTTTTTAGCAAACCCTACGCCTGAGTTATTTGACGCCTTAGTTATTGACAACTTCAAGGGAGCTGTCGTACATGAAGATTTCCTAAATAATTGGTATGACATGCCTCAAAATGCAGAATACATCAAATCTGCAATGTATGCAGCAAATAAATTGTTGTCAACTAGCATTAACACAGTTACTTTAGGTGCTTCAGGGGCTATATTTGGCATACTTCTAGCCTTTGGAATGATGCATCCTAATGACAGAATTATGTTGCTTATTCCGCCAATTCCTATGAAAGCTAAATATTTTGTAATGGGATACGCTTTACTTGAACTATATCTAGGTTTATCAGATTCAACCAGCAATATAGCCCATTTTGCTCACCTTGGAGGTATGATTTTTGGATTTTTCATCCTAAGATATTGGAAAAGAACAGGGAGGATTTATTATTAGTATAATTTTCAATAAAATCACCTAATTTAGACATAATCAACACATAACAAAATTTCAAGTGTCGAGCTTTAATAAAAACGCCTTTACAGCATGTTGTAGAGGCGTTTTTTGTGTCTAAGAAGTTAGTGATTCTAAAAAATCGTTACGGACATTCTTGCAATTTATCCAAATGCGATTTCTACATTTGTGCAAAGGCAAGAAAATCATAAAGTCCTAGGTAATAGTTTTTTCTTGCATGAAAACAAAATATTTATTAACTTTAAAAACTAAATTGATATGAAACGACAACTAAGGTTAGATTTCAATCCGCTGCCAAAGCGCAGTTATGATTTAAATCTTTATAGCTCTTACCCATGTTCTATTATGGGCAAAAAGAGAGAACACGCACCAACATGGCACTGTTTTGTTGTGTTTGATGACGAAATTTCACTAGTAATTACTAATTTTTTATCTAAATAGAACGGCTGTGAATGTTATTGTAAAGAAATATTAGAAAATGACATATATGAAAAGGAGGTAAGTGATGTTTTGGAATAAAAAAAATAAAAATGACGATAGCGAAAACCAAAATTACGAATATAAATTTCGTCGTAATGGTTCAATAATCCAAAAACCGACCGACTCAGATTATAGTTATGCTAAAATAAAAAGCAATCCAGCACTAAAAGGATTAAAAGGCGTTGATGATTACAGTGAATTTACTAGTAAGGATAAGAAGAATAATTTAATTTATAAATTTAACGATAGTAGTAATATCACAGATTTTAACTTTTCAGACAACCCCAACAAAGAGAAGAGGGCTGCAAAACGAGCCGAAAAAGGCAGAAATCGCAGAGGTACAGCGTTTACAATTAATGACGACAAAGTAGCTGACGAACTTTACAGAGCAGTCGCTGGAAACTCAGATGTGGAGTATATGAAAGTTGGGTATAGACAAAATGAAGATTCAGAGGAGCAAAACCTAATTAAAACAGATAAAAGTCCTACAATGGTGAAACCTAAAGACCTTGGAGCACTACACGTAGCTGGAAAAGAAATCATTGATGTGACTCATAGTCACCCATTTAACCCCAATGGTATATTTGCAACAAAATTTGCTTCAGAAGAAGACACGCTTGACTATCTGAATACTTACAATAATTTTCACACAGATTATAAAGTTAGCAACAGAAATTACAACATGCCTAAACACAATGTTTATCATCCTTGGACATCAGATATTAACAATCTTCCACATACAATGGAATATAACCATAAAGGTACAATTTTATTAAACGAAATGACTTTAGACGATACAAAAGAGATGTATTATAAAAAATTAAAGGAAGAAGCAGGAATTGAAATTAAAAGATAACAGTTCTTGTTGTATAAAGCCAAATCAATGTAACTTGAATTTAATACAAAATAACAGATGAAGCAAATTGTCACATTTACACTATTAATCTCATTCATTTTAGGTTGTGCCTCTCAACACAATCTGCAAATTAATGAAAAAGACCTTACAACAAACATAGAAAGTGATTCAATAATAATTAGAGGAAGGGTTATTGAAGAAAAAAGCCGTCAAAAAACTAAAAACATTACACCAATAGAGGGCGTAATATTTGCTTTCTTAGATTTAAGGTATAAGGATGAGTTAATAAAAGACCCTCTTTTCTATCAAAAAGATTCTACCGTTCATATCCCTGCAAGCAATTACGCTGTTTCAGATAAAAACGGATATTTTAACCTTAAATTAGAGAAAAATAAATATGTCACAAAATCTATCTATATTGGTTATGACAATGCTATAATAGACATTATCCCTGTGGAACAAGAGATTGATTTAGGTGAAATTGAATTAAAAGCAACAATTATTGATGACAGTGATGACTTTATGAAAGTTCGCAATTCACGTAAATCAATGAAATAATTCAAAAATCTAACAGTGCAAGAAATCTTATCTAAAACAAGTTCTACATATAAGTTGTAAGCATGTATAAAATCTTAAATCATGAAGCATATCCTATTCCTCATTATAACTTTTACTATTTCATGTAAAGTTTTTGCACAGAACAATGATTCTGTATTTTTAAAAGGCAGAGTTGTTCTTTTTGAAACAAAAGAAGCATCGGCTAGTTTTGTAGCATTTTATAAAGATTTGGAATTAGGGTTAAACACAAAGTTATCTCATGCAGAAATAGATGATTCATTAGTCGTTGCGCTTTTAAACACAGACAAGAATGGCGATTTTAAGATAAAATTACCTAAAGGTGATTATATAATGAGAATTTTCTCAGCCATTTCGCTAGACATAACGCAAAAAGTATCTCTTAAAGACAGCATTGTAGACTTAGGCATCTATGACCCTTTCTCTTCAAGTTATTATCTTGATGAAGCACCTGCGATGACTGCACTTAGACGACGAGTTTACAATAGAATTATGATGTATCGTCAAAATGGCAACCCAACAAAATTTAATGTAATTAGTGAAGAAGAAGTCAAATGTGACACCACAAAATTAACAGTAGTCTACGAAGATTTTAACAGCGATTCAGACATAAAAGCATATTACACTTCTGGGCTTGTAGTTTTTAAAGAAGAGTCTAATGGCAACAGGCAAGATTCACGAAAAAAGATGCAGAAATACATAACAAAAATGACTAAAAAATATTCAAAACTTGAAAAGGCTCATTTTAAAGAGGCAGTGCTTAAAGAAAAATAATACATATATGAACAAAATAACATTATTATTAGTAATGCTGCTGATTTCAAGCAATGTAGCAGGTCAAAATTTATCAAATAAATATATACAGCGTAAAGACACAAAAGGCTTTCTCCATATAACAGGGAGGCTTTTGTCTTATGGAGATAAAGCTGATAGCACCTATGAAAAAGGGGCAACTATTTTGGCGTATAAGTTAAACAGCAAGAAAGGAACAACTAGCAACAGTCCTACGTTTATGGGGTACACAGATGATAACGGTTTATTTGACATCTGTTTGTCTAAAGGATTTTATTTAATCATTTTTGAAGGTGAATCATCAAGTGTTTTGTATAAGAAAATAAGGCTACGCAAAAAATCAATAGAATTAGAAGATGCGAAATTAGAAGGTTATATTGTTACGGTTAGTTTCTGTGGGCAAAATAGCAAACCAGTGCTTTAATATGGGTGATACCCGAAAAAAGAAGATAAAAAATTAGACATTAAATAAAATTTTATAGGGAGATTTCCAAAACCTCGTTTTGTGGATTCCCCTAATAATTTTCTATGAAAATTATACGCTCTTTTGCCCTTAAAGGCAAAAGAAAGCGAGTTTTGAAGCCCTCTGGGCGTACTTTTTCAAAAAGTATAAAACTTATTATAAAAGGCGGGA
>JAWXTO010000002.1:0-40921 GCA_044433545.1 Rikenellaceae bacterium
GCTCTGCTGATTCAGAGGTTGGTCTTTTAGCAATCGACTCTATTCACACACCTATCAAGAACGTGAAATATTCTTTCGAGAATTATCGTGTTGAGCAAAAAACTGACTACGAAAAGTTGTTAATCGAAATTACAACAGACGGAAGTATTACACCTAAAACAGCTCTTAAAGAGGCTGCAAAAATTCTTATACATCACTTAATGTTATTCTCAGATGAGCGTATCACTTTAGAGATTGAAGAAAAAGCATCTACTGAAGAGTTTGATGAAGATGTATTACACATGCGTCAATTACTTAAAACAAAACTTACTGAACAAGATCTTTCTGTACGTGCATTAAATTGCTTAAAAGCTGCAGAGGTTGAAACAGTAGGTGAGTTAGTAAGATTCCAAAGAAATGACCTATTGAAGTTCAGAAACTTCGGTAAAAAATCGTTAAGTGAACTTGACGAATTATTACAGACGTTAAATCTTCACTTCGGTATGGATATTTCGAAATATAAATTAGGTCAAGAATAGTGTTATAGTACGCTTTTAGCGTTTTATGGTACTTCGGCTTACTCAGGCAAAAGTATTTAATTTAGCACATTAATTTTGACGGCGAATTTTCGCAAAATTAAAATTATTAAAATGAGACACGGTAAAAAAATCAACCATTTAGGTAGAACAGCATCTCACAGAGAAGCTATGCTTTCAAACATGACAGCATCTTTAATTCTTCACAAAAGAATTACAACAACAGTAGCAAAAGCTAAAGCATTGAAAAAATATGCTGAGCCACTTATCACAAAATCTAAGAATGACACTACACACTCTCGTCGTATTGTTTTCTCTTACCTTCAAAATAAGTATGCTGTAACTGAATTATTCACAGTTATTGCTCCTAAAGTTGCTACTCGTCCTGGTGGTTACACTCGTATTCTTAAAACAGGTTTCCGTCAAGGTGACGCTGCTGAAATGTGTTTTATCGAGCTTGTAGACTTCAATGACACTTATGTTAACGAAGCTAAAGCTGCTGCAAAACCAAAAACTCGTCGTTCATCAGCAAAGAAAAAAGCAGAAGCTGCACCAGCAGAAGAAGCTGAAGTTGTTGCTGCAACTGAAGAGGCACAAGCAGAGTAATTTTAGATTACGTATATTAAAAAAGGTCATCCATTTATTTGGATGACCTTTTTTTTGCGTTTTATGTTATTTTTTATAAATCTAAAGCCTCTTTAATTTTTGTTACTGCTTGATCTGCTTGTTGTTTATATCCAGCAGGACTAAAATGAACATTGTGAGGTGTTTGGTTGTCAGGGTTATTTTTTGTCAATGTGTATTGATCATCAATAATTATTTCTGGGAAGTCTTTTAGTACCTTGTAGGCGATGTCGTTATATAACTTGTCGTCGCCCATATCACGTCTTGGACTCACCTCACTAGGAACAAATGAAGTCATTGCCCAAACTATCTTAGCGTTTGTGTTATCTAAAAGATATTGTAACAGTTTGCGAAGGTTTTCTTCATATTTTGCTGGAGGTACATCTTGATTTTTTTGTGTTATAGTGTATTTAAGGTCATGAAGACCGAAATTTACGTGAATTACGTCCCAGTCAATGTTGCCTAACCAGAACTTTATGTTTTCAAGACCAAATTTTGTGCTACCTGCATTGTTCGGAACACGATATACGTTAGAAACATCTGTTAGAATCTCTCTAACGAAAGGAGTATAACCTATAGAAATAGAGTTTCCGATAATTAATACGTTTGACAACTCTGATTTAGCCTCTACAAAGTCAAAAGCAGCACCTAAGAATTTCTTACCTCTTAATTTTTCCCACTCTTCTTTGTTTGTGTAGAAATCTAATGAGGTGTCTGTCATAGCTTTACAGATAAGGTATGCAGTGTCACATAAGTTTTTCTTCGCAGTTGCAATAACTTGAATTTTAACGTCTGATGGTCCTTTTATTTCTAATATATCAAGGTTATCATATTTTTTAATCTCACCCTCGCCACTAACTATTGAATATTCTAAATTTAACTTCTTATAGGTGTCATTCATTTCAGTGACAAGTGTAGTTAGCTCTACGTCAGCCTCAATTTCTATTTTTTCAGCTTTGAAAGATTTAATTTTAAATGTTTTTGTGTCGTTTGCTGAAAACAATGATGCGTTGAAACAAGTAGCAAAAACAATGGTCAATAAAAATAGTTTCTTTTTCATTTTCAATGATTTTAGTTTATATGTTATAAAATTTTATTCGTTGATTCACGTAGCTGTATCTTCGCATCAAGCACTATTGAGTGTATCGGCGAGTTTGGATCTTTAATTTTTTCTAAGATAAGTTCCGCAGCTATATTTCCCATTTGAATTAATGGTGGTTCAATGGTCGTAAGTTGAGGATGTACAATTGTCGAAAGTATAGTACCTGAGAAGCTAGCCACAGCGACATCTTGAGGCACGTTCACGCCCAGTTCACGCAATTTGTTCATCGCACCAATAGCCAGAGTGTCTGTGAAGGCAAAAATTGCATCAAATTCTACACCTCTTCTATATAGTTCTTCAACGGCTGCTGCACCGTCATTAAAGCCTAATTTTTCTGTAACGACTAAATCTTTGTCGTATTCAATTTTAGATTTTTTAAGGGCATCACGATAGCCTTTAGCACGTTTAAATGAGTTGTACACATAGTCTGGACCTTGTATATGGGCTATTTTTTTGCATCCCTTGCGTACAAGATGTTCAATAAGGAAGAAAGATTTGATATAATCATCAACAACAACCTGTGAAACGTTCATTTCGTGGGGGATTCTATCATAAAACACTAATGGCATTCCTTGCCTTTGAAGTCTAAGATATTCGTCTTTATTTTGTTTGTAATTGCTAAGACATATAATGATTCCATCAACCATAAAATGTTCCATTACAGACAAATTTTCTCGTTCACGTTCCCACGACTCGCCACAATCCGCAATTATAACTTTTAGACCTTGTTTGTATAATACCTCTTGAATGCCATTTACGACTTGTGACGCAAAAGGCGTAACTGTCTCAGGAACTATCACCCCTACGGTGTTAGTTCGTCCGTACTTTAGATTTGTAGCAACAGGATTTGGCTTATAACCTAAAATTCGAGCAGCTTCTTGTACTTTTTCCTTTGTTTCGAGGCGTATGTTCTTGTCATCTGTCAGCGCACGAGACACTGTAGATACCGAAATTGTTAAATATTCTGCAATATCTTTAATTGTTACTCTTTTCATAAGAATAAGGTTGTTGATTTATGCAAATATAGCACTTTTTTCTTATTAATTGTAGTTATTGAGAACGTTTGCAGATTTTGCAAACGTTCCTGCAAACGTTCTCAATAAATTTGTGTTAAAAAATTGTTGCATCATCTTTGTTAGTATATAAATTTGTAATAGATAATAATCAAAAAATATAAAAACATATAGCATGAAAACAAATTCATTAAACATTAGTTACAATAAACAACAAATTAAGTCAGGTATATTACATTTTGGAGTTGGTAATTTTCACCGTGCTCACCTGCAATGTTATACTAATCAATTGTTGAGTGACGAATCACAATCTTCTTGGGGAATTTGTGGTGCAATGTTAATGCCACAAGATGAAAGACTTTATAAGGTGTTAAAAGCACAAGATAACAATTATTCTCTTACTGTTTGTGGTCGTGATGGTGTGAATGAAACACAGTGGATAGGTTCGTTAGTTGAGTTATTATGGAGCGGAGAAGATTCAGAAGCTATCATAAATAAGGTTGCTGATAAAGACATAAAAATTATCACTTTAACAATCACTGAGGGTGGTTACAATACGGATAAAAGCACAGGTGAATTTATTTTCGACAACGAAATGATTCAACATGACTTAGAAAATACTCAAAACCCTAAAACAGTGTTTGGATTTGTTGCTGAGGGCTTACGTAGACGTAAAATGGCAGGAAATGGTGCTGTAACAATTTTATCGTGTGACAATTTACAACACAATGGTAACACATGTAAAAAAGTCTTTACAGCTTTTATCGAAAAACAAGATGCAGAGCTTGCAGAATGGGTTAAAACAAACGTAACTTTCCCTAATTCTATGGTAGATAGAATTACTCCTGCTACTACAATAGAAGATATTGACCGTATCAATCAAACTTTAGATGTTGTTGACAATGCGCCTGTTTATTGTGAAGATTTCATTCAATGGGTAGTAGAAGATGACTTCATAGCTGGTAGACCAGCGTGGGAAAAAGTAGGCGTTGAATTTACAGATGATGTTACGCCTTATGAGAATATGAAACTTAGTCTTTTGAATGCTTCTCACACTTTGCTTTCTTATCCATCTATGCTTAGTGGATTTAGAAAAGTTGACGTAGCGATGAAAGATGATAGAATTATCAAATTTGTGAGAACATTTATGGATAAAGACGTAACTCCGTATGTTCCAGCTCCTAAAAATACAGATTTAGACGTTTACAAACAAACTTTAGTAGAACGTTTTGCAAACAGTGCAGTAAGTGACCAAATTGCCCGTTTATGTGGTGATGGGGCTTCAAAATTCCCAGTTTATGTTATGCCTATAGCATCTAAAATGGTTGAAAACGGAGACGATATGATAAGAGTAGCATATTTGATAGCTGCTTATCGTCACTATTTGAAATATCAGAAAGATGATAGAGGTGAAACGTTTACTTTATTTGAGCCTTGGTTGACAGAAGGTGATTTTGAAGTGATAAATAGCGATGATGCTGTGGCTTTCTTAGCTTTAGAGCCATTTAGCAGTGTTGATTTAGCAGCACACGAGCCATTTAAAACAAAATATCTTAAATTAGTAGAGCAAATTAAAGCACAAGGCGCTATGTCTGTTCTTGAATTGCTAGAACTTCTTAATAAATAATATTTTAGTGTCCGGTAAGTTAGTTTACTTCTTTTCTATTTTAAGGGATTCTTTCCTCTTTTTTTTCTAAATTTACATCAAATTTCATAATACTTTCTAAACTTCTACCGGACAATAATATAATAAAACAAGACTATGGACAATAGTAAAAACTACGGTTTAGCACCTTTCGTAATACTTACCTTTATATACTTTATAGTTGGTTTCCTGACTACTGTCAATGGACAGTTTCAAGGGCCACTAAAAGTAGCCTTTTTGTCAGATGTAGAGGGGCTAAGAAATACTCTGATTACATTAATTCCTTTTTTCTTCTTTTTGGGATATTTGCTTAATAGCTCAAGAGGCGGAAAATGGATAAATTCTGTTGGATATAAGTCTACTTTAATAAGGGCCATGGTGGTTATGGTTGCGGGGCTAGTGTTTTATCTTCTTGCATCATATATGGCTACAGATTTTAGCGATTATGGTGTAAATATAGGCAGCGATTATATCCCTTATGGATTTATGGTGTTTTTGTTTGGTTCTTTTCTTATGGGAACATCTGCAGCCTTGTTACAAGTCGTAATAAATCCCTATGTAGCATCCTATAATTTGCCAAATACACAGCCTGTACAGCGTATGAACATTGTTTGTGCTATAAATTCTATAGGAACAACAATAGCTCCGTTTTTTGTTACTGGTGTGATGTTTGCAGGTGTGTCTATGGATAAAGTAGAATCATCACAGCTTCTTGTTCCATTTGCTGTGATGACGCTGTTTATCATCTTGGTGACAGTTATTACATACAAGTTAAAACTTCCTAATATAGAGGGGACTTACAGCAGTGAACCACAGAAAAATGAGCGTAGTATATGGTCGTTTAGCCATTTAAAACTAGGTGTAATTGCGATTTTCTTTTATGTAGGTGCAGAGGTGGCTATTGGTGTGAACATAAACCTGCATGCACTAGAGCTTATAGAGAATGGTGATAAATTGTCTTTCTTTGGACGAGAGCATATAGTGTTGTGGGGCTTAGATTTAGGAGTGCCTGCGCTACTTGCTACTCTTTATTGGGGTGGACTTATGGTGGGTCGAATATTGTCGAGTATGACAAATTCGGTTTCGCCTCGTAAACAGCTTACATTAACTACCGTAACTGCTATAGTGATGACAATTGTTGCTATTGTTTCAAATAATTTATGGGTGTTAGTTGCTGTAGGTCTTTGTCACTCGGTGATGTGGGGTGCAATTTTCACTCTTGCAGTGAAAGGTCTGAAACAGTACACATCTAAGGCAGCAGGTGTCTTTATGATGGGTGTTTTTGGTGGTGCAATTTTCCCATTGTTACAAGGTTATATGGCTGACAGCCTAGGTTCATGGAGATGGACTTGGAGTATAGTGATAATTTGTGAATTAGTTATGTTATATTATGCGCTATATGGGTCAAAAATCAAAGATAAAGATTGTATGGACTAGTTGGTCTTGCTGTTTTATCGCAGTTTATTTATTATGAAAATAATGGTTTAAAATTTAAAATGATACAAAAATGAATAACGAGAAAAAGGAATATATTGTTGGCTTGGGTGAATTGTTGTGGGATATTTTACCAGATGGTAAAAAGATAGGGGGAGCACCAGGCAACTTTGCGTACCATGCTTCACAATTCGGGTTTAACAGTGCTGTTGTGAGTGCCATAGGAAATGATAAGTTGGGAGATGAAATTATCGAAAACCTTGACGAGAAAGGTCTAGGTGGGATAATTGAGAGAGTGGAATATCCTACAGGCAATGTTGTTGTTACGTTAGATGATAATGGAGTACCTCTGTATGACATTAAAGAAAATGTAGCATGGGACAATATTCCTTTCACTAAAGAACTCGAAGAGTTAGCAAAAAATACGCTTGCTGTAAGTTTTGGCTCTTTGGCACAACGTAATGTAGTTTCTCGACAAACTATCAATAAATTTCTTGATATGATGCCTGATAGCAAAGAACACTTTAAGATTTTTGACATTAATCTGCGTCAAGGATTCTATAATAAAGAGACGATTTGTAGTTCTATGGAAAAGTGTAATATCTTGAAAATTAATGATGAAGAGTTAGTCGCAGTTAGCAGAATGTTTGGCTACCCTGGTATAGATTTACAGGATAAATGTTGGATACTTATTGCGAAATATAAACTAGACATGTTAATTCTTACGTGTGGTGTGAATGGAAGCTATGTGTTTACGCCAGGAAATGTTTCTTTTGTAGAAACCCCTTCGGTTGAAGTAGCAGACACAGTTGGAGCAGGAGATTCTTTTACTGCAACGTTTATCGCATCAATTTTGAAAGGTGAAAGTGTACAAGACTCTCACATGAAAGCTGTGAGAGTGTCAGCTTATGTGTGTACACAACATGGAGCGATGCCAGAAATTCCTGAAAATCTGAGATAATTTGAAAATAGGACTATGCTAGCGCCAGGTGGCAAAAGCATAGTCCTATTTGTTATTACGTAGGGTGTGCACAGTAGTGATTCACAGGTAGTTAATGCTGTGTATTCTCCTTTTTTAGTATAAAAACTAGATTTCAGCCAAATGGTCAGCCCAAAGTTGAGCAGCTGTGCGCACCATTTCTGCACAAGGACGTTTTTTGTAATATTCCGCAGTGCGAGGTTCTCTGTTTGTGTCTGTATATTCTTCTTTTTTTGTAAGACCTAACAATTCTGCACAAATTAATGAACCGTTTTTTGCTTTAAATTTATCCGCTAAATCTTGTACTAATTTATAGTTATTTCCCTTGCCTTTTGTTGCTTCTACATTGTCTGAAGGAGTTGCAAGACCTGCGACTATAAACATTCCACATGCTGCACCACAAGTTTGGCGCATGCGACCTATGCCACCACCAAAAGAAGCTGCCATTCTTATTGATTGTTCAAAAGTGAACCCATAAAGGTCTCCATAAGCACCGCAAACTGCTTGAGCGCAATTGTATCCTTCTTTAAAAAGGGCAACGGCTTTCTCTACTCTATCTTCGTACATAATTTATTTGTTTTAAAGGGAAATAATAAGGGCAACTCACAAAACTTCCGTTTTATAAATTGCCCCATTAGATTTATAGAATAGCATTTAAAAGTTCTTTCATTTCGTCAGCTATCTCTTTAGCTTTTTCAGCTGCTACGGCAGCGAAATTTTCGGTTTTATCAGCGTATATAATGCCACGTGATGAATTTACGAGCAGTCCACAACGAGAATTCATTCCATATTTAGCAACCTCACTTAAAGAGCCTCCTTGTGCACCAACGCCAGGAACTAACAAAAAGTGGTCAGGCACAATAGAACGAATAGAGCCTAACATATCAGCTTTTGTAGCACCTACAACATACATCATGTTGTCAACATTACCCCACTCTTTAGATGTTTTTAATACTTTTTCGTATAAATAATCGCCATCTTCAAGTTTTAATGTCTCAAAATCTGCCGATGAAGGATTAGATGTTAACGCTAACAATATAGAATAGCGTCCTTCGTACTGTAAAAATGGTTCTACAGTGTCTTTACCCATGTAAGGCGACAATGTGACGGCATCTACGCTGTTTATGTTATCATAAAATGTTTTAGCGTACATTTCTGAAGTGTTTCCAATGTCTCCACGCTTAGCATCCGCAATAATTAACATCTCAGGATATTTTTCTTTGATATAATTTACTGTTTTTACGAACGTATTCCAGCCTTCATCACCACAAACTTCATAAAAAGCTAAATTTGGCTTGTAAGATACTGTATAAGGAGCTGTCGCATCAACGATTGCTTTATTAAACTCAAAAATTGGATCTTCACAGTCTAATAAATGAGTAGGAATCTTTGTTAGGTCGCTATCTAAGCCCACACACAGAAAACTTCCTTTTATTTTTATTTGTTCAAATAACTCTAAACTTGTCATACTTTCTATTTTTAAAAAATTCTACTCTTCAGAAGCAGCTTTCAAACGTTCGGCGTTTTCTGCAAACTGTAGTTTGTCAATAATTTCTTGGATGTCTCCATCTAAAGCTGCAGAAAGGTTATAAATAGTTAAATTGATACGGTGATCAGTAACACGTCCTTGAGGATAGTTGTAAGTTCTAATTTTCGCAGAACGGTCACCCGAAGCAACCATAGTTTTACGCTTAGAAGAAATTTCATCAAGATATTTTTGGTATTCAAGGTTGTAGATACGTGTACGAAGCTCTTCAAACGCTTTGTCAAAGTTTTTAAGCTGTGACTTTTGGTCTTGACATTGAACAACAATACCTGAAGGGATGTGTGTTAAACGAATTGCAGAGTATGTTGTATTCACAGATTGACCTCCTGGACCTGAAGCACAGAAAGTGTCTTTTCTGATATCTTCCATTTTGATGTCAACATCAAATTCTTCAGCTTCTGGAAGCACTGCAACAGTAGCAGCAGATGTGTGTACACGACCTTGTGTTTCTGTTTGAGGCACACGTTGTACACGGTGAACTCCAGACTCATATTTTAATACTCCATAAGCACCGTCAGCAGTAACTTTAACAACTACCTCTTTGTAGCCACCCGATGTACCCTCACTTTGAGAAGTAATTTCATATTTCCATTTTCTTATTTCAAAGAAGCGAATATACATTCTTAATAAGTCACCCGCAAAAATTGCAGCTTCGTCACCACCTGATCCACCACGAATCTCAACAATAGCATTTTTGCTATCTTGAGGGTCTGCAGGAATTAACAACAATTTAATCTCCTCTTCTAACTCTACAATATATGGCTCAAGTTCTTCAATTTCTGTTTTTGCCATCTCTCTCATCTCTTCATCCTTCTCAGTAGCAAGAATTTCTTTTGCCATCTCAAGATTTGACACAGAAATACGATATTTTTCACTTGCCTCAACTACAGGCTGCAACTCTTTGTACTCTTTGTTCAGTTGTATATATCGTTTCATGTCAGACATTATCTCAGGAGATGTAATTTCTTGAGATATTGTTTCGTACTTCGTTTTTATTCCGTCAAGTTTTGACAATATAGAATTTTCAGCCATAATTTGGTTTTATATCTTAAAGTTATATTTTCAAAATTTATTATAAATAATAAATCATACAAAGATAGTAGTTTTTAAGCAATTGTAAAAATCTTTATGTATAGTTTATCTTTTTTTTAGAAATTTATTTGCTTGGTACAATTGTTGATTGTAAATTTGCACACATAAATAATTAACATATGATGACGTATAAAATAAATTACACCTGTTTAAGCACAAATTCAGAATTATTAAAAATAGATAATTCTACGTGTAGATTGATATATATAGCACATGGAACAAAGATAGTGATTTTAGATGGCAACGAAATTAACTATAATCAAGGAGAAATTTTATATATAAGAAAAAATTGTACTTTTCTATATACAAATGTTACAGATAATGATAAATATGAAGAGTTTGAAATTTTGTATACATTAGAAGAACTTCGTCTAATAATGGACAATTTTGTCACAAAATTTAACAATGAAAAATTCGCCAAACTAGCACCACAGGGCTATACAGAATCAATAATCTCTCAAAATATAGACAATAGCATTGGTTATTTCTATAAAAATTTATTGTTATTAATAAAGGATGACTTCATTAGTCAAGATCATCAAATAGAATGGACAAAAAGATCTGAATTTATGTTTTTGTTAACTAATAGCAAATTAAGCTCTATAGTGTCAAATATCGTTTTTGATATTCGCATGCCAAAAAATAACATCATAAAAATTGTTACCGAAAACATATATAACAAAATAAGCATTGTAGAATTATCTAAAATGTGCGGAATGAGCGTTAGCACATTTAAGAAAGAATTTGCCGAGTACTATAAACAATCTCCCCATAAATGGTTTATAGAACAACGGCTTAATAAGGCTAAATTCTTACTCGTATCAACAGATAAAGACATTCAACAAACGGCAAATGAATGTTGTTTTGAAAATACATCACATTTTATAAAATTATTCAAAAGAAAATATAATTTAACACCTTTAAAATATAGAAATGTGATAAAGCTGAAGGGGTAAACGATGTGTGTTGCCTGCAATTTGAGTTTTGATTGTTAATAAATAATGTTAACTTTGTGAGGTACAATCTTAAAAACTTAAATAACATGAGGAAAATTAGTTTTATACTATTTTTAATGCTTTTAGTAATATCATCGTGTTCTCAAAATCCTAAAGTTAACAATGGAGAATATTTAATAAAAGGAAAGTTAGAAAATATACCAGACAGTACTGTGTTTATAATTATGAATATTATTGGCGATAAGAAAACGGTAGTTGCGCAAGATACAGTCATTAATGGTGAGTTTATGTTTTCTGACACTATCACAGATGGTTTACGTCTATTAAATCTAAGAACTAATTACAAGACAGAAGGTTTTGCTTCAGCAATGTTGAATATTTGGGTAACTCCAGGTTCATACACTGAAATAACAGGTAGT
This sequence comes from Rikenellaceae bacterium, assembly GCA_044433545.1. Classification (GTDB taxonomy): domain Bacteria; phylum Bacteroidota; class Bacteroidia; order Bacteroidales; family Rikenellaceae; genus JAWXTP01. The sequence goes on from JAWXTO010000002.1 coordinate 11,326, forward strand.
GACAGATTGTTTAAAACATGGGATATAAAAAGTGATGTTCAAGAGCAGATTGAAGAAAATACATACGTAAAAGCTACATTTCCTCAACAAAAACGCTTTTTAGAACTTTCAGCCGAAGAAGTAAGAGCTACACAGCGATATTATAAGGTTAATAATAGCGACAAAGAAGAACAGGCTAAGATTAAATCACAAATCGACTCACTAAAATCCTTATCAACCCCTTTGGCAGACTCTTTATATTATATGGAGTTGGATTATTTGAAGAATGCTAAAGTGTCATATCACTGGATGGTTAAATATGCAGGTTTTGTAACTTCATTAAAGTATGAATTAGACTCTTTGAAAGTGTTGAAAATAAAGGAATTGTATGGTAAGGTCTCATATGAATATAAACAAACAGCTTTAGGTGAAAAAATAACTGCATACATAAATTTACCAGAAAAAGTTAATGTTGGGGATGATATGTATGATGCGGAACTATATGATATGGAAGGAAATATTCATAAATTATCAGAATTTAAAGGGAAATATATATTATTAGATTTCTGGGCAACATGGTGTGGACCTTGTGTAGCATCTTTCCCAGAACAAAGAGAAATAGCATCTAAATATGAAGACCAGTTGACAATAGTTAGTATCTCTATTGATGACAAAAAAGCTTGGACAGATTTTGCTACTAAACAAGAATTGCACGGTAACCAATTGAATGAATTATCAGACGTCAATGTGACAAGTTATGTTTATGGCGCAACAGCTTTACCAACCTTTGTGCTTATCTCACCTGATGGAAAAATAAGAGACGTATGGGTAGGGTATACAAAGGGCAGTCTTAAAGAAAAGATAATTACCCTATTAAAATAATGAATATAAAGAGAGTGATTATTGGTCACCCTCTAAGTACCTTCGTCGGGAATCGAACCCGAATTGTCGGTTTAGGAAACCGAAGGTCTATCCATTGACCTACAAAGGCAAAAAAAGTGCCGACATTGACTTGTCGACACTTATATATTAACGTTGACTATTTAGCCATTGTGTCTCCATCGTAAGCCCATTTCAAATATATTGAGCCCCATGTAAATCCACCGCCAAACGCTGCTAAGATAAGGTTGTCACCTTTACGAAGACGTGCTTCATAATCCCACATACATAATGGAATTGTTGCAGCTGTTGTGTTACCATATTTTTCAATATTGATGATGCATTTCTCTCTTGTAAGACCCATACGAGATGCTGTAGCGTCAATAATACGAAGATTAGCTTGGTGAGGCACTAAATAACGAATGTCATCACTAGTTAAATTGTTCTTTTTCATTAGCTCAACAGCTGTATCTGCCATGTTTGAAACCGCAGCTTTGAAAACTGGTTGACCGTCTTGGAAAATATAGTGCTCTTTATTTTTGATAGTTTCTTCAGATGCTGGGCGTGCAGAACCACCTGCTTTAAGGTGAAGGAATTTGCCGCCAGAACCGTCAGAGTGTAGAATTGAATCTTGTACACCTAAACCAGATGTAGTTGGTTCTATAAGAACTGCTGCTGCACCATCACCAAAAATTGGACAAGTTTTTCTGTCTTCATAATCAACAATAGATGACATTTTATCAGCACCTATAAGAATTACTTTTTTAGCAATTCCACTTTCAACATACGCTCTAGCAGTTTGTAAACCAAATAAGAAGCCGCTACATGCAGCACTTATATCAAAAGCATAAGCAGATTTGATTCCAACTTTATCACAAACTATATTTGATGTAGAAGGGAACAACATGTCTGGAGTAACTGTAGCGCAAATAACTAAATCTATATCTGAAGGATCAGTAGAAGTTTTGCTTAATAAATCTTGAACGGCTTTTGCTGCCATTACAGATGTACCTTTTCCTTCTCCTTTTAAAATATGTCTTGTTTTGATACCAATACGAGTCATAATCCACTCGTCAGAAGTATCAACCATGCGACTTAATTCGTCATTGTCTAGTATATATTCAGGCAAATATGCTCCAACGCCTGTTATTGCTGCTGTAATTTTTTCCATAGTTAATTTTTCAAGGCTTTTATTTTACAATAATAACCTTTTTTTGAAGTTAATATGTTTCCTTAAAAAAGATCCATACATAAATAGTTCACTATTCATAAATATCAAAAAGCGAACAATTTAAGCTTTAAAATCTAAAATTAGCTTTTTAAAGCCTCTTTAATTTTTGATACAAACTGAGATTTTACACATTTCTCTGTTTGTAGAATCATATTTTTAATAGCTTTTTTAGTAGAGCAACCGTGACCAACAATTACACAGCCATTAACACCTAAAACTGGTGTTCCGCCTGTATTTTCATAATTGATACCTGTCATTAAGCAGTTGTCTTCTTCTGTCAAACCTAATTCTGTCAATGCAGTATACATACTTTCAGCTTGTTTAAGCATCAAGTTTCCAACAAATCCATCACACACAAAAACATCAGCATATTTGCCTAAGAATAATGTTTTAGGTTCAACATTTCCAACGAAATTATATGATTGAACATCTTTCATTAAATCATAGGTAGCTTTTGTTTGAGCATTTCCCTTTGTTGATTCTTCGCCGATATTAACAAGTCCAACACGTGGATTCTCAATATCTAACATGGCTTTTGCGTAAATAGAACCCAAAAGTCCATACTGTTGCAATACCTCAGGTTTACAGTCTATGTTTAGACCTACATCAAGAAGCAACACTTCAGTTTTTTTAGTTGTAGGCAAAGTTGTCGCAATTGTAGGACGGATAATTCCTTCAATTTGCTTAACAACAAACATACAACCAACCATCATAGCTCCAGTACTTCCTGCAGAAGCAAAAGCATCGACTTTACCCATTTTAAGATCGGTAAAACCAACAACAATGCTTGAATCTTTCTTAACTTGGAACGCCTGTGTAGGGTGGTCTTTCATTTCGATAACTTCAGAAGTTGCGATAATCTCTACATTGTGAGGAACACCGTCAAATTCTGAAAATATAGTCTCAATCTGCTGTTTGTCTCCGTATAAAACAATAGTTGTGCCTTCAGACACTAGTTTTGAAGCTTCTACAGCACCTTCAACTACTGCACGAGGTGCATAATCGCCCCCCATTGCATCTATCCCTAATCTCATAATAAATCGTTTTTAATATTATCTCTAAGTGAAATAATAAATTAATAATCACTATTTGAGAAGTCGAAAAACTAAACAACACTAAAAAAGCTGTGTTTAGATAAACTTAGTGCCTGAATCATTGATACACAAAATGTGTTCAGATAATTCAGGCATCCAATGATTTATTCTGCTTTTTCAGCGATGATAGTTTGTTTACCACGATAGTAACCACACTCAGGACATACTCTGTGATAAAGTACAGCTGCACCACAGTTAGAGCAAGTTGCTAGAGTAGGAGCAACAGCTTTGTAGTGAGTTCTTCTTTTGTCTCTTCTCGTTTTAGAGATCTTGTGTTTAGGATGTGCCATCTTTTTTTATTTTTTGTTTCGTTAAATTTCGTATATATTGTTAATATTCGTCTTCCATATCGTTGGCACTAAAGCGTGAGAGCATGTCCTCATTACACATTAAGATGCCTCTTTCATCAGCAGGGTGAACCTTTTGGAAAGGAAGCCCTAAACATATACTTTCATATATGTACTGAGACAAGTCTAATGTGTCTTCGTCGCTATTTTGCCACATAACGTCTGAATTAAAGTCATCTTCTGAGATTTCATTTTCATTTATCTCATACTCGCCGCTAGTCACTCCACTAACAACTTTGACTATAAGTTCTCCGCTATAACTCATTGGTAATAAAAATTCATCAAGACACCTATCGCACACAACTTTAACGTCTCCAACAATTTCGACGTCTAGCGTTAGGGAATTATTACTTTTTTCTAATTCAATAGAAACTTCGCACTTACCATCAGATATTTCTGACGACTCAAACATAGAAAAAAATCTCTTATCAATATTGAATTTAAAGAGGTGAATTCCTGTGTTAAGTTCTTGATAAGCAATAGCATATCTTTTGTTTGATACCATAATTCTATTACTTTTGATAAAGTTTTATCGCACAAAGTTAAATAAAATAATCTAATAGACAAATAAAACTACCTTAATTTATTATATATGCGACTAATATGATTCTTAATTATATAAATTTACATAGAGAAAATTAACATTTAGCATCTAACTTTTATTAAAAGAATGTTAAATATTCTCATATATAAAACCTATTTTACACCATGTTTATTATAGCAATATTTTAGCACGTTAATAATTTTGTTCGTTATATCGTTTAGAATTTTTTGAATCCCATAATTTCTCTAACTTCTTGTACAGTTTTCTGAGCACTTTCTCTAGCTCTCTCTGCACCATTTTTAGCAACTTTTGCTAAATATTCGTCATTAGATCTAATGTCTAAAATTCTCTCTCTAATAGGAGCTACAGTTTTGATAATGTCCTCAGCTAATTGTTTTTTCAAGTCTCCGTATCTAATTGAACAGTCATTATATTTTTCTTTAAAGAACTCTACTGTGTCAGCTGATGAAACAATATCCATAATTGTGAAAATGTTTTGCACACCTTCGCTCATAGGAGAATTTGGTTCTGTAGGGCCAGAGTCTGTTGTTGCACGCATCACTTTTTTAGAAATGTCTTTGTCGCTATCAATTAAATAAATTCCGTTTCCTTCACTTTTGCCCATTTTGCCATTTCCGTCAAGTCCAGGAACTTTAATAAGTTCTTGTCCGAAGTTATAAGGCTCACTTTCTGGGAAATAATCAACTCCATAGAAATTATTGAAACGTCTAGCAAATTTACGAGTCATTTCAAGGTGTTGTTCTTGGTCTTTACCTACAGGAACTTTAGCAGCTCTATGTAAAAGTATATCAGCAGCCATTAAAACAGGGTAAGTTAATAAACCTGCATTTACATTATCAGAATGTTTTCTAATTTTGTCTTTAAATGAAGTTGTACGCTCAAGTTCACCCATATAAACGTGCATGTTTAACAACAAATAAAGCTCTGTAACCTCTGGAACATCACTTTGGATATATATTGGAGATAATTCAGGGTCTAAACCTGAACCTAAATATTCTGAAAGCACATTCTTAACATTTCCATGCAAAAGCGCAGGGTCTGGATGTGTTGTTAACGAATGGTAGTCTGCAATAAAGAAGTAACAATTTGAATCTCGCTGCATTTTGATAAAGTTAACAAGTGCACCGAAGTAGTTTCCTAAGTGTAGATTTCCAGTTGAGCGAATTCCGCTTACTACTGTTTCCATAATTTATTTTTTTGTTTTAATTAATATTTTAATTTTAGCGTAATAGTGTCACCTTGAACAAATTCAGAGCCTGGAGCTAAAGACTGTTCGTTAACAAGCCCGCTTCCTGAAAATTTAACCTCTAAGTTTTGTGATTCCAACAAGAAAAGAGCATCTCGTAAAGGCATCCCTATCACATTTTTAACTCCTCCCTCAATTAATGCCATAGTATCGGACACCACATTAGAAGCAAATTTTTCTATCACAACATTATTATGTGTATCTAATCCCCTAACCACCTTTGGTTGAGAGTTGTCAATTTTCCTTTCGGTTGTATTTTGTTTTTTCGATTGAGGTTTGTCTATAACATCAACCCATTCAGGCGTTAAAGAGTAAACTTTATCGGCGATAGCCCTGAAAACAGGACCTGAAAGTGTACCGCCATAATAAGTTTTGCCTGAACCTGGACGATAGAATGTTTCTATAGCCACAATACACGAATATTTTGGTTTGTCAGCTGGAAAATAACCCACAATTGTTGCTAGATAATATTTTCCTCCATCTACGTTGTATCCATATTTCCCTTTTGCAACTTGTGCCGTACCAGTTTTCCCCGCTACTTTATAATTCTCATTCAGTAGCACATAACGAGCTGTACCTTCGTTTACTACACCTTCAAGCGACAATTTAATTTCATTTAATGTCTGTTCTGAACAAATAGACTCTTTCATTACGTTTTTAGGGAAGGTCTTAATCGTGTTCCCTTTGTTGTCTCTCACTTCAGTTACTAAACGAGGCGCAACAAGCTCACCATTGTTTGCAACTGCATTATACAGCGACAATGTTCTAAGGGGCGTCATCATTAAAGCATAACCATAAGCCATCATCGTAAGTGTTGTCCCATCCCAATACTTATCACCTGGTCGTCTTATCAATGGCATTCTTTCACCAGCAACTTGTAGGTTAAAAGATTCCATTAGTTTTAAATCTTCAAGATAATCAACAAATTTATTAGGGTCAGAAGAATAATATTTATGTATCGCCTTCGTAAAACATGTATTTGATGAAACTTCAAAACATTTACGAAGAGAAATAACTCCATATCCACCACTGTGAGAGTCTCTTACTGTGGCATTACCAATTCTAATAACACCACCTTCAGTGTCAAACATCGTTTCTATGCTTATTTTTATGTCTTCAAGCAATGCCATTAAAGACACCAACTTGAATGTTGAGCCAGGCTCCATGTTTTTAGCTACAGCATGATTTCCATCTTCAATATATTTCGTTTTGTCAACCTCACCTTGTGAAAGGTTAGCAATAGCACGAATTTCGCCAGTTTCAACCTCCATTAATATCGCTGTACCCCATAAAGCTTCATTCTCTGTTAGTTGTTTACGCAGGGCATCTTCAGCTACACGTTGAACCTCTATGTCAATAGTAGAAACTACATCATATCCATCTACAGGAGCAACATTTTTCTCATCCTCTATAGGCATCCAGAAGTTTCCCGATATTTTTTTAGTTGCAGTAATGCCATCTACTCCCTTTAATTCTTCATCAAAGTAACCTTCAATGCCATAGTTAGTTCCTGTATCGTTTTTACGACCAATCGTACGTTGAGCTAAGTTTCCATTTGGAAAAAATCGCACATTTAGAGTGTCTAGTATAAATCCACCCTTGTTTCTACCTCTCTCATAAATAGGGAAAGTCAACACTTTTTTTAACTCTAGATAGTTGATACGTCTAGGTGACACTCTTTTATATCTATACCCCTTATCTCGCCAGCTCATAAGTGAATCTTTATAAACTTGTGCAGGTTTATCTTTGAAAAATTCAGATAAAGATGTAGCTAATGGACCAACTTCTTTATAAAACACAGAATCTGGCAGCCCTTTAGCCTTAAAGTCCATATATATGTGATAATTTGGAATGCTTGTAGACAATAGTCTGTTTTTGTAGTCAAAAATGTCACCTCTTCGAGCATAAGACACTTTATAGTCGAAACGTTGTTGGTTTTTAGCTACTTCACGTAATTTATCCCCATCTGAACCATATTGTGTTATCAAAATGTTAGCAATAATGCTCACAGAAATAATGATGAATAAGTATAACAGCCAAGCAGATCGAGAGTACATCTCTCGATTTATGCCAGGAGTGGCGTCTTTACCTATTTTTTTATTATTTGTATTCATTATTTAGTTCGTCAAGATAAATCTTGTATTTAAAAAAAACATAAAACTAAGTGATATTCACCGATATGTCTGTTTTTTAATTTGCCCTTTTCTTGTCATTTATTATTAGCAAAAGTAATAAAAAAATCATAGAAAGTATGACCTTATTTATTTTAATATTTTAGGTGGTGTGGTAAAACTTTTTATATCAATTTTCCTTTTTATAATTTCATCCACAATATAAAGTTCACGAGTTACAGAAATTCGCTCAGCCTGTACAGACGTTGCCGTAACTTGAAGTTGTTTTATTTCTTTTTCAACCTTTAAAATTTCACGATAAATTTTCTGAGTGTCGAAGCTATTAAAAATATATAGAATTGTTAAAATTGCTATAAAAATAATGCTAGGAACTCTTCTGGTGACAATTTTATTGGATAAAATTGACGCTGATATTATATCCTTAAATTTCATAATAGTTATTGTTTAGTTGCAACCCTTAATTTCGCACTGCGAGCACGAGAATTTAGCTCTATTTCTTCATCGGTTGGCAATATAATTTTTCGCTGTGGCTCTAATTCTGATGAACTTCTACCAAATAAATCTGTAGTAATCTTACCTTCGTAATTGCCGCTTTTCATAAAGTTTTTAACAATTCTATCCTCTAAAGAATGATAGGTTATGATAGATAAAATTCCATCTTTTTTTAACATTTTTACAGACTGCTCAAGCATCATTTTCAGCGATTCCATCTCAAGGTTTACTTCTATACGTATTGCTTGAAAAAGTTTAGCTAAAAAACGATTTTCTTCACGTTTTGGAGTGTATCTTTCCACCGCATTTATCAAATCTTGAGTCGTAAGAATAGGATTCTCGTCTCTTGTATTAACAATAGCCGATGCAATTTTATGTGGCATCTTTAATTCGCCATAATCTCTAAATATTTTTATTAAATCGCTATGGCTATACGTCGCAATTATCTCTTTTGCTGAGCGACTTGCCGTTCTGTTCATTCGCATGTCTAAAGGAGCGTCAAAACGAAATGAAAAGCCACGTGAAGCCTCATCAAAGTGATGTGAAGACACGCCTAAATCCGCAAAAACGCCATCTACAGACTCAACACCTAAGGCTCTTAGCTGAGAACGCATAAATCTAAAATTTGAATGTATAAAAACTATGCGATCGTCGTCAGGAATATTCAAAAAAGTGTCAGAATCTTGGTCAAAGGCATAAAGCCTACCTTCTGGAGACAATTTTTCAAGAATTGCACGAGAATGCCCCCCGCCTCCAAACGTTAAATCAACATAACTGCCAGATGGGTTTATGTTCAAAGAATTTATAGACTCATCTCTAAGTACAGGTATGTGATATGTCGTGTTCATGCTGTTTAGTGTTAATTTTTATTGTTTTTTAAATAAAATTTATTTACAAAGATAAAAATAATTATATTTACACTGAAAAATATGTATTATTTTATGATTATTTATGCGGTTAGTATGCATAAATTAGTCATTTTAAGCACATTAATGAACAGTGAAAGTTGATATTCGAAGCATAGTTAAGTCAAAAAACGTAAAATTGTATAATTCTACGCCTAAGTTTGCTTTCAGATTATTAGAAAAACTTATACATCAAGATGAGATTAATGACATCTTAGAAAAATTTGGTCACCTTACGGGAGTTGAATTTATTGTAGACGTTTTAGATTATCTTAAAATTAAGAGAACTGTTAAAAACTTAGAAAACATTCCCGTTTCGGGGCGTTACATCTTCGTTTCTAATCATCCACTGGGAGGAATAGATGGTTTTGTGCTAGCAGAAGCGATAAAAAACAGGTTTGGCTCAATAAAAATCGTTGTGAATGACATTTTAATGAACCTTGAACCTCTAAACAATATTTTTACTCCAATCAATAAACATGGAAGGCAATCTTCACAATATGCCAAGATGTTAAACGAACTTTATACAAGCAATACGCCAATATTATACTTTCCAGCAGGTCTATGTAGCAGAAAGATTGACGGCGTTGTTAAAGATACAGAATGGAAAAGAAATTTTGTGCAAAAAGCTAAAGAATATGGTCGAGATATAGTGCCAATGTTTGTAGAAAACATAAACTCTAAAGCTTTTTATAACACATCATCCATTAGAAAATTCTTTGGCGTAAAAGCGAATATAGAAATGGTATTGTTGCCTAGCGAACTCTTTAAAATGAGAAATAAAGCTGAAATTAAAGTCTTTACAGGAGATTTAATTTCAAATAAAGAGATTAAAAATAGCGAAAAAACAAACAATGAATGGTGTAAGATTATTCGCACAAAATGTTACGATTTAAGAAACAATATAAATACAAAATAAAGTAAAATTATGTTAAACAATGTGGATGTGGAGCTAATAAAAAAGGAGTTGACAGTTGACAAATTCCTACAAAAGACAAAAAATGGCTCAAATGACATATACGTCATTACTGCTAAAGATTCACCTAACGTTATGCAAGAAATTGGCAGACTTAGGGAGTTGTCTTTTAGTGCAGCAGGTGGAGGAACTGGTGAAGAAGTCGACATTGACCAAGACGATTTAGGAGAAAACGGATATAAACAACTTATCGTGTGGAATCCTGAAGATTGTGAAATTGTTGGAGGCTATCGCTTTATTGTATCAACATCACAAAACCCTGAACACTTGTCTACAGAACATTACTTTAAATTCACTGATAAATTTAGAGAGAATTATTTGCCATATATGGTTGAATTAGGTCGTTCATTTGTACAACCTAAATATCAAAGTCGCAATGGAGGCATAAGAAGTCTTTATGCACTGGATAACCTTTGGGAAGGCATAGGTGGCATAATAAAAAAATATAAACACCTTAAATATTTATTCGGGAAAGTCACAATGTATAAGTCTTATAATGTAGATGCTCGAAATACACTGTTATGCTTCTTAGACAAATATTTTAAAGATGACGAAAATTTATTAACTCCTCTGAATCTTATAAATTCTGACCACAACAATGAGAAATATACAAATATTTTCTCTGAAGACAGCTACAGTGCAGATTATAAGAAATTAATAAAAGAGTTAAAGTCATATTCTGAGACTATACCTCCACTTATTAATGCTTATATGAACCTTTCTCCTTCAATGAAAGTCTTTGGAACTGTAGAAAATCCTGACTTTGGAAACGTAGAAGAAACAGGCATACTAATCACCATAAACGACATCAATAAAGTAAAACTAGACAGGTATACTGGAGGAAACGTTTAGAATCCTAAGAAAAAACACAATGATTGAACAGTCTACAATAGACAAAATCTTCGCTGTCGCAAACATAGTGGAGGTTATTGGTGACTTCGTTACTCTAAAACGTAATGGAGTGAACTACAAGGCGTGTTGTCCTTTTCATGACGAAAAGACACCTTCATTTGTTGTGTCTCCTGCTAAAGGATTTTATAAATGTTTCGGTTGTGGCAAAGGCGGAAATGTCGTAAGTTTCGTCATGGACTATGAAAACATAGGATATGCCGATGCTTTAGTCTATTTAGCAAAAAAATATCATATTGAAGTCGAGCAAAAAGAGCAAACCCCTGAAGATATAGCACGAAATAGCGCACGAGAAAGCATGATGGTCATAAATTCTTATGCAAATGAGTATTTTCGTGATGAGCTAAAAAGTGACGAAGGTCGCAGCATAGGGTTAAGCTATTTTCGTGAGCGTGGATTCACTGATAACACAATAGAAAAATTCGGTTTAGGATATTGCCCCTCTAGTGGTGACGCATTTTCTATAAAAGCCCTTAGATCAGGCTACAACGAAGAATATTTGATAAGCACAGGCCTTACAATTGCGAAAGAACAGGGAGGATATTATGACCGTTTTTGTGGACGTGTAATGTTTCCTATACATTCAATAAGTGGTCGAGTTATAGCTTTCGGTGGACGGACTTTACGCACAGACAAAAAAGTTGCTAAATATTTAAACTCTCCAGAAAGTGAAGTTTACCACAAAAGTAACACCCTGTACGGCATTTTTCAATCGAAGAAAGCCATTGTAGAGAAAAATTTCTGTATTCTCGTTGAGGGTTATACTGACGTGATTTCTTTGCATCAGTCTGGCATAGAAAACGTTGTTGCAAGCTCTGGAACATCTCTAACTATAGAACAAATTCGTTTAATTTCCCGCTTCACACAAAACGTAACTGTTTTGTATGACGGAGACTCTGCTGGCATTAAAGCCTCGATGAGAGGTATTGACATGATACTTGCTGAGGGGCTAAATGTGCGAGTAGTGATGCTAGATGAAGGCGAAGACCCTGACTCTTTTGCACGAAATCACTCTTCTGAAGAGCTTAGTGAATATATTTTCCGCAACGAGGTTGATTTTCTTACATTTAAAACGAAACTACTTTTAAATGACGTGAAAAATGACCCTATAGGAAGGGCTTCTGTTGTAACAGAAATCATAAATTCTATATCTGTAATCCCTGATGAAATTGTAAGGTATCAGTTTATTGGAGAATGTAGTAGCTTACTAGATGTAGACAAGGAACTTATTACACGTGAAGTTGCAAAACGTGTAATGACAGCTTTACATGGAAAATTTGGACAAGAAATATATCGAAATCAGCAACAAAAAGAACGTATAGAAGCTAAAAGGTCTGAAACTGTATCAATTATAGAGGTTAACGCCCTGCAAGACCTTGAAAAAGAGCTTTTACAGTATCTGCTAAAGTATGGAGAGAAAGATTTCTTTATGCCACAACGTGATGCTGAGGGAAAGCCTTTAGAGCCTATTAAATTTAACGTTGCCGAGATGATAATTGACGAATTGTCAGTTGACGAAATAAGTTTTACAAACGATTCATACAAGAAGCTATATAACGCCTATGTAAAAGAATTAGAACGAGTTAAAGAAGACAACGGAGACAATGTTGTTGACATAAATTCGTTTATGAATATAGTCGATGGAAATGCTGTTTCTTTTATTGTAGACCTTATGATATGGGACGAGCTATATAGACTAAGTAAAATATGGTCAAAATTTGACGTTTTAATCGAAGAATTTGATGGAAATGTCAGCATCGCAGTTCCTAAAGCAATCGCATACTATAAATTACAAATAATAAATAGCGTTATTGCCAGCGAAATGGAGCGTATGAAAGTTGTTGACGAAGAAGAGGCTTTAAGCATACTGAAACTGATAAATCAATATAACGAATTAAAGAAAATCGTTTGTAAAAAATACGACAGAGTTATCTAGGAGCACCAAATATAATCACAATGTACATATCCGTAATTCTACCTATAGCAGTCAAAGAGCTTTACCATTATAATGTGCCTAAGGATTTTGAAGCACAAATTGTGGTAGGTGGGCGTGTGGCAGTAGAATTAGGTGTCCGCAAGGTGTATTCTGCAATAATTTACAACATTTTTGAAAGCGAACAAGACCAAAATAAGCTAAAAAATATAATTGCTGTACTTGACACAAATCCAGTAACCACAAAAGAGCAAATAAAACTATGGGAATGGATTTCGTCTTATTATTTAGCATCTATGGGAGACGTTATGCGTCGCTTTTTCCCTGCTTCTATGCGAATAGACACCTATTCTGAGATGGTAAATTCAGGATTTACGTTTACTAATCGTTTTTTAAGTCGAAGTGAGCGTTTTTTAGCACTTTCTAAAGATATTACTTCACAAACTACACTAAATCAAAAAATTGACAGCCTTTCACGTGCTAAAACTTTATATCTTGCTTTTTTAAAGTTGTGTGATTTTATGTCTGTAGAAACTAGTGGCGACGGAACTCTCAAAAGTGACGATGTTCAGTTAAAGAAAGCCATAGAGTTTGGTGTTTTAGGCACTAAAATTAACGAATTGGCAAAAAAAGGGCTTCTAGAAATTTATGAAAAAGACGTAAGAATTGACTATAATGCTAAGTCGATAGATAGTGTAACAAAAGGTCTTCCACAGCTTACTGAGGCTCAAAAAGAAGCAGAATTTCAAATAAATACAGAATTTTCAAACAAAAATACAGCTCTTTTATTTGGTGTTGCAGGCAGCGGAAAAACAGAAATTTATTCACATGTAATTACATCATATTTAGAAAAAAAAGAGAACGTTCTGTTGTTGCTTCCCGATTTATCTTTGTCTACACAACTTATAAAACGATTGCAGTGTTATTTTGGGGAATTAATGTTGGTGTACAATGGCCGTCAGACCCCTAAAGAGCGTCATTCTATATATAATCGCATATTATTTGGCGAAAAAGGGCGACTTATCGTAACTACACACAGTGGTATAGGGCTTCCGTTTAGTGACTTAGGGCTTGTTATTGTCGATGAGGAACATTCTGAGAGCTATAAATCTTCTTTTGTGTCACCTAGATTGAACGCTAGAGACACTGCAATTGTTTTAGCACATATTCACAGTGCAAAATGTTTGTTAGTTTCAGCTACACCAGCCATAGAAAGTTTTCACAATTGTAAAACAAATAAATATGGACTTATAGAGCTAAAAGAAAGGTATCATAACACTGACAAACCGCTAATTAAAGTCATAGAACGTAGACTTATAGCTACAAAAGAGAAGCGAAAAAATGGATATTCTTCAGACATTCGATATTTTAGCGATTATTTGCTAAAACGAGTGTCTGAGACGCTAGAGAAGGGTGAGCAAGTCATTTTGTATCAAAACAGAAGAGGCTATAATTCTGTTGCGGAATGTAGCGGGTGTGGCGCTGTGCCTGTTTGTCCAGAATGTAACATTTCTCTATCTTACCATAAATCTAAGGGGGCATTGATGTGTCATTATTGTTCGTATACACGTAGCGTTCAGTCGAATTGCACGGAATGTGGCTCAACGGAATACACATTTTGGGGAATAGGCACAGAAAACATTGAGGAGAAAATAAAAGAACACTTTCCCGAAGCAAAAGTTGTGAGAATTGACAGTGACACAGCTAGTTCTGCTAAAAATTTTAGGGAAATAATAGCGGCTATTGAAAACGGCGAATATAACATAATTGTAGGTACAAATTTAATTGTAAAAGGCTTTGATTTTAAGAATGTTTCGCTTGTTGGGGTAGTAAATTGTGATTCTATACTTAGCTATGCCGACTTTAGAGCCTCTGAACGAGCTTACTCCTTGTTAAATCAGCTTTTAGGGCGAACAGCACGATGTGATTCTAGGGGAGAGATGATAATTCAAACTAATAGCACACAAAAAAGTGTCGTTGAAGATGTTGCTATAGGTTCTTATGAAACAATGTATAAAAGGGAGTTTATAGAAAGGTCAAAATTTGGTTATCCTCCGTTTTCGAGAATTATTGAGGTGACAATGAGTCACGTAGAGCAAGAAATTGTCGAAAGAGCATCAATTTTATTCGCTGAAGAGCTCAAAGTGTTGTTCGGAAATCGTGTTTTAGGGTCTACAATCCCACATATTGAAAAAATAAATGGGAGGTATATTAGAATAATTAATATAAAGATTGAAACTGGAGCACAACTATCTAAAGCTAAAAGCGTACTATTAGAAAGTGTCGAAAAATTTAAGAAAAATAGCGGTTTTAAGTCGCTTGCCTTTAGTTATAATATAGATTGCTAGACAATTTGCTTTAAACCTCTAAAATTAAGGGAGTTTCCTTATTGACAATTCTAGCTTTTAGTTCAATATTTTATCATTAAAATTTAATAATTTTTATTTATGCACAAATTTTTCATTTTAGTTCTATTTGTTATTTTGCCTAGCTTAGGCTTTTCTCAACAAGAGAGTTCTCCTGTCCAATTTTTTAACAATCTAAAACAACATGCTGGGAAAGCATACGAAGGCACTATAACTGAGGGTGGTAAGGAAGGAGATGGCTTCACTGGACAGCGTTTAGTTATGCACGTACGTTCATGTGAGGATAACTGCATTCGCATACCTTTCTTTGTTGGTGAAGACAAATCTAGAACTTGGGTGCTAACTTTAGAAAATGACCGCATACTTCTAAAACACGACCATAGACATGAGGACGGAACAGAAGATAGCTTGACGATGTATGGCGGTTTATCAACAAATACGGGCAATGCAAACATGCAGATGTTTCCTGCTGATCAATACACTTGTGACCTTATAGGACATGGGGCATTTAACGTGTGGTGGATTACTATTGACGAAACGACATACACATATAACCTTCATCGTGTCGGCACACCTCGAACATTTTCTGTAACTTTTGATTTAACAAAAGAAATAGAAGCTCCTTCTGCTCCTTGGGGGTGGAATGACTAAAGATGATTGAAACACAGCCTAATTCATAAGGCTTAACAAGGGAATTTGTGAGATTTAATCACAGATTCCCTCGTTTTATGTCTAAATATGATGAAAAATAATAGAAATAAATTTTGTTTCTTTATTAAAGTTTTTTAACTTTGTATTGTTCAAAATTTATTATAGGGGACTTCTAATAATTGGTTTTGATTTATAAAGAAGAGTGGAGAGAATAGGCTCAACGAAACTCTAGCAACCACGTAAGAGGTGCTAAAACCTACCCATATTGGGAATTATAACTTAAAAATTAAGAGAATGAAAAACAACAACATAAGTCTAATAATAAATAACCACAAGTATAGAAGTTCTTTCTATTTACGAATGCGCTAGCGTGCGCACTTATTATCATATTACATATAAATTGGAGGTTATGTCTCCTAATTTTAGAAAGTTTATGTAGAAATTACATTAGCAACTTTTTCGTATAACATCATTATTAAATCAAAAATATGGACAACAAAACATATCACTTCGAAACACTACAAGTACACGCTGGACACACTCCAGATTCAGATACAAATTCACGTGCAATACCTTTATACCAAACAACAGCCTACACTTTCAATAGTGCAGAGCATGGCGCAAATTTATTCGCTTTAAAAGAGTTTGGAAACATATACACACGCCTACAAAACCCTACTACAGACGTTTTTGAGAAACGTGTAGCAGCTTTAGAGGGCGGTGTGGCAGCATTAGCAACTGCTTCAGGTCACGCTGCGCAACTTTTAGCAATTTCAGCACTTATGGAGTGTGGTGACAACTTCGTCACATCTCCTTATTTATATGGAGGCTCTCACAATCAGTTTAAAGTGACGTTTAAACGTTACGGAATTGATGCACGTTTTGCAGCAACTGACAAAGCTGAAGACATGGAACCTCTTATTGACGAAAACACAAAGGCTCTTTATGTTGAAACAATAGGAAACCCTAGTTTTTCGATTCCTGACTTTGAAAAATTGAGTGCATTAGCTAAAAAATATGACATTCCACTTATCGTTGACAACACATTTGGATGTTGTGGTTATTTATGCTCACCTATTAAATATGGTGCAAACATCGTTGTTGAAGCAGCTACAAAATGGATAGGCGGAAATGGCACATCTATGGGTGGTGTCATCATTGATGGTGGTAATTTTAACTGGAATAATGGTAAATTTAAAGGTTTAAGTGGTCCAAATGCCTCTTATCATGGTATGGTTTTCACAGAAGCCTTCGGAAATATCGCATTTATTATTAAATGTAGAGTTGAATGTTTGCGAGATTTAGGAGCAACAATTTCTCCTTACAATTCTTTACAATTGGCACTAGGTTTAGAGACTCTATCTTTAAGAGTTGACAGACAAGCAGAGAACACATTAGCACTTGCAAAATATTTTGAGGCTAGTAAATTCTGTAAATCGGTGTCGTATCCAGGTTTAGAAACAGATCCAAATCACGAAAATGCTAAAAAATATTTAGCAAATGGTTTCGGATGTGTTCTATCTGTAGAATTAGAAGGTACAAAAGAGCAAACTGTTAAATTTGTTGACTCTTTAAAGCTAATTTCACATGTTGCTAACGTTGGAGACAACAAAACACTAATAATTCAACCTTCTGCGACAACTCACTCTCAGCTAAATGACGAAGAGTTAGAGCGTGCAGGTGTAACGCCTTCATTACTAAGAATCAGTCTTGGCATCGAGAACATCAATGACATAATCGCTGATATTGAAAATGCTTTTGCAGAGAGTTTTTAGAGTAATTTAGAATGTGTTTATAACAAAATATATTGACAATTAGGTTCATACGACAAAATGAGTGATATTAAATTCTTCAAATACAAGAATCGTTTTACGTTAGAGTCGGGCGTAGTGCTCCCAGAGGTTGAAGTTGCATATTCGACCTATGGGACGCTAAACGCTAGGCGTAGTAACATTATATGGGTTTGTCACGCCTTAACAGCAAACTCGTGCGTAGAAGATTGGTGGGAAAAGGCTGTACGAAAAGATAATTTTCTTGATCCAGAACGTTACTTCATCGTGTGTGCCAACGTTTTAGGCTCACATTATGGTACTACTGGGCCATTGTCAGTAAACCCTATGACCGAAGAGAGATACTATAAGTCGTTTCCTCGTTTTACAATTAGGGATATGGTTAGTTGTCATATATTGTTAGCTGAATACCTTGGTATTAAGAGTGTTGACATGCTTGTCGGAGGCAGTATAGGCGGCTTTCAGATATTAGAATGGCTAATTATGCAGCCAACTTTTGCTAAAAAAGCTGCTCTTATAGCTACAACAGCACAAACTGAGCCGTGGGCTATCGCTTTTAATGAATCTCAGCGTATGGCTATTGAGTGTGACCCTACATTCTATATGAAATCATCTATAGGAGGCGCAAAAGGGCTTGAATGTGCTCGTTCTATCGCAATGTTGAGTTATAGGTGTAACGATGGATACAACCTTACGCAGAAAGAAAGTGAAGACGAACCTTCTAGGCTAAAAGACTTTAGAGCTTCTTCATATCAACGCTATCAGGGCGAGAAATTAGCATCAAGATTTAACGCATTTTCATACTATAGGCTTACACAAGCCATAGATTCTCACAACATAGGCCGAGGTCGTAATGGCGTTGAGAAGGCGCTTTCTCAAATAAAGGCAAAATGTGCTATTATAGCGATTTCTTCTGATATTTTATATCCAGTAGAAAGCCACACTATTATGCACAAATATATAAAAAACAGTTCGTTACATATAATAGACAGCAAATTTGGTCACGATGGGTTCTTGATAGAGCACGACCAACTTGAAGCTATTGTTAGAACGCTACAAAACAGAGGGGACTTATAATAAATTATGAAAATTACTATAATAGGTGCAGGTAATATGGGTGGTGCTATTGCACTAGGTTTAGCAGGTGGCTCAGTTGTTCCTGCCGAAAACATTACCGTAACAGCACGTACAGAAGCTACATTAGCTAAAATAAGTAGCAAAAATGAAATTATACACACTTCTGTATCAAACACAGAGGCTGTAAAAGGTGCTGACATTGTTTTTTTAGCTATAAAACCTTGGCAACTAGCTGATGTTGTAGCAGAAATTAAACCTTATATAGACTATTCAAATTGTGCAGTGGCATCAGTTGTTGCAGGGATAACATTTAAGGAAATATCTGAAATGTTTGATAATGGAGATGGCAAATGCCCTCTTTTATATAGAGTTATACCAAATACGGGCGTTTCGTTGGGCAAAAGTGTAACTTTTATTTCTGAGAATGGTGCGACAAAAGAACAATGTGATTTTTTAAAGACTATTTTTAATGAACTAGGCATCACAATTTTCGTTACTGAACAAATGTTGGTTGCAGGCACATCTTTAGCGTCTTGTGGAATTGCTTTTGCGCTTAAATTTTTAGATTCTTCTATTAAAGCAGGTGTTAGCGATGGCTTTTCTGAGGATGAAGCTCGTGAAATAGTGCTACAGACTATGAGCGGAGCTATAGAACTTCTAAAAACGAATGAAACAATGCCTCAAACAGAGATTGACAAGGTTACAACACCTGGAGGTCTGACTTTAAAAGGCTTGTCGGCTATGAGCGAAAACGGATTCGAAAACGCTGTATTACAAGGCGTTAAGATGAGTAGATAGGGAGATCCACAAAACGAGGTTTTGCGAATTGCCCTAGAGTGATCAATAAGGCGTTTTTTGCACTTTTTGTGCTAAAAACGCCTTATTGATTATTTTTTTCTGGAAATCTCTCCTTTTTCGCTTATTGTGATTAGTTCTTCTTTGACCATGTCTCTAATTTTCGATGTAATTAAAGATTTTTTACCCTTTATGTGGCGTGGGATTTCATGAATGTTGGTTATGCCTCTGTCAAGAAGTTCAAATATCTTATTTTCTAAAGAGGTGAGGTCAAGTGTTGTTTGCTTTTGTTTCTTTTTTCGACAAACATCACATTTCCCACATTCCTCAGCATCAATTTCTCCAAAATATTCACGAAGTACCACACTTCTACATTTGGCTATCTGGGTCACATAGTCTATCATTGAAATTACTCGTGTTTCGGCAATTTTTTTCCTTAAAGCATAACTTTCTGGTGATATATATAGGTTCGCAGAAGGCAAACGCTCATCATGAAGAATCAACAAAGGCGTTCTACGGCGAGGAATATAAGTCATAACTCTTAGCCTTGATAAACTTAACAACATCTCTGAAATTTGTTCTACCATATAGCCTGAAACTTTAGACAAATATTCTTCATCTATCACTGTGAGTCCAGAAAACATTCCTGTGTAAGTTCGCAACAATATCTTTATGAAACTTTCGAGGTGAGTATGGCTCATTTCTATTTTATAAAGTTCTTCACGTGACACCTTAAACATAACGCGTGTAGGATTGTCTAATGCGTCAGTTAATGTCATATAGCCATTAAGCTGTAATATCTTAATTGCCGAGAATACCATAATCGAGAAGTGCTTAAACTTTGTACAAAAGTCATAAATATTGAAATCGCTTACGTTGTCTTTGCCATCGCCAATTGCAATTGACAAATAATTGAAAAGTGAGTGATAAATTTCACGAATGTCTGAAATTTTAGGGAATTCACTCGTAACACGTTGTGCTACAGTGTCAGTGTCACACTTTTCACACAACAAAACAGCGTATGACTCTTTTAAATCACGCCCGGCACGTCCAGCTTCTTGATAATATGCTTCTAAATTAGATGGAATTTCATAATGGATAACAAAACGAACGTCGCTTTTGTCTATTCCCATTCCAAAAGCGTTCGTCGCAACAATTACTTGAGTTTTGTTGCGCAGCCAGTCGTCTTGTTTCATGGCTCTGAGCTTAGATGTTAAACCAGCATGATAAAAGTCAGCACTAACGCCTGCATTTTTTAACCTTTCGGCAATTTCTTCGCAGCGTCCTCTACTTCGACAATAAACTATGCCGCTTCCCATAATAGATGAAATCACTCGAAGGGTGTGGTCAAACTTATTTTCTGTGTGTCGTACAATATATGATAAATTAGTTCTTTCAAAGCTCATTGTAAACACATTAGGAGCTGAAAATTTTAGCTTTTTCATTATGTCAGCCGCTACAAGTTGAGTTGCAGTTGCCGTAACTGCAAGAACAGGAACGTCAGGTTGTAATTCTCTTATTTTAGCGATTTCTAAATATAAAGGGCGAAAGTCATAGCCCCACTGTGAAATACAGTGAGCCTCATCTACAGCGATTAAATTGACATTCATCTTGGCGAAACGCTGCCTAAAGATAGGTGTAGCAAGTCGCTCAGGTGAAACATACAGAAATTTGTAGTCCCCATAGACACAGTTATCCAGTATTACGTCAATTTCTCGTGACGTAAAGCCAGAATGTACTGCTAGAGCCAAAATTTTGCGCCTACGAAGAGCGTCAACTTGGTCTTTCATCAACGAAATTAATGGCGTGACAACTATGCAGATGCCGTCTTTTGCTAGTGCGCTAACTTGATAGGTTATAGACTTGCCGCCGCCCGTTGGCATCAGTGCCAAAGTGTCACGTCCGCTTAAAACGCTTTCTATAATTTCTTTTTGAAGGGTACGAAACGTGTCATAACCCCAATATTTTTTTAATATGCTTTCAGGGTTATTCATAGTTTATAAAATATTATAGGTTATTTAGCAAGATCTTTAAATTGAGAGAAACGAACCTTTATTTGTTCTATGTCATTGCTGTATTTTTCATTGTTAATTTGGTTTACAGCTTCTGTAGGGTCTTTTTTCAAGTTAAAATATTCTTCTACACCATAATCTGGCCAAAGGATATATTTCTTGTCAAGGCTTATAAGCCCTAGAGAGCTAGGAATACGTTCTTTGTTAGAGATTATAGGATGTTCATAGAAGAAATCTTGTCTCCAATTTTTGCTATTTTTTGATATTTCACTTTTTTTACCAGAATATATCAATGACATGTCGCTTCCCTGCATAGATTCAGGTATGTCTGTCTCTGTAGCAGCTAGAATTGTTGGTGCAAGGTCTATGTTTAACACGATTTCCTCGTTAACTACATTTCTTGAACGTTCGTCAAGGCGAGGGTCATGTATGATAAGAGGCACTCTGACAGATTCATCATAAGGATACCACTTGTCGGCTAGTTGTCTTTCACTGTGGAAATAGCCATTGTCTCCCATGAATACAATTAGCGTGTTTTCATAAACGCCATCCTCTTTTAATTGGGCAACAATTCGACCAATTCCTTCGTCTACCTCTGTCAATAAACGATAATATGCTTTCATCATCGTTTGATATTTTTCAGGTGTGTCATAACGCCAATGCCAACGTACACGCCCCTCGTTTGTTTCTGATTGAAGGAACTCAGGCATAGAACGTAGATATTCGTCAGTCGCCTTATCTGATAGCGGAATTTCTATATCTTGGTATAAACTCTCACTTTGTGGTTGATAACGATATTGGTCGGGATGTTTGTCTTCAGCGTGAGTGGCATAGAAGCCTACCGAAAGACAGAATGGTTGGTCGTCAGGTCTTTCTTTTAGGAAATGTAAAGCGTCTTGAATGTTTCGCTCAGTGACATGTATAGAGTCACGGCCTATACGTGTGTAGCCGCCTCCTAGTACTTCTATTTCTTTGCTTCCATCAGCAGCATACCAATGTTTTCCTTCGTAAGTGCGTGTAAAGTCAAAATCGCCTTTACGTGTAGGACCAACACCATATTTCCCTACCATACCTGTCCAATATCCATTAGATTTTAACACTGCTGGATATGTTTCTTTGAATTTATCTGGTGTTAGATTTCTGCCAAAGTCTGTTATGCCGTGGCGGCTCATATATTGACCTGTAAATATGCTAGCACGTGAAACACACGAAACACTTGTAGTTACATAAGCATTAGAAAATAAAACTCCGTCAGAAGCTAAAGCGTCTATATTTGGAGTTATAAGGTAGTCTGTACCCATACAATGAAGAGAATTCCATCTTAGGTCATCAACTAAAAGAAAAAGCACATTCATATTTTCGTCTTTTTCTGCACCATATAAAACTTGGCTTGATGCGACTAGAGCTGTAGCACCTAAAATAAGTTTCTTGTTCATTTATTTTTGTATTAAATAAGTAATCTGATGTTAAATTTTGTCAATAAGAACTATAGAAATGTGATTTTTATTAACAGTTTTGCTAAAACTTGGTTGCTGAATTCTGTAAATTTCATACTTTTATAGGTTATTTCCTGCAAATATACTAAATTTTATCTTTAGAACAATTCAAATGTAAACCATTTTTATTACTTTTGCTAAATATTTTTATTTGATGAATAAACTAAATTTAATAATGAAAAAAAGTATTTATTTAACATTAGCTCTAACGTTGTTATTTAGCATTCCTAGTTTTGCTCAACAAATGACTTCTGAACAATATATAGCAAAATATAAAACTCTAGCTATAGAGTCAATGATAAAATATGACATCCCTGCAAGTATAAAACTAGCGCAAGGATTAATAGAAACTGCTAGTGGAAACAGCCGTTTAGCAAAAGAGGCGAACAACCACTTTGGCATAAAATGTAAAAGTTATTGGCAAGGAGAGACGATTTCACATGATGATGATGCAAAAGGCGAATGTTTCAGAAAATATGCTTCTGCGGAGGAGTCTTATGCTGACCATTCAGAGTTTTTGACATCTTCAGAACGTTATGATGCGCTTTTTAGCTATGCTGTGACTGATTATGAGTCGTGGGCTAAAGGATTAAGTACTGCGGGATATGCAACAAATCCTAAATATCCTTTAATGTTAATAAAAGCTATTGAGGATTATGAGCTATACTTAATAGATGATGAAGCGTTAGAGTTGAAAAAAGAGTATCTAGCAGCAAAAGAGCGTGAAGAAGCCGTGCCAGCGAAGCCAGAACCTAAAATTTCTACTCCTGTTGAGGTGCCAGCTGTTGTAGAACAGCCAATTTCAACATCTTCAGAGCCAGAAACTAAACAAAGCTTAAAACAAAAGGCTAAAGAAGCGAAAAAAGCTAGCAAAGCAAATAAAAAGAATACGCAAGTGACTAAAACTAGCTCTAATTCTTTGAATGTAGTGTCATTGCCAGCAATGTCTAGCTCGTCTTCTAGTTCATCGTCGCCAACTGCCAATAAGAATGGTTTCATGAGTAAGGTGAAGTCTGGTTTGAGTGTAAGTAATAGCGGTGTAGCGTTTCTGAACAACATTTATGATGGTCCTAAATTCGATACAAATGGATATGTGAAAGTTCAGGCATCTCCGAGAGAGGTGTTTAAGTCAAATAACGTTTTGTTTGTAGTAGCAAAAGAAAATGACACTTTTGAAACTATAGGAAATTCATTAAATATATCACCTTCGAGACTAATGGGATATAATGAAGTTAGTGGCTCAAATGTTAGAATCACTGCGGGTAGTGTTGTTTACATTTCTGTTAAAGGAACTAAGGTTAAAAATGGATATTCATCTCACACCGTAGAAAAAGGTGATAATCTACATAAAATATCTCAAATTTATGGTGTTAAAATGGCTAATTTAGCAAAAATTAATGGCTATCCTTTAGATTATCAGTTAAGTGTAGGACAGCGTGTTAAGTTAAAATAATATTTACACCCTTAAACGAATAGATGGAAAAACGAGTAATTATAATAGGAGGAGGAGTCGCAGGAATGAGTGCGGCAATTACGCTAAAAAAACTTGGGTGTGACCCACTGTTAATCGAAAGGAGTAGTGTACTAGGGGGAGTTTTGAATAATTTCTCGAAAACCTTGTCTGGAAATAGAGATACAGAACATATAATTGAAGATTTTTCTAATGAGATTACTAAAAATGATGTAACAGTTGTTCTTTGTACTGAGGTTATTGACATTAAGAAAAAAGAATCGTCAAAAATTGAGGTGATTTGTTCGTGTGGCTCTAAGTATGAAGGTGATGCACTTGTAATTGCTACAGGAATGGAGTGGCATTCACCTCATGATGCTACAGAATTTGGTTTCGGTGTGGTTAACAATGTGTTGACGCTTTCTGAAATAGAAGAAAGACTGCGAGATGGTGAGGTTTTTACTGTTAACCAACAAGAAGTTAAAGATGTGGCTATTGTTCACTGTGTGTGTTCTCAGAATGTGAAGTATGGAGCTAAATTTTGTTCAAAAATGTGCTGTACAGCGGCTTTAAAAGTAGCTACTGAGCTTAAACAACTGTTAGGCGTAAATTCAAATGTATATGAATTTTATACAGATTTGAAAGTTGTGGGGTGTGAGGGTAATGAGCTTCTTGACAGAGCTAAATCTGTTGGTGTTGAGCTTATAAGAGGTGGCGTTTCTGAAATTAAACCGCTAAAAGACAAAATTGAGCTGTGGGCTGAGGATATGGTCTTACAAAAGAACCTGCGTTTGAGTGTTGATATGGTTGTTCTTGTTATGGGAGTGAAAGGTCACAAAAAAAACATAAAATTTGGAGAGTCTCTAGGTCTTAAAACTAATAATTATGCCTATTTTGTGAAGTCTGAGGGCGAAATAAACAGTGTTAAAACGGCTCATAAGAATATTTTTACTATTGGTTGTTCAAATTCTCCGAAAGACATTGAAGAGTCTATACATGATGGAGAAAGTGCGGCAGTTGCCATATTTGGCTATTTTAATGACCGAAGAATCAAAAAATAGTCTTAAATTTTTATAAAAATGACAAATACAGATTATATAGATGTCACAAACAACAATATTATATACAAAGAAGTTATAGAACGTGAGCCTTCTATTAAAAACTGTATAGGTTGTGGAAAATGTGTAGCAACATGTGAGGCTGCGCTTCGCACAAATTTCTCGATGAGAAAAGTGATATACCAAATAAGAAGGGGCGATGTTGAAGGAATTAACAAGCTGACAAAATACTGTTTGTTATGCTCAAAATGCTTTAATATTTGTCCAGAAGGGGTTAATACAAAAAATATAATATTGATAATTAACGAATTAAGCAGTAAGTACGCAAAATAAAGCTTAAAGTGTTGAAATTATAAGATGCAAGGATATTACTTTGAACCATATATAGTTCCATTTATAATTGGAGTTTTGTTTTTATTCGCTAGAATATGGACAAGATTCTTTTCGTGGATTAGTGTACTTCCTAAGAGTGATAAAAAGCAGATTTTCAGAAATGTAATATCAATTCACACGTTTCGTGGGTTGTGGGAAGCATTCAGTGAAATATTGTTACACCTTAGAACTTTTTATATAAACAAAAAACTGTGGTATATACACCTTAGCCTCGCTTTTGGATGGTTTTTGATGATAGTTGTTGCGAAAGTAAACACTGCACTTTACCTTAAAAGCCCTATTAATCCTCCCTATTTAGAGATTTTCTTCAATAAATATTTTCCAGAATATTATAACCCTTTTTATAGTACAGTGATGGATATTTTGCTGTGTTTTGTGTTGTCGGGCTATATAATGGTCATCATAAAGCGCAAAAAATCTGCATCTTTTGGTCTAAAAATGCCCGTAGAAAGGGGTTTTACGGATAAAATAGCTTCACGAAGTTTATGGATGATTTTCCCTTTAAGGCTAATTTCTGAGGGGATAAATTGTAGCATTTATGGGAATGGAGGCTTTTTAACAGGTAGTCTGGGGCACGTTATAGCGATTTTGCCTTCTAAAGATGCGCTTATAGTGTTAAATGACCTTTCGTGGTGGCTTTATTCTATTGTTTCAGCGGTGTTTTTGGTTTCTTTGCCATTTTCTCGTTATCTGCATATTTTTGCTGAAATTCCGCTTATTTTCTTGAGAAATTTTGGTGTTAGAGCACACGAAAAACCTACGACATTCACATTTCTAGAAAGTGCAGCATGTTCACGATGTGGGTTATGTAATGAAGTGTGCCCTCTAATTAAAAGTGGAGTTGCTACGACGGGTGCGCCTTTAGCAATGATAAAAAATGTGCGAAACAAAAAGCGTATTTTTAAGGTTATCGACACGTGTTTGTCGTGTGGTGAGTGCGAAAAAATATGCCCAGTACGAATTGAACATGCGACAATAAGATTAGGCGAAAAATATACCTCTGTACACAACTTTTCTAAATTTGATATTAGTTATTTAGATTCTTCGTATGATTTAGAAGCCAAAAAATGTGAGGAAAACAAGCCTAAAGTAGGATATTTTGCAGGTTGTTCGACACATCATGATTTATATGTGTTGAAATCTGTAACAAAAATTTTAACTCATTTTGAGGGTGATTTTGTGTTTATAGATGAGAATCTTCACACTTGTTGTGGAAATTCGCTTCGTAATTCAGGCAATATTAATGATGCTGACAACTTAGCGAATAAATTAGACGATTTAATTTTGAGTTCTGGGGTAACTACACTTGTTGTAAACTGTCCGACATGTTATAAAAAGCTAAAAACACGAGAAAAATTACAAGAAAAAGTTGAGGTTAAGTTTTATACTGACTATATCTTTGAAAAGGATGCTAGTTTTGCGTTCCAAAGCGACAAAAACTACTCTTTGTACACTCCTTGTCCTGTTAAAAGTGGTGATATTGATGTGAAATCTACGATAAATCTGATAAAATCGCTAGGAAACTATATCGAACCTAATAAACCTAACAATTGTTGTGGAAATGCTAATTCTACATCTTCACTTTCGTTCTTCGATAGAAGAAAAATAGCAAATTTTGAGCTGCTTAAATTTGATGATGCAAAAATTGACGAAATAATAACAATTTGTCCTTCTTGTAAGAAGCTGCTAAAAAATGACAACATGCAGGTACGTGATATTTCTGAAATAATTGCTAAAACATTGCAATAAACACATTAATTCAATATCTTTGTAAGGTGCACACCAAGATGTAAGTGTACATTCTTTTATATCTTATTTTAATTAAATTACAATATGAGAAAAAAACTATTAATGATATTTGCTATGTATTGCATTACGTCTAGTTTAACACACGCTCAACAGCAAAGTGACATAAATACTGATTTCAACTGCTTTTCTATAGTCGTCGGAAAAGATGCTACAGCGGATGGTTCTGTTTTATTTTCGCATAATGAGGATGATACAGGAGAACAATTTTTGAATTGGTATATTGTAGATAGAGAAACACATAGCATAGACGAGAAATTTTCATTTTATAGGGGTGGGGACATTCAACAAACGGCTGTCACAAGTAAATATTTGTGGCTAGAGCTGCCAAAGATGGAGGTTTCGGACACTTATCTTAATGAGCATGGAGTAGCAATTGGCTCAAATGGTTGTCCTTCAAGAGAGGATCATGAGGACTATACAGACGGGGGTATTCTTTTTGAGGTGCGTCGTATAGCTGCCGAACGTGCTACTTCGGCATCTCACGCTGTAGATATTATCAGTGAATTAGTAGAAAAATATGGTTATGCTGACACAGGACGTTCTTATACTGTAGCAGACAAAAACGAGGCGTGGATAATTTCAGTAATGAGAGGACGACGTTGGATTGCGGCACGTATTCCAGACGATGCGGTAATGGCAATTCCTAATAATTATGTGATTGACAAGATAAATCTTGAGGACACTGTAAACTTTAGAGGTAGCAAAGACCTTGTTAGCTATGCCATAGAGCGTGGTTGGTATAATCCTGAAGAAGATGGTGAGTTTTCGTTTAAAAAAGCGTATTCAAAACCTGGAAGTTATACACATCCTGACAATTTAAGACGTAAATGGGGAGCACTTTATAAACTTACAGGTGAGAAATATCCTTTTGTTCAAGATTCGCTGCCTTTTCTTGTGAAGCCTAATCGAAAAATTACTTTAGAAGACCTTTTTGAGATACATTCTTATCACTTTGAAGATACAGAACATTTTCACCGTATCAAAAAGCCAGAATTTAAAGGTCACTGTCCTGGCATTTGTCATGATGGAACACAATATTGTGCGATTGCCCAACTTAGAGATGGCATGCCTACAGAAGTTGCGGCTTTGTTGTGGATTGCGCCTTATCATCCATGTAGCAAGGTGTTTATTCCTTGGTATATAGGCATGACAAAAGTTCCAGAGGGGCTTTCTCGTTATGATTCTTATCAAGAAGCACTCGACAAACACATGTCAGACATAACAGATTTTAGAAAAAATTCTCCAGATCATCGTTATTGGAAATATGTTGATAGTTCAGATGCTATAAAAGATGATTTTGAGACAAATATCCTAGATTATAAAAAATATAAGGCTAAATTACAAAAGGAAATTCTTAAATCACAAAAGAAATTTGAGGCTAAAGCACTAAAAGTTACGAACAAAGAAGAATTAGCAGAGATGTTAAATGCTTATACTCAAAAATGGATAGATAAAGAAGAATTTTAGAGAGAAATTGAACTTCAATTTAGTGTTTAGTGACGACTATGAATAGTTTTATTAAAGAAACGATAGACAAATTGTATGATATTTACGGTGAACAGGTGTCAGAAATTAAAGTTCTGCTGCCTAGTTCACGTGCTCAATTGTTTTTCAATAGAGAACTTGCCTTTAAACTGAAAGATAAGCCTATTTGGCAACCTAACTTCTATTCAGTCAATTCACTAACAAAGAAAATTACCTCTTTAACTGCTACAACGCCTTTTCGCCTTATCGCAGAACTTCACAAGGTGTATGTTAAATATCACGAAAACGAAAGTTTTGACAAATTTTATTTTTGGGGTGATATGTTGGTCAAAGATTTTGATACAGTCGACAATTATATGGTCGATGCGAAACGTCTTTTTGTCAACATAAATGATTTAAAAGTTATAGAAAACGAATTTGACTATTTGTCTGACGAGCAGGCTCAAATGGTGCAAAAATTTTGGAGTGTTTTTAAATTGTCTGGTTCTGAAAATTCAGAATACAAAAAGTCGAGCCACAAAGAGTC
>JAWXTO010000003.1:0-34513 GCA_044433545.1 Rikenellaceae bacterium
AGGCGGAATAAATTTGAGCCTGGCTCCGATTTGTTTCGCCTTTTCTTATGTCCCTATAGTTTCTTGACCTCAATTCAGTTGCATTTGCAGGTTGAATTCAGCTTTTATTGTTAAATGATTTTTGATAATTGTTTAACAATAAAATAACTTACAATAGCAACTGAATGACTATTGTAAGTTATAATGTTTTGGAGGGAGACAAAAATAGTGCTATTTATCTTCTAGAATTAATTCTGGATATGTCGTACAATAATTGCCTTCTTTAAATATCTCTTTTAACTTCAATGAAAGTTCTTTGGCTTTTTCTAAGTCGTTCAAACGGTAGTTTCCACATTGTTGAGCGTTCGCAGCAGGAATTTCATCAATGGATAACACATAGTCGAAAGCTCCAACAAGATATTTTGCGATTTCAGAGTATTCAACTTCACTGTTCATAAGCAAATAAAATCCTGTACAGCACCCCATAGGTCCTACATATAGAATATTGTCTTTAAAGGATGAATTTCCACGTAAAAATTGAGCTAGGCAGTGCTCAAATGTGTGCATAACAGCTTGTGGTATGCCTTCTGTTTCAGAAACTGCTGGCGCAACGAATCTTAAATCATAAGTATATACCTTTCCTGGTTCTGCTTGTAAGTAAATTCCAGGAACTAATTTTGTGTGGTCTATTGTAAATGAAACTGGTGTCATTTTGATGTTATTTTATTAAGGGGTGTTCTAATTAAAGTGCAAAGATAATGATTAAAATTTAGAAACCTATTATACGTCTTTACGATTCCAGATATTGTCCCTTATTTCATCTACAATTTCCATAACTATAAGAGAGTTTTCCCATGAATTTATCTCAGATTCTTGTTTCCCACTTTGTATAAGATTTATAAACTCTTCGATTTCATAAAAGTATTCAAATTCTACGGTAGGGCGGCCGATATCGTTTTTTGTTCCCGAAACACGGTCTACTAACGTCAACTTTTTGATAACATTTATTTTGTCTATAACTATTGTGCCGTCTTCTGCTTGAATTTCAGTAGGAATTTCAGATTTACACACTTTTGAAAACAAAACAACAGCTCCAAAGTCTCCGTAATTGAATATTGCGCTTCCTTCGCCTCAACTCCAGACTCTAACATAGTGCCAGTAGACTGAATTGATTTAGGTCTGCCAAAAAGCACAACCATAGGATAAATAGCATATACACCTATGTCCATAATTGCACCATTTGTAAGTTCAGGGCGGAAAGCATTTTCAAGTATGCCTGCACGATAGTTGTCATATCGTGAAGAATAGTTTGTGTATGAGCCAAAATAGCGTCTTATTTTTCCGATTTTGTGAAGATTATCTTTAATTGCTGTAAAATTTGGAGTTAGCGTAGGTTTCATAGCCTCCATAAGTGTAACACCATTTTTTTTAGCACATTTTATCATTTCACGAACTTGTTGTGCACTTGAGGCGAATGGTTTTTCACATAATACGTGTTTTTTATTGTTCATTGCACATATTGCTTGCTCTGCATGGCAACTATTTGGTGATGCAATGTACACAGCGTCAATAAGGTTACTTTTTGTCATTTCGTCTATAGACGTAAACACGTGTTTTACGCCATATTTTGATGCAAAAGCGCCTCCTGTTTCTTGTTTACGTGAGAATAGTGCAGTAAATTCGAAGCGTTCATCTAAAAAAGCACCTTTTAACACTTTGTCTACTATTAATGATGTACCTATTATTCCAAAACGTACTTTTTCCATAATTATGCCCTTTGTTTTAGTCCTTTAATTCAAAAAATGTTTATTATTTCACAAAATTTTCTTAAAGAGGTATATTATTGTTCAATAATTGCGAAAGTTATAAAAAATAATTAAATTTGCGCTTATTTTAATTAAAAAGAGTATTATGAGTCAACCTAGAGGGTCTTTTGGAAGTAACTTCGGTATGATTGCTGCGGCGGCAGGTTCAGCAATTGGATTAGGAAATATATGGAGATTTCCGTATGTTGTAGGTGAAAATGGGGGTGCAGCCTTTATTTTTATGTACCTGTTAATCATATTTGTTATTGGTATGCCTGTGCTTATGAGTGAGTTTGCTCTTGGCCGTAGAACTAATAAAAATGTATTTGGGGCATTTAGAACATTAGCACCTAAGACACAATGGCCACTTGTTGGTATATTAGGAATTCTAACATCATTCGTAATCCTTTCATTTTATAATGTGGTAGCGGGTTGGACGATGTCTTTCTTGGTCGATTCTGTTGCGAATAAATTTTCTTCACAAAGTCCAGCAGAAATTTCAGATACATTTGACAGTTTTGTTACGAGTGGATGGAAGCCAATATTATGGTTAGTGTTCTTTATTATAGTTTGTGTTAAAATTGTTGTTTCTGGTGTTGAAAAGGGGATAGAGAAATATAACAAAGTGCTTATGCCTATGTTATTTGTGATATTAGTTGTTCTATGCATCAATTCTGTGACTCTGCCAGGCTTTAGCGAAGGTTTTAAATTCTTGTTTACTCCAGATTTTTCTAAAATTAATATAGACGTGGTTCTTAATGCTCTAGGACAGGCGTTTTTCTCTCTTTCTTTGGGTATGGGTACTATGATGACTTATGGCTCATATATGCGTAAGAAAGATAACATCCTTAAAACTACAACGAGTGTTATTATTGCAGATATATTTATTGCAATTTTGGCTGGTTTAGCGATTTTCCCTGCTGTATTCTCTTTCGGTATAGAACCAACTTCAGGTGCTGATTTAGTGTTCAAAACACTTCCTAACATCTTTAGTCAAATGACAGGTGGATACATTTTAAGTATCTTGTTCTTCTTGTTGCTTGTTGTAGCTGCGGTCACTTCAGCAATTTCGATTTTTGAAGTGTTAGTGTCATACTGTGTAGAAGAATTGAAGTTTAGTCGTAAAAAAGCGGTTCTTATTGTTGCTATGTCAGTGTTTGTAACTAGTTCATTGTGTGCTATATCTATGATGCCAGATTCTGCACTAGTTATTGCAGGAAACAATATATTTGATGCGTTTGATAAAGTTTCGGCTATGATAATGTTGCCTATAGGAGGTTTGTTAATCGCTTTATATACAGGTTGGTTCTTCAAAAAAGAAAGCTTGCATGATGAATTATCTTCTGGAAATAAATTTAAAATTAGATATTTCCCAATATTTTATTTCATCATGAAATATGTAGCTCCAATTATGATAACTATTGTATTTTTATCATCACTTGGATTGTTTTAATAAATAAATTATTATATCCCCTTTCATTTTATGTTTGAAAGGGGATTTTTTATAGTGGAGTTATGGAAATAAAAGATATAAGACAACAGCTTCTAACGAGGTTAAAACGAGAAAAAAACGGTGCTGTAGTAGATGCTGTAGATTCATTGATTGAAAAAACGATGTTTAGTTATGGCGTTTCTTTGCCAACGATTAAAACTATTGTAGCAGAATATAAAAATAACCACATTCTAGCATTGAATCTTTTTCAAAGTAATATAAGAGAGCTAAAATTGTCAGCTATATACATAGATAATCCTGAAGATGTAACAATAGAACAAGTCAAAGAATGGACAAATACATTAACTTCTTTGGAACTTGTTGAAAATGTTACTTTTGCATTGTTCTCAAAATGTGATATTGCTGAAGAGATAATAGAATATTGGTTAACATTCGAAAATCCTCTTTTGGTAAGAGGTATAGAATTGTTAAAATTGCATCGAGGGCGGTTTTTAGCAAGAAAATAAATAAAACTCCCCTTAATAATGCTTAAAAGCGATTGCTGTTAATGTTTTTTGTAAAAAAAACATTGCAAAGATGTAAAAATATAAAATAAATAGTTACATTTGTTATTCAAAAAAAACAACAAATACAATTGTTAAAATGGATTTGATCAACTATACGCTCGGTGGCATACTAGAGAAATGGGCTGAAGAAACCCCAGATAAAGAGTTCTTAGTATCGCCTTATAAAGAGATAAGATATACATACTTTCAATTTAATCAACGCGTCAATAATCTGGCTGTAAAGCTATATGAATTAGGGGTCAGAAAAGAGACAAAAGTTGGAATATGGGCTAATAACCATCCTGACTGGATAACAGTATTCTTCGCAACAGCTAAGCTCGGAGCTATACTCGTGACTGTTAACACAAACTATAAAGTGGGAGAGGTGGAGTACATTTTAAATAATGCAGATATCCACACAATGTGTATGATTGAAAGTTATCGATCGTCAAACTATGTTGATATAATCTATGAGATAGTCCCTGAAATTAAGACTGCAAATGGCGCAGAGTTAAATAACGCACGACTTCCAGAACTTCGCAACGTGATAATTTTAGACGATATGCAGACCGATGAGAGAGGGTTCTGCACAGAACATGCAGGCATGTTGTCGTTAGAGGCTATGATTAAGAGTGGCGAGACGCTTGATCATTCTATCATTAAAGAAATATCAGAGCATACAAGTTGTCATGATGTTGTTAATATGCAATACACATCGGGTACAACTGGCTTTCCAAAAGGAGTGTTGCTGTCACACTACAACATATTAAATAATGGTAAAGCAACTGGCGAGATGATGAAATATACGGAAGACGATAAACTATTGGTTTGCGTGCCTATGTTCCACTGTTTTGGATGTGTGTTAGCGTTATGTGCTGTGATAACTCATGGTGCAACAAAAGTATTATTAGAGGATTTTGATGCTTTTAAAGTATTAGAGTCTATCCACAAAGAGCGTTGTACTATTCTATATGGTGTCCCAACGATGTTTATTGCTGAGTTAAATCATCCTGAATTTGAGTCGTTTGACCTAACATCATTGCGCACGGGTATCATGGCAGGTGCTGTATGTCCGATTGACACAATGAATGCTGTGATGGAGAAGATGCACTGTACTGTAATTTCGATATATGGCTTAACAGAGAGCTCTCCTGGTATGACAGGTTCTAATGTAGACGATTCTACAGCGGTGCGTGCTACAACAGTTGGACGCTGTTTCCCTGATATTGAGGTGCGTATCATTGATCACGAGACTGGCGAGTTTTTGCCTGCGGGACAACAAGGAGAGGTGTGTTGTCGAGGATGGAACGTAATGCGTGGTTACTACAACAATCCTGAAGCAACTGCTGAGGTTATTGACGAAAATGGCTTTTTGCACTCAGGTGACCTTGGGATGGTTGACGAAGATGGATATTTTCACATCACGGGACGTATCAAAGAGATGATTGTACGAGGTGGCGAAAATATTTATCCGCTTGAAATTGAAAACTATCTATACAACATAGCTGAGATTAAGGGTGTTGAGGTTGTTGGATTGCCATCGCCTCGATATGGAGAGCAGGTTGCGGCATTCGTAACCGTAAAAGATGGACAACAACTTACTCAAGAGCAGATTGTTGCTTTTTGTCAAAATAAAATCGCACATTATAAGATTCCAAAATATATTTTCTTCATAGATGAGTTCCCTATGACTGCTAGTGGCAAGATTCAGAAGTATAAACTTCGTGAATTAGGTGTCGAACTAATGGCACAGCGTGGCGAGGAGATAATCTAATCACTTAAAACATCAATAGGAGGACAAACATTTGCCCCCACTTTATAAAGTTTCTCATAAAAGAGAAATATTATAGAGTGGGGGTAAATGTTTATTGTTGTAATGTTAAATATTTATTAATATTAATCACGATTTTTTTAACGTCGATTTAAACATACATTAAGTTTATGGTTATTTAGCAAGGTTACTTTTGCAGTGTAAAAAAACTAAAAACCAAAAATGTTATTTATGATTAAACTTGACAATTTTATGAAAAAATCAATGTTGTCTTTAATTTTATCTGTTATTTGTTTAGTAGCTAATGCACAACAAATAGTAGTTTCGGGTAAAGTTCTAGACTCAAACACAAAAGAAGCTTTAGTTGGAGCTACTGTAATTGTAGAAGGAACAACTAAAGGTGCTGTTACAGGAGTTGAAGGCGACTTCGCACTATCTGTAGACGCTGAAACAAAACTTGTAATTTCTTATGTTGGTTATTTGACTGAAACAATTGAAGTTCAAGAAGAGGGTGTTGTAAATGTTGAATTAAGTGCAAATGTTTTAAAAGGTGAAGAAGTAGTCGTAGTAGGTTACGGCACTCAAAAACGCTCAAGTCTTTCGACAGTAGTTTCAACATTAAAATTAGATGACACTAAAAAGAATCACCCAACAGATTTATTGACTGCTTTACAAGGTCAAATAGCAGGTGTTACGATTTCTAGCAATAGTGGTGACCCACTTTCATCTGCAAGTGTTGTGATTCGTGGTCAAGGTTCACGTGGAGGCGACCCAATTTTATATATTGTAGACGGTGTTCCAGGTGCGCCTTATAATGATCAAGATGTTGAGACTATTACGGTGCTTAAAGATGCTGCTGCTGCTGCAATCTATGGTGCAAATGTAGGTTCTGGTGGCGTGGTAGTTATCACTACTAAAAAAGCACAAGCTGGTAAAACTATTGTTACAGCAAAAACCCAATTTGGTATACAACAAGCTACAAATCTTCCAACTATGTTGAGTGCTTCTGAGTATAATATGATACGTACGGATGCTGCTGCTATTAGTGGAACTTCTTTGCCAACTGCTTGTGACGAAAGTTATTACCCTTGGGGTTCTGTAACTCGTACAGACTGGTTAGACGAAATCTTTCGTGTTGGTACTATGCAAAATTATGCGTTTTCTGTTTCTGGAGGCAATGACGTTACGACTTCTATGATGTCTTTAGAGTACCGAAAAACAGAAGGAACTCTTTTAAATACATACAAAAATGAATTAGGAGTAAATCTTAATGTGAGCTTTAAACCTGCTAAATGGCTTACTATTTCACAAAGATTGAACTATAAATATTCTAATGGTCAAGGTAATGTGAGCAATAGTGGACATACAGGAGTTATTGCTTCAGCAATGTTCTATCCTAGGTCTGCTACGGTTTATGAAATGAATCAAGATGGTAGCTATGCCTTAAATTCTGACGGTCAGAGATATTATGGAGGTACTGTACCTACATGGGCTTCTGATTTAGGTGTTGCAGGTACTTATGGTGAGGTTGCAAATCCTGTGGCAACACTTATGAGACTTAACCAAAATAGACCATCTAATACATTATATTCTACTACTACTGTTGAAGTTAAGCCAATTTCTGGTTTGACAATCAAATCAGACCTTACAGCTAATGGCTCTTTTGACTGGTATGATGACTTCACTTCAATGGTTACTGAAATTGGTAAGACAAATCTTCAAAATAGCCGTACTATAAGTTCTTCGATAGCTTATGGTTACCTTTCTGAGACTGTAGCTAGCTATGAAAAATATTTAGACAAACACCACATTTCTGTAATGGGAGGTTTAAGTGTTGATTATGACCAATATCGTTCAACTTCTACTACAGTTTATGATTTTGATGATGAAAGTGAGACTTCACAAGCATTTATTAATGGTAGCGATTGGTCAACAACTAAACCAACAGAAAGTTTTAGTGAATTATCAAGTTTAGGTATGTTTGCAAGAGCCTCTTATTCTTATGATGATCGTTTTTTTGCTACGGCAAGTGTTCGTCGTGATGCTTCTTCAAAACTTTATATCAACAACAACT
The DNA here is from genome assembly GCA_044433545.1 of Rikenellaceae bacterium. Lineage (GTDB taxonomy): Bacteria > Bacteroidota > Bacteroidia > Bacteroidales > Rikenellaceae > JAWXTP01. Next base: position 7,628 of record JAWXTO010000003.1, read on the forward strand.
CTGGTGTATTCCCTGCGTTCTCAGGTGCTTGGAAACTTAGCTCTGAGAAATTTATGCAAAATCAAGAAGTTGTTGATGTGTTAAAAGCTCGTGTGAGTTGGGGTAAAATTGGTAACGTTAGTTCTGTAAACAACTATTCTTATGTATCTTCTTTAGCCGCTTCAAGTGATCTTATCTATCTTGGGAATAATCAACAAAACCCAATTCAAGGTGTTGGTCTTGAGTCGTTTGCTAACCTTGATTTAACATGGGAAACTTCTGAACAAACAAACTTTGGTGTCGATTTAACATTCTTAGATCACCGTTTAAATGTTACAGCTGATTATTATGTTAAGAAAACTAAAGACCTTATTGAAGAGATGTCTATTCCTTCTGTTGCTGGTCTAATGACTGCTCCTTATGGCAATGTTGGAGAAGTACGTAATAGAGGTTTGGAGTTCTCAGCAACTTATGCTGATGTAACTGCTACAGGTTTATCTTACGTTTTTTCTGGTAATGTTTCTTTCCAAAAAAATGAAGTAACTAGCTTAGGTGACATGGAATATATGGCACACAGTAACGTGATTCGTGCGATGTATCCTTTACGTTCAACAGTTGGTGAAAGCTGGTATAGCTATTATCTAGTTAAAACTGATGGCATTTTCCAAACACAAGATGAAATCGACGCATACACTTATACAGATGCTTCAGGTAATACTTCTCTAATTCAGCCTAATGCACAACCTGGTGATTTGAAGTTTGTTGACTACAATAATGATGGTCAAATTACAGAAGCTGGTGATAGTCAGTATATGGGTTCTTATACTCCAAAGGTGACTTATGGCTTTACAGTGTCTTTAGCTTATAAAGGTTTTGATTTCTCTATGCAATTCCAAGGCGTTGCAGGTAACAAAATCTTTAATGGTGTGAAACTTATGACTTATAATCCTGCACAAGGTTGGAATATGTCTGCGGATGTTCTTGATTCGTGGGGTTACAACAATAATTCAGATATAGCTTTACTTTCAATGAGTGATTTAAATGGTAATATGAGTACAGCTTCTGATTATTTCTTAGAAAATGGTTCATATTTACGTGTAAAAAACCTAACTATTGGCTATAATATCCCTAAAAAGGTGTTCTCAAACGACAAAAACGTAAATGCAAGAGTATATTTTAGTAGCGAAAACGTATTTACATTCACTAAATATGGTGGAATGGACCCTGAAGTTGGTAATTATGGCATCGATGGTGGTACATATCCAGTTTCAAGAATCTTCTCTTTAGGTATTAGTATTACACTTTAACTAATTTAAACAAAACAAAATTTTAATATCAAAAATTATGAACAAATTTAAAAATATATTACTTTCTTCATTACTTCTATCATCGTTTGTGTCTTGTTCAGATTTTTTACAATACGATAAAGTTGGTGAAGCTTCTTCAGATTCATTCTGGATTACAGAATCTGATGCAGAAAGTGCTGCAGACGGACTTTACTTCTTTATGGCAGAAACAGGTGTTGTTGGTAGAGGATTTATGCACTACTATAACTGTTCTGATGATGTTGTGACAGGTCGTACTCAGTCAGGTTGTGACAATATGAAAAACTTTGTTGCTGACTATTCTCGTGATGTTACTGACAACTGGCCTTATATGTATCAACTTATTAAACGCTGTAATGACATTTTCTTAAATGTTCCTAGTATGGACATTTCTGATGAAGTAAGAAATGAAGTTTTAGGTCAAGCATACTTTTTCCGTGGATGGGCACAGTTGTGGTTAGCTCCATACTATGGTGACAACGGTTCAAATGGTGGTATCCCTATCGTTACAGAAGATATCACAATGGATGAATGGGATGTTCCACGTGCTGCGTCTGTTTGTGATAACTATGAAGCTGCTATTGAGGACTTTAAAAAAGCTGCTGAATTGCTTTCTTACTTTAGCGAATTAGCTGATGTTGACTATGGTAGACCACACAAAACTGCATGTTGGGCATATATAGCAAAAGCTGCTTTATATAATGCACAATATGATTCAAGTTACTATGATATGGTTACTGAATATTGTGATAAAGTGATTAATTCTGGTGAGCACGCTTTGTACCCTGACTTTAGAGAACTTTTCACAGTAGCAAATAACTACTCTTCAGAATATATCTTCTCTTTTGTTTCAAACTATGTGACAGGTTCTATTTTGCCAGGTGTTCTTTTAGAAAATAAAGGATGGGGTGAATACAATGGTTGGGGTTATTTTACACCAACACTTGAACTAGTTAACGCATTTGAAGAAGGAGATAAAAGACTTGCTGCTACGGTGCTTCAACCAGGTGACGAGTTTGAATTCTTAGGTACAACAAGAATATATTATTCTTCTGAGAGCTATTCTGGTATGATGTTAAACAAATTCTCTTCACCATTTGCTTCATCGGACGCTATTGGTAGTGTAGTAAATGCTAATGGTGATTATCCTGCGACAAGTTTAAACATTCCTCTTGTACGTTATGCTGAGGTTCTTCTTTGGAAAGCTGAGGCTGAAATCTGGACAGGTGGTAATGGAGATGACGAAATAAATTTAGTACGTGCACGTGCTGGTCTTGAGTCAATTACAAATGCAACTAAAGCTGATCTTAAAAACGAACGTCGTTGTGAACTTGCAGGTGAGTTTACAAACCGTCACTTAGATCTTGTTCGTTGGGGAGATGCTCAAGAGGTTTATGCTGAACCTTTACATGGTTATACTGTTAGCATTAAATCAACATCATCTTCTGTAACATCAAAAGATGATTTAGAGATTACAGAAACACAAGTATGGGCTGCTAGATCATTCAATCCGTCTATAAATCATGTGTTCCCAATTCCTGCAACAGAGGTTTCATCTAGTGTGAATCTTACTCAGAATATTGGTTACTAGAAATTTATTGATTTTTTAATTGGTATATATGTTAAAATATATTTTTACACTATGTGCAGCTCTAGCTTCAATGGTTGGAGGTGCACATAATTTGCTTTTTAATGAAAGTGGCAAATTCAAAATTGTTCAAATAACTGATGTTCATTTTAAAAATGGCAACGCTGCGTCAGATGTTGCTTTAGAGTTGTTTGACGAAATAATCGAAAATGAAAAACCTGATTTAGTCGTCTTTACTGGTGATATAGTTGTTGAGCCTGCTCCTGTTATTGAGGGTTGGAAGAAAGTTATTGCACCCTTTCAAAAGGCACAAATTCCTATGGCTATAGTTCTTGGAAATCATGATGATGAGCATAACTCTACACGTGAAGAAATTAATAGTTTTTTGATGAATGAGCCTTATTGTCTAGTTGAGGATGAAGATTATGTGTTAGAAATAGAGGGGAAAGAGTCTGAAAAGGCAGCATTGCTTTATATGTTTGATTCTAATAGTTATTCAACGTTAGAAAATGTTAGTGGTTATGGTTGGTTCTCGTTAGATCAGATTCAAAACTATGTAACGAAGAGTAAAAGTTACACAGAAATGAATAATGGAGAGAAAATTCCATCGTTAGCGTTTTTTCACATTCCTTTACCAGAATATAGCTCAGCATATAACAACAAAACGTTTCCTGCAATAGGTTTTAGAGGAGAGGAAGAATGTCCACCAAAGATAAACACAGGAATGTTTGCTGCAATGGTCGAAATGGGTGATGTTATGGGGTGTTTTGTAGGTCACGACCACGTAAACGACTACATTGCATACCAAAATGATATAGCTCTAGCCTATGGTCGTTTTTCGGGTGGAAAAACAACTTATGGTGATTTAACGAATGGTTGTAGAGTTATCATCCTAGAAGAAGGACAGCGCAAGTTTACGAGTTATATAAGAGAAAGAGGTGGAAATGTCCTGTTTCATAGTGAATATCCACGTAAATTGAGGTTTGCAGTTACGGCAGATACCCATTTTGATATGCCACCCGAAACAGATCAATATAAAAACGTTATGGCACTTAACAAACTTCAATTAGATGGTGTTTCTATTGTTGGTGATGTGTTTGATCGTCAACATCCATCTGTTATAGAGCTTTTTAAGTTGCGTTATGAAAAGAATAGAGGTGTTTCAGACTCTACATTAAATGCAAACCTTTATATAGGTTTAGGTAACCATGATATAAATCCTGTTAGTTCAGATGAAAAGCAGAATTTGTTAGAGCGAAATTTAACACTAGCATATACAGATTCTTTGCTTTTGGCGATGAAATCAGAGGGTTTGATTAAAAATATGCACGCTGAAACACGCAACTATTCATTTGAACTTAACGGAGTGCACTTTGTTCAAACTCATACGTTTGCGGGTGATACAACTTTAGGTGAAGGTGGCTTGCAATGGCTAAAAGAAGACCTGAAAAAGAATGCAGCGAAGGGAAAATCTGTTGTTTTGTTAATGCACTACACTTTCACTAAGTCTGAAAGATGGATTACAAACACAGAAAGATACAATCTTGCAGAAGCGTTAAAGGGTTATAATATTAAAGCTATTTTTAATGGACATGACCATGTTGCAAAGAACGAAAAATGGAATGGTATTGAAGTTTTTACGGCTGACAATGTTTGGAAAGACGATGAAAATGTTAATCCTTCATTTTACCTTATTGAGTATGATAAAATTGATGGCATGGAGGTAAAACAATGCTTCTGGGATAATGACACTAACGATTTAACAATAAAATTAATTAAAAAACTATAATGAAAAAGACACTAATTTTTATTTTTGCGCTGATTGCTTCTGTGCAAGTGATAGCACAACCAATTATTCACTCTCACAATGACTACAAACAGAAAGTTCCATTTTGGGAGGCATATTACCATTCTTTAGGTTCAATTGAAGTAGATGTTTATCTTAGAGGTGGTGAAATTGTTGTTTGTCATGATATTGATGAGGTTGCGACGGCTCCAACTTTTGAGAAATTATACATTGAGCCAATGGTGTCTCTAGGTGATAAAGAGTTAGCGTTTGATTTGCTAGTTGATTTTAAGTCGTCGGCATCAGATTTAATGAAGCCTTTCGCAGAATTGCTAGAGAAATATACTAATGTTTTCTCAAAAGACAGAGTAAAAGTTATTATAAGCGGATCTCGTCCAAATCAGAAAGAATGGGCACAATATGCTGATTGTATTTTTTTTGATGGTAGATTTAATGAAACCTATACAGAAAGCGAGCTTGCAAAAGTTGGTATGATAAGTGACGATTTAAGAAATTATACTATTTGGAATGGTAAAGGGGCAATTCCTTTAGCAAATAAGATAGTTCTTGAGGCAGCGATAGAAAAATCTCATAAATTAGGGAAACCAGTACGTTTCTGGAACTCGCCAGATAACCCTAACTATTGGCTTACGCTATATAAAATGGGTGTGGATTATACTAACACAGACAATATTGCTCAATGTGCTCATTTCTTTTCGGTTTATGACAACAACACTTATGTGTTAGAAGAAAAACGTGAAACTTATATGCCAACATTCAAAAATGACGGTAAAAATGCGAAGCCTAAAAATATTATCTTTATTATTGGAGATGGCATGGGCTTGACTCACACTTCGGCTACAGAAACAGCAAATAGAGGAGAGTTGACTGTTTTAAATATGAAAAATGTTGGATTTATTAAGACGTATGCCGTTGATTGTTATAATACTGACTCGGCAGCAGCAGGTTCTGCTCTTGCAACAGGCAAGAAAACCAATAATCGCTATATTTCGGTAACTCCTGATGGTAAAGATGCTGAAAATGCAGCAGAATATTTCTCTTCAATAGGCAAGAAAGTTGGTGTTGTAACTTCGGGAAGTGTAACTGATGCTACACCTGCTACTCAATATGGACACACGATTGAGCGTGACAATAATGAGGATATCGCTCTATGTATGTTAAATGGAAATGTTGACTTTTTAGCAGGTTCTGATGCTGCTTCTTTTAATAAAAGAAAGGATTCTCGCAATTTGTTAGATGAGCTAGAGGGTCAAGGCTACACAATAACTAACAATAAAGACAACTTATCAGAAATGACAGGTAAAGTAATATGTTTAGATGAATATTTCAGCAAATATGTTGATGAAGAAAATGTTGACTACCTAGCAAAAGTAACAAAAGCTGCTATTGAAAACTTAGACAACAAAGATGGATTTTATCTTATGATTGAGTCTGCAAAAATTGATGGTGGAGGTCACTCAAACAACATGAGAAGATGTGTTTTAGAGACTTTGCTTATGGATGCCGTAGTTAAAGAAGCTTTAGAGTTTGCAGACAGAGATGGAAACACATTAGTTGTCGTAACTGCTGATCATGAGACTGGAGCTTTGACCATTTTAGATGGAAATAGAGAGACAGGAGAAGTGAATGGATATTTTGCTTCAGATGATCATACAGGTGTGTTAATTCCTGTTTATTCTTATGGCCCTGGTGCTGGTGAATTTAGAGGAATTTATGAAAATACAGACGTGTTTAAGAAATTGAAGGCGTTACAAAAATAAGAACCTTAGATTAAGGAAGTTCCCTTATAAAAATAGCCTCCATTTTGCGAATAAATCGCAAAATGGAGGCTATTTTTATGTATTTAAAATTTCAGTTATTAGAACTCTCCCCTATACTAGTATTTGAAATTATATTTAGATGCTGAAACAGTTTTAGTATCATCATTTTTGTCAAAGATTCTGAAGTTAAATCTAGGGTTTCTAACGCTGTGATAGAAATATTCAATTCTAAGTTTATGAACACCTTTACCAAGCCATTTTTGAACATAGATTTCTTTCACACCTAGAGAGTTTTTGTCAACAACAAGAACGTCGTCTATGTATAGTCTACCACCATCAGCAGTAAGTAATTTAGCTGCAAAGATATCATCTTCTGCCATCTCAAAATAACCTTCAATGATGTAACCACTTTTAGGTCTCATGTTTTTAGGAAGGTAGATGCTGTCTATTTGGTACTCTTTCATAAGTTTTGAGCTTTCAATTTCAGCACAGTCAGTACCATCATATCTGTATTCTCTAACTGTAAGACCTTCGCCTTTTGTTACTACATTTTCTAAAGCAGGAAGGCAGTCTTCAACAATGATTTCTGTAGAAACTATCTCACCAGCCGATCCATCTGGACGGAATTGACGAAGTTTAACATCCATTGACTTGTCAAATTTGATAGAACCGTCAAGTTTTGTAGAGTTTTTAGTTGGAGTAGTGCCGTCAGTTGTATAGTAAATGTCTAAATCTTTTTGGTCACAGTTAATAACTAATTCACCAGGGCCAGTAAATGAATTCACTGGGCTAAAGCCAGTTAAATCTAGTGGACGATAGTTAATACCAATAGCATCTAAATCTTTAAGGTTGTTAACCATTTTAGCAAGGAAGTTGTCATAATCTTTATCGTTAGGATTAGTCCATGCAGATTCAGAAAGTGCTAACATACGAGGGAAAATCATAAATTCAGCACGTTTTAATGAAGGGATGCTTTCACACCAAACGTTTGCTTGAATACCTTTAATGTTTTCAGCTTGCTCGTCAGTAAGAACAACGGGCTTAGGCATAAACATATAAAGATTTTTTACAGTTGCTTTGCCTTGTTGATAGTCAAAATACATGTTAGATGTAGGAGTTAAGATAATGTCATTACCTTGTTCAGCAGCTCCAATAACAGTTTTAGGAACCCAGTTTCTCCACCACATAATTGTTGCAGTTTCAGAAAGTCCACCTTCAACGATTTCATCCCAACCGATAAGTTTTTTGCCGTTAGCGTTAAAGTGTCTTTCCATATATTTCACAAACCAAGCTTGTAATTCGTGTTCGTCTTTAAGTTTGTTAGCTTTCATTCTAGCTTGACAATCAGGACATTTTTTCCAGTTAGCTTTGTCTACCTCATCAGCACCTAAGTGGAAATATTCATAAGGGAATAACTCAAAAAGTTCGTCATAAACGCTTTTACAGAATTCTAGTGCGTGATCTTTACCAGGGCAAATTGGTGAAGAGAACACAGCACCCCAGCTTATGTCGTCAGAACAAGAAACACCGTCATAGTTTTCTACAGCAGCTAAGAAGTGACCAGGCATGTCAATCTCTGGGATAACGTCAATGTTTAGTTTTGCAGCGTGAGCAACAACATCACGAATTTCGTCTTGAGTATAGAAACCTCCATATAAAGTGTCTCCATCAACAACTTTAAGTTTTGCTGGGTCAATTTCATAATCTGGCATCTCTTGCTCAATAGCACGTTGCATACATGTGCTATCTTGGCTATTGAATTTTCTCCAAGCACCATTTTCTGTAAGAAGAGGATATTTTTTGATTTCGATTCTCCAACCTTGGTCATCTGTTAAGTGCCAGTGGAATTTGTTAAGCTTGTAATAAGCCATCATGTCAAGAAGTTTTTTAACTTCGTTAGCGTCATAGAAGTGACGAGATACATCAAGCATAAGACCACGCCATTCAAAGTGAGGAGCGTCTTCAACAGAAACACAATTAATAGCTAAAGTATAGTTTTTCGCACCATTTTCAATTTCTAACTCAGTAGGTAGAAGTTGACGGAAAGATTCTATACCATAAAGTACACCACCATAACCGCCACCAACGATTTTTACACCGTCTGTAGTAATGTCTAATGTGTATGCTTCATCGTTTCCTTTTGAAGAGTCAACACTTAACATGATAGTTCCTGTTTCGCCAATTTTAGCAGTAATACCTGTAGATTTAGCGATTAATGTTTGAAGAAATTCAGCTATAGGCATCAGTGTTTCGTCAGCTACGCCTATAGTAAGCGAATTATTTATAGCAAATTGACCTTCCTTAACTTCCATTTTTTGAGGTTCAGGAATAATCATAGATGGACCTACTTTTACCTCATTGGTGCAAGAAAGCATCATAGCTACAAAAAAAGTTGCAAGGATTTTTTGTAAAAATTTCATAATTTAAGAAAATTTAGCAGATTAATATGTTTTGTTGATTTCGTTTAGCTTTTTTATAAAACTTTCACTAAGAAATAGTTTTTCTTACCTTTTTGAAGAAGTATATACTTTTCGGCTATAAGGTCTTCAGAAGTTACAGCTGTTGTACCGTCTAAAACTTTAGCTTTATTCATTGCTATACCGCCTCCAGTGATTAGTCTGCGAAGTTCACCTTTTGAGGCGAAAACTTTAATTTTTTCTGCAAATAAATCATTAAATGAAGCCCCTAAATCACTTGCGCTAAGTTCAAATTGAGGAACACCTTCAAATATTTGAAGTAGAGTAGTCTCGTCTAAAGTTTTAAGCGCATCAGTTGTTGCATTTCCGAATAATATGCCAGATGCAGCAACAGCTTTTTCGTATTCTTCTTTAGAGTGAATCATTATTGTAAGCTCTTCAGCAAGACGTTTTTGTAGTGCTCTTTCGTGTGGAGCCTCACGGTGCTGTGCGATAAGAGATTCAACTTCTTCTTGAGTTAACATAGTGAAAATCTTGATATAACTTTCAGCATCAGTGTCACTCACGTTTAACCAAAATTGGTAGAAACGGTAAGGTGTTGTATAATTAGCATCTAACCAGATGTTTCCTTGTTCTGTTTTGCCGAATTTTGTGCCGTCAGCCTTTTTAATTAAAGGACATGTGATAGCAAATGCTTCACCACCTAGTTTACGACGAATAAGTTCAGTACCTGTAGTGATATTTCCCCATTGGTCAGAGCCGCCCATTTGTAATTTACATCCGTGTGACTCATATAGGCTTAAAAAGTCAAACCCTTGTACAAGTTGATAAGTAAATTCAGTGAAGCTCATGCCTTCTCCTTCGCCAGAGAAACGTTTCTTAACAGAGTCTTTCGACATCATATAGTTCACTGTGATAAGTTTACCAATGTCACGAATGAAACCTAAGAAACTTTGTTCTTTCATCCAGTCATAGTTGTTTACCATAACTGCTTTATTGTCTACTTCGCTTTCAAAGTCAATAAGTTTTGAAAGTTGGGCTTTAAGAGCTTGTTGATTATGTGCTAATGTTGCTTCGTCAAGTAAGTTACGTTCTAATGATTTGCCAGAAGGGTCTCCAATCATACCTGTAGCACCACCAACTAAAACTATTGGACGGTGACCGCAAGATTGGAAATGTTTTAACATCATAACACCTACTAAGTGACCAATGTGTAAAGAATCAGCTGTAGGGTCGATGCCAACATAAGCACTTGTTAGTTCTTTTTTAAGTTGTTCTTCTGTTCCAGGCATCATGTCGTGAATCATACCACGCCATTTTAGTTCTTGTATAAAATCTTTCATTTTTATGTTTAAATATTTATTATTTTCCTAGGTTACTATTTTTTGTCTGTTTCAATAGATTGAGTGATTCTCATAGCACAGAAGTGAGGTCCACACATAGAGCAGAAGTCATTGTGTTCGCTGTTGTTTTTAATCATCTCAAAATGGAATTTGCGAGCTCTTTCAGGGTCTAAAGACAAATTAAATTGGTCTCTCCAACGGAATTCATAACGAGCTTTACTCATTTCAAGGTCACGGTTCGCAGCAGCAGGGTGTCCTTTTGCAATGTCAGCAGCATGAGCCGCTAATTTGTATGTTATTACACCTTCTCTAACGTCGTCTTTGTTAGGTAAAGAAAGGTGTTCTTTTGTTGTGACATAACAAAGCATAGCTGTGCCGTACCAGCCTATCATTGCTGCACCAATAGCAGAAGTGATGTGGTCATAACCAGCACCTATGTCGCTTACAAGTGGTCCTAATGTATAAAAAGGAGCATTGTGGCAACATTCGATTTGTTTGTCCATGTTTTCTTTTATTAGGTGCATAGGAACATGACCTGGGCCTTCAATAATCACCTGTACATTGTGTTTCCATGCTAATTGAGTAAGTTCACCAAGCACTTCTAACTCTCCAAATTGAGCAGCATCGTTAGCGTCAGCAATAGAACCTGGACGAAGTCCATCTCCTAAAGAAAAGGCAACGTCATATTGTTTTAGAATTTCACAAATGTCTTCAAAATGAGTGTAAAGGAAGTTTTCTTCGTTGTTTATACTCATCCATTTAGCCATAATAGAGCCACCACGAGACACAATGCCTGTTACACGTTTAACAGCCCATTCTATGTGTTTGTGTAGAACTCCTGCGTGGATAGTAAAATAATCAACACCTTGTTCACATTGTTCAATTATGGTTTCTTTGAACACTTCCCAGTTTAAATCTTCAACCACACCATTCACTTTTTCAAGTGCTTGATACATAGGTACAGTGCCAATCGGAACAGGAACATTACGAAGGATAGCTTCACGTGTTTCGTGTATGTTTTCGCCTGTTGAAAGGTCCATTACTGTGTCAGCACCCCATTTTATAGACCATAAAGCCTTTTCTACTTCTTCTTCAATTGAAGAACCTAAAGCCGAATTGCCAATGTTAGCGTTAATTTTTACTAAAAACTTTGGTCCTATAATCATAGGCTCAGCTTCTGGGTGTTTTATGTTAGCAGGAATTATTGCACGGCCTTCAGCAACTTCTTTACACACCATTTCAGGGGTAATAATATTGCCAGTTGTTGCACCTTGATTCTCACGAATCGCAACATATTCCATTTCAGGAGTAATAATGCCTTTACGAGCATACTCTAATTGAGTTAACACTTTCCCATCTTCCTTCATACGTTTTTCGATCCATTCTTTACGAATTTTAGGGAGACCTGCCTCTATAGAACTTGTAAATTGAGTATCTGTGTATGAGCCTGTAGTGTCATATACAACGACATTGCCACCATTTTGAAGAGATATGTTTTTCATACCTACTTTTATATCGTGAATGTTACCGTCAATGTATATTTTCTCAGCGCCTTCTTTTGTTAAATCAAAAATTGATAAATCCATTTTTAAAATCTTTTAAAATTACGGTTTGTAGTTTACAAAGATACTGAATATATCTTGAAATATGAATTACCAGTTATAATTTTTTCAATTTAAACGAAAAAACTCTAACAAACACACGTTTGTTAGAGTTTTTTGTGAAATATATATCAAAAACTATATATTAAAGAATTTAACTATTCTTCAGTTGCAGCTTTTGTTACTTCAAGAACTTCGATTTCAAAAATAAGGTTTGCATTTGCAGGAATTTGACCTCTACCTGAAGGACCATAAGCTAAAGCAGAAGGAATCCAAACTTTGATTTTACCACCAGGGCCAATTTTGTTAACACCTGCGCTGAAACCAGGGATAGTGTTACCAACAGGAGCGAAGTTTACAGGTTCGCCACGTTCAACTGAAGAGTCGAATACTGTGCCATCGAATAATGTACCAGTGTAGTGAAGTAGAGCAGTGTCAGCAACTTCTGGTCTTAAAGTAAGGTCACCTTCAGCGATAATTTCGTAAATGATACCTACTTGTTCATCTTTAACAGCTTTTGGATTTTCTTTTAATACTTTTTCAAAATCTCCACGAGAAGCCTCTTGTTGTTTTGCAGGAAGAATTACATTGAAATAGTTAACAAAGATTTCTTGTAATTGAGTGTCTGTTAATTTAGACGAATCACCAGCAACGATAGATTTAATTACGCCAGAAACGATGTCTAGGTCAATGTCTTCAGTAGGAATTTGTAAAGCCATTTGGCCAAAGTTAAATCCTATAGCATAAGACAAAGAATCTTTTGCTGTTTTAAGAGGAGTGTTTGCTCCTTTTGGAGAACAAGAAGCAAAAGCTGTAACTGCAGCTATGCTTAATGCGAAAAATAATTTTTTCATTTTAATTTTTTTTAATTTATTTAATTTTAAAGTCAATTTTCAGACCACAAATATATATAAAATATTTTAAAATAAAACTTTTATACCTATTTATATATTATAAATGTTCTTAATTAATCGCTTTTAATGTGATTTTTTGTGAGAAATAGCAAAAATCATACAATTTATTTCTCGAAGTCCTAAATTGTTAACTTTGCTTCTAAAAAAACTCTAAAACGGTGACTATATGTGTGTAAAATATCATAAATATTTTGATTTTTAGTGTAAAATATGTACATTTGTAACCAAAATAATTACAAAAAGATAAAATATGTTAAAAACTGAAATTAAAATTGCTTTTTTTGCAATGATGACAATTTTTATGTCATGTAATAGTGCACAAAAGGTTAATGCAGACTTTGCTGTAGTTCCTTTGCCACAAGAAATCTCTGTTTCTAATAGTGGAAATTTCACTATTACTCCATTGACTACAATTGTATATCCAGAAGGTAATGCAAAACTTGAAAAAGTTGCCTATATGTTATCAAAAGACCTTGCTGCGAATTGTGGATATGTTTTACAAGTAGCCACAGAATCCGATAAAAGTTCTATTGTATTAAGTGTTGATGAGAATGTTGAGAATGAAGAAGGGTACAACATAATAGTTTCAGAAAATAGTGTGCAGATTAATGGTAATACAGAAGCAGGTGTGTTTTATGGCACTCAAACGTTACGTAAAGCAATACCAGCAGGGAGTGTAAATGCACACATTGAACTTCCTTGTGGAACAGTGAATGACTATCCTCGTTTTGAGTATAGAGGGGTGATGCTTGATGTTGCTAGACACTTTCAACCTGTTGATTCAGTGAAAAGGTTTATAGACATTATTGCTATGCACAATGTGAATAAACTACACCTACACCTTTCAGATGACCAAGGTTGGAGACTAGAAATTAAAAAATATCCTGAATTAACATCTATAGGTTCAAAACGTGAAGAAACAGTAATTGGCAGAAATACAGGTGAATATGATGGCGTTCCTTACGGTGAAGGTTGTTTTTTTACACAAGACGATATAAAAGAACTTATAGCCTATGCTGCTGATCGTTTCATAACAATTATTCCAGAAATTGACCTTCCTGGCCACCAACTTGCGGCTCTTGCTGCATATCCCGACTTAGGATGTACTGGAGGACCTTACAAAACATGGACAAAATGGGGTGTGTCTCATGAAGTTATATGCCCTGGTAATGAAAAAGCTATGACTTTCCTTGAAGACGTATTAGCTGAGGTGATAGAATTATTCCCTTCAGAATATATCCACGTAGGTGGTGATGAGTGTCCAAAAACAGAGTGGAAAACTTGTCCAAAATGTCAAGCTCGCATCAGAAAAGAGGGGATTAAAGCTGACAAAACACATTCAGCAGAAGAATATCTTCAAAGTTATGTGATTTCTCGTATGGAAAGATTTGTTGAAAGCAAAGGAAAACATATTATCGGATGGGATGAAATTCTTGAAGGAGGGCTTGCTCCAAATGCAACAGTTATGAGTTGGAGAGGCATTAATGGTGGTATTGAAGCTGCAAAACAAGGTCATGATGTGATTATGACTCCTACTTCACATCTTTATTTTGATTATTATCAAACTACAGATACAGAAAATGAGCCTATCGCTATTGGAGGGTTACTTCCTTTATCAAAAGTGTATAGTTTTGAGCCTATACCAGAAGCTTTGACTGAAGAAGAAGCTAAGTATGTTCTTGGAGCACAAGCAAATATATGGACAGAATACATTCCTACGTTCAGTCATTTAACATATATGCTACTTCCTCGTTTGACTGCCTTATCAGAGGTTCAGTGGACTAACAAAGATAAGAAGGACTATGATGATTTCTTGCCACGATGCGCAAAAATGACAGATCATTATACACAGTTAGGCTATAACTTTGCAAAACACATTTTTGAACTTAATTCATCGTTAAAAGCTAATCCAGAGAAAGGGTGTTTAGATGTTACATTTATGAATTTTGGAGGCGGTGACATTTATTACACACTTGATGGTACTGAGCCAACTGCAAAAAGTTCCAAATATGAGAAAACTCTCGAAATAGCAGAAAACTGTACTGTGAAAGCTTTGATAATTCGTCCTAATGGGACTATGAGTCGTATGTTTACACAGGATGTATTCTTTTCTAAGTCTTCTATGAAACCTATTACGCTAAAAGATTTGCCTAATGAACAATATAGATTCAATGGAGCAAGTGTATTAGTTGACGGTTTGAAAGGAAATGCAAACTTTAAAACTGGTCGTTGGTTAGGATTTTCTGGAGACGATGTAGATGCGACAATTGATCTTCAAGAAGCTACAGAAATCAGCAATGTGGCAGTATCTACTGACGTTGCAAAGGGTGATTGGGTGTTTGATGCTCGTTCAATTACTGTGAAAGTGTCTGATGATGGACAGTCATTCAAAGAAGTTGCTTCTATTAAAATTCCTCAAAAAACAACAACAGACAAAGATGGCGTTTATGATTATAGCTTAGATTTTGATAAAGTAAATGCTCGTTATGTCAATGTTTTCATTGAAAATGGTATAATTCCTGAGTGGCATTCAGGTGCTGGCAAACCAGCTTATATCTTTGTTGACGAAATTCAAGTAAACTAACAAAACATATCATTGGGAGTATCAATGATTTGGTTACTCCCTTTTTGAAAAGGAGATTTAGTTATGTGGTATAATAAGATTTTTGAGAATAATCAAAAGTGGATTGATAAAAAATTAAAAGAAGATTCTGATTTCTTTAAAAAGTTAGCAAAAGGTCAAAACCCTGAATATTTATATATTGGTTGTAGTGATAGTCGTGTTTCAGCAGAAGAATTATTAGGTGTAAAACCAGGAGAGTTGTTTGTCCATCGAAATATTGCTAATTTAGTAACAAATACAGATAGTAATATCAATGCAGTTGTTCAATATGCGGTGCAATACCTTAAAGTAAAACATATAATTGTATGTGGTCACTATGACTGTGGGGGTATAAATGCTGCTTTACATCCAAATGATATGGGGCAGTTAAATGGATGGCTACAAACTGTGCGTGATGTGTATCATGTACATAGAGACGAATTAGATGCTATTGAAGATCAACAGAAAAAATATGATAGGTTAGTTGAGCTTAATGTGAGAGAACAGTGTTTGAATATTTTAAAAATTGATCACGTGCAAAAAGCTTGGACAACAAGACAATATCCACATGTACATGGCTGGGTGTTTGATATTAGAACAGGAAAGGTCAATGATTTAAATCTAAATACTAGAGAGCTTTTTAATGAAGTAGAGAATATTTATAATATAGATTTTGATGGTGTTCATTAAATGATATATTGTCCTTTTATTTTAGGTAGAAATTAGAACTCCCCTTAAGCGGCAACAGTGGTAAATAATCCATTTGTTGCCGTTTTTGTTTTGTAAAGGGAGGTTTTTTGAGTTTAGGTTTTGCGAATTGCCTTTTAAAGACATATTTTATAATGCTTTGAAGTGATATATTTTAAGGTTAATAAAGAATTTTGTCAGAAAAAATCAAATTTTTATGATAAAAAGATACAATTTTAAAGTTTTTTTCTTATTTTTGCATGAGAATTAAATATATTAAAATATAATATCCAAATATAATCTACTATGTATAGACACGATAATAGAGTTGTTATGACTCTTGATGCAGGAGGTACAAATTTCGTATTTTCTGCCATTCAGGCTAATGAATATGTCTTGGAGCCTGTGACATATCCTTCAAATGCAGCTAATTTAGACAACTGTTTAGCTACTTTAGTAAAAGGATTTAATGAAGTTAAGGCTAAACTAGATACAGAACCTGTAGCTATTAGTTTTGCATTTCCTGGACCTGCAGATTATGCTAATGGTGTGATTGGTGACCTTCCTAACTTCCCTTCTTTCAGAGGTGGCGTAGCATTAGGTGCTTTCTTAGAAGAAAAATTTAATTTGCCTGTGTTTATTAATAATGATGGTGACTTATTTGCTTATGGTGAAGCTCTTGCAGGTGCTTTAAATGACGTAAATGACATGCTTAAAGAGGCAGGAAACCCTCATGAATTTAAAAATGTATTAGGTATTACTTTTGGAACAGGATTTGGTGCAGGTGTAGTGTTGAACAAGCGTTTATTAGCAGGTGATAATGGTGCTGGTGGTGATATTTGGTGTTTTAGAAATAAAAAATATCCTAGCATGATAGCTGAAGAAAGTGTTAGTATTCGTGCCGTAATTCGTGTTTATGAAGAACTTTCAGGTGAGAAAGATACTGGTTACACTCCTAAAGACGTATATGACATAGCAGAAGGTAAAAAAGAAGGTAACAAAGAAGCTGCTATTAAAAGCTTTGCTGAATTTGGTGAAGTTGCAGGTGATGCAATTGCTCAAGTAATTACTGTTGTAGACGGTATCGTAGTTATTGGTGGTGGACTTGCTGGTGCATCAAAATATATTATACCTTCGCTAGTTAAAGAAATGAATTCTGAAATAGGAACATTCGGTGGAGCGTCTTTCCCTCGTCAACAAATGAAGTCATACGATTTGACAGATGAGGCAGGAAGAGCAAGCTTTATGGAAAATAAGAGTATAATGGTAAAAGTGCCTCAAAGTGATAAAGAAGTGCTTTATAACAAAGAAAAACAAGTAGGTGTTATAGTTTCTTCAATTGGAGCCAGTAAAGCGATAGCACTTGGTGCTTATGCTTATGCTTTAGCTCAAATAGGTGATGAATAATGATGCCATTATTCGCATAATTTAGATTTATATTAGAAAAAGGGAGATTTAAAACTTACGTTTAAATTTCCCTTTTTTGCATTTTATAATATATATATCCATTCTATAAGACATGTCCCAATTTAACGCCCTGCGCATAAGCTTTAGCGTTAAGAAAATTGAAGATTCGAGCGTTAAAAAAATCAAGTGTTTGAGCACAGAGTTTACTTTGTGCGAAGCTTGTATTGTTTCCAAGCGAGTTCTTGATTTTTAGTTCTAATCTTTAATTTTTAGCGTAAAAAAGCGCCCTGCGCAAGTTTTTTGTTCTACTTTTTCTGAAAAAAGTAGAGAAATAAAAGATGACAAATAGCAAAATTTAGAAATTTGCTTAAAATAGATTACTCTATCAAAAGTATGGATTGATTAAGAAGAATCAACCTACTTGCTGACGGATTTATCAATTATTGAAGCTACAGCAGCATCGCCCGTAACGTTCACAACAGTTCTAACCATATCCAGAGGTCTGTCAATTCCTAGAATAAGAACAAGACCTTCAGCAGGAATGCCAATAGAGCCTAAAACCATTACAGCCATTACTATACTTGCTCCAGGTACGCCAGGTGTGCCAATAGAAGACAGGATTGTAAGTAATATAATTGATATAGTTTGTGCCATAGTAAGGTCCATGCCCATAACTTGAGCGATGAATATGATTGAAATTGCTTGATAACAGCTAGTTCCATCCATGTTTATTGTAACGCCAACAGGCAGCACGAAAGAAGTCGATTTTGAAGATAATCCTAACTCTTTATTACACTGTTCCATGTTCACAGGTAGTGTGGCAGCACTAGAACTAGTAGAAAATGCTACTAGCTGAACAGGAATCATAGATTTTATGAATTTACTAATTTTTACGTTTGAGAAGAAGTGAATAAATAGAGGGTAAACTCCATAAATTAGAAGCAATAGACAGCCAATTACAGTAGCAGCATATACTCCAAGTGATGCAAATACATCCATATCGCCAGATGTGTCGATGAACAATGTTGTCATTAAGGCAAATACGCCTAAAGGTGCACATTTCATAATGAAATCTATCACTTTGAGCAATACGAGGTTGACGGAGTCTACAACATCCATTAACGATTTCATTTTACTTGTGCCTATGCTTAGAATTGCAATTCCAAATAAAATTGCAAGGAATATGACTTGTAACATCATAGAATTGTTTCCCATCGCAGATGTGATGTTTTCAGGAACCATATCTACAAGAAATGTAAGCGGCGAATCGTCTTTGGCACTGTTTTCGACATTAACTTGTTGTGCTGCTGCATTTTCAATTTGTTGTTTAAATTGAATAGATTTGTCTTGTGGGAAGAATTTCCCAGGATTTACGACATTTACAGCAACGACACCAAGCATTACAGCAATGAAGGTTGTGAGAATGTATATGCCTATTGTTTTAAGCCCCATACTAGACAATTCTTTTATGTTTTTTACACCTAGTATGCCTTTTATAAGAGATACAAACACTAGAGGAATGGCAATCATTTTTAGAGCCTTGATAAAAATTGTTCCGAAAGGTTTAATCCAGTCAATAGCGATTTTGTCAAGTTCAAGTTTATGAAGAACAAATCCAGTAGCGATGCCAAGAAACATACCAATAAGAATTTGAATGTAATTTGGTAATTTAATTTTAATTTTTTTCACAGTTATTTTTATTTATTAGCTAATACTTTGTAATAATTACGCATAATTTGGCGTAATACACCATATTTTGGGGTCGGCAACCAAAGATATATATATTTTCTTTAAATTCCAATTAAAAAACATACCTTTGTTGAAAATATTTAAATTTTAACGTTAAAATAATATGAGAAGCTACACATACATATATTCAATATTAATTTTGTTATTCCCTTTTTTGTGTCAGGCACAGAACTCTAAATCTGACTTGTCAAAAAACATAGTAAAAGGAGTTATTACTAACTTACAAACTTCAGAACCTGTTGATTTTGCTGTTATTAGTGTGATACAAGACACTTTAACTTTTGTGACACAAGAAGATGGCAAATTTGAAATTAGAGGATTAAAGCCAGGGTATAATACAATATATGTACAGTGTGAAGGGTACAGACCTATTATTTCTGAGTCGTTTATGGTGAGTTCAGTGTCGCCAGCAGTCGTTAATATATCTTTAGAACAAAATTTAATTGAAGCGTCTGAGGTTATAGTCACGCTTTCTCCATTTCGTACTAGTTCAGAAGCCCCTGTGTCTATGCGTCGTATCGGCAGCGAAGAAATAGACCTTACACCAGGTGCAAATAGAGATATTTCTAAGGTTGTACAACTTGCGCCAGGTGTAGTTCCTGTTAGTTTTGGTAATAGAAATGATGTTTTAGTGCGTGGTGGCGGAGCAAATGAGAATAAATATTATCTTGATGGTATAGAAATTCCTGTTTTGAATCACTTTTCTGTGCAAGGTGGTTCGGGAGGATATGCGTCATTAGTTAATACAGATTTGTTGAAAACCGTAAACTTTTATACGGGAGCGTTCCCATCGCAATTTGCTAATGGGTTAAGCTCAGTTATGGATATGGAGATGAAAGATGGTAATTCTGATAAGTTTCATGCTAAATTCATTCTAGGTGCAACCGATGCGGGGATAAATATTGACACTCCTCTTTCAAAAAATGGGAAAACTACACTTGTGGCATCATACCGTTATAGCTATTTTCAGATGTTATTTGATATTTTGGGGTTGCCATTTCTTCCGACATATAATGACTATCAATTTAAGTTAACTTCAAAGTTGTCAGACAAGGATGAATTATATTTTATAGGGTTGGGGTCTTTTGATACAAATGTGTTGAATTTGTCTGTTGAGAATCCGACTACAAGTCAACAATATATATTGGGTTATTTGCCTAACAATGACCAACAATCTAATGTTTTTGGTGTAGGGTATAAACGATTGTTTGATAAGGGGGCGTTAAGGTTTACGTTTAGTCGAAATTATTTGAATAATTTGCTTTATAAATATGAGGATAATGACGAAACACTTCCAAAAACGTTAGACATAAAGACAAAAGAAGTAGATTATCGCTTTAATAGTGAGATTAAATTGCGTAATGTGTTAGGATTTAGTTTTATTGGCGGTTTAGGAGGTTCTAAAGGTAACATGGAGAGTTCTACATACCAAAATGTTTACAGTGGAAATACACAGACGTTATATGATTATGAAAATGACTTGTCGATATGGCGTTATCACGTTTATGCGTCGTTTAGTAGATCGTTTTTTGAGAATAAGCTAAATACAGCATTTTCTGCACGAGCAGATGGGCTTTCATATTCTTCAAACACAAACAATTTGTTTAAGCAAGTTTCACCACGTTTTAGTTTTTCTTATAAAGCAGCCTCTCGTTTTACGATAAATGGCTCTGTGGGAAGATATTATCAAGAGCCAACTTACACGATGATGGGGTATAAAGACGAAGATGGTTCAGAGGATACACAACAAGATCGCTTAGAGTATATTAGTGTTAATAGCTATGTATTAGGGGTTGCTTATGCGCCAAATACAAACTCAATAATCAAAGCGGAGGGTTTTTATAAACAATATGACAATATGCCGATTTCTTTGTTAGATTCTTTGCCTGTGTCTACGGGTGATTTTGAAGATTATATTGTCGGGAATGTGCCTATTGCATCAGTTGGAGAGGGTCGAGCATACGGGTTTGAGCTTTCTTATCGAAATTTAGATTTTAAGAATACGGTGATAAACATTTCATTTACGCATATGTATTCTCAAGTAAATAAAATGGATGCAAACTTACAACCTATTAAAGGACAATATAGTTCAACTAGTTGGGATGTGAGAAACATAGCCAATATCACTGCTATCCATAAACTTAGAAACAATTGGAGTATAGGTGGGAAATGGTACATTACTGGAGGTTTACCTTACACTCCCTATGATTATGACTTGTCCTCAACAATAGAGGCCTGGGATGCTACAGGTCGACCTTATGACGATAACACGCTTTACAACACCGAAAGAAGTAAAACATATCATCAGCTTGATTTAAGAGTTGACAAAATGTGGTTTTTCTCAAAATGGAGGCTTGGTTTGTATTTAGACATTCAAAATGTGTATAATTATAGCGCTGAAACCCAGTCTTATTTATACCCTCAGACGGATGCGAATGGAAATTATGTGGTAGACCCTGACAAACCTGGATATTATTTAATGGAAACGAGCTATAATGATTATGGAGGGACAATTCTTCCAACGATAGGTATCACGATTGAATTTTAAGTGGGTGTAGTTTTTAAGTTTTATGATAAAATTCACTACCTTTGCGAATATTACTATTAAAATCACGGAGAAAATAGAACTCCCCTTAAATTTATGAGATTATTTCTAATATTAACTGTTTTTTGTCTTTTTTCTTGTACTAATGAAAAAAGCTATTTTACGTTTGAAAGTAACAATTTACGTGCACTGATTGTTAGTGAAGGGCAATTTGGATATGGAACAGGTTCTGTAACTGCCCTTTATGAGGGTAATACTTATGTAAACGATGTGTTTAGTAGCGTCAATGACCGACCTATAGGAGATGTTCCTCAATCTATCACAAAAATAGGTGCAAATTATTATATTCCAGTAAATAATTCTCAAAAAGTTGAGGTGGTGAATGCCACAACTTTTGAATCGGTTGAAACTATGATTTTAGAGCATAGTACAATACCTATGTTCGTAGAATATCTAGGTGGTGACTCTATTATAGTGTCTGACCAGTCGAGTAGTGCTATCGCAGGAAGTTCTGAGAAGTCGTCACTGATGATTATGGACATAAATCATGGTGATGACCGTGATATGTTGAGGCGTTTGATACCTGTTGATTTTCCTACTTATCAGATGAAATTGTTAAATAGTAAGCTTTTCGTTGGGGGAAGTCAGTTTTCTGTTTATGACCTTAAAGATTTAGAGTCTGACAATCGACGTGATGTTTTAACTGAAAGTGGTGAGACCATAGAAATCGCAGGATTTTCAAAAATATGTGTTGACAATAGTGGTTATGTGTGGGTGTTGTCTGGTGAGGGCGTTTATTGTGTTGACCCTGATACAGAAGTGGCTATAAAAGAGATTTCTGTAGCCGACATAGACACTTATTGGGGGAATATCGACATAGATAACGATGGCAGATGGCTTTATTTTAATTCAGGAAGCGATATTTATACCATAGATACACAAAATCCAGTAGCTCCAACAAGTCCTATAATTTCACATGATAATAATGATGTTTCGTGGACAACTTACGGCTTGGCAGTGTCTGAGAATAACACAATTCTAGTTTCGAGAGTGTTGTTTGGTTCGATTACAAGAGGTCGTATTTTTGAATATGATTTGGAGGGAAATATTGTAAATTACTATACGGATGAAGATGGTGTTGAACAACCTTATTTTAAGGCTGGCATCTTCCCACGTATTATTCATGTGTTGTAAAATGAAAAAAAAGCATATTGTTTTAATATTATTGTTTTGTTTGCCGTTTTGTGACATTTGCGCTCAAAATATTGAAGAATTAGCCGATACGGTTCTTTCTGCTGATGAGGTTCTTGTTACAAAACAAAAGAGAACCGAAAAAGTTAGTGTAGGCAGCAAAATCACGGAGATTGAACAAACAATAATTGACCAAAATCAAACAAAAACACTGAGCGAACTCCTTAATGACAACAGTGTAATTAATATTAAAAGTCTAGGTCAGGGAGCAATGGCTACAGCTTCGTTTCGTGGCACTTCGTCAAATCATACACAAGTTCTGTGGAATGGAATTCCTTTAAATTCGACCACTTTAGGAAGTTTTGACTTTTCTCAAATTCCTGTATATTTCACTGATAATGTTTCGCTTTATCACGGCTCTAGTGCTCAACAGTCGGGAAGTGGGGCTTTGGGTGGAAGTGTGAATTTCAGCAGTAACGACAACGCTGTTTCTAAGCCTTATGTGTCTATATTGGGTGAGTATGGCTCAAATAATACGATTGTGGGGGCAGGAACACTGCGCCTAACAAAAAATCGACTGACATCTTCGACAAGGCTATATTATCAACAATCTGATAATGATTACCGCTATTTGAATAAGGTTTATAGTAAAGACGAATTTTATGAAAATCGTGAAAATGCTGCTTATACGCAAACAGGCGCAATGCAAGAATTTTACTATAAAACTAAGAAAAACGACAAGCTAAGTGTTATAGCTTGGGGGCAATTAGACGATAGAGAGCTTCCTCAATCAATAATTTCTAGTGCTACGGCAACAGAAAACACAACAACGATAAATCTGAGAACTTTAGCAAGTTATGAGGCTGTGCGAGAACAACATCGCTTTAAACTGACCCTTGCAAATCTTTGGAATGACTTTGATTATGACAAAAACTTTGGAACTTATGTGACCTATTCAAATAATAAGGGTAATAGCCTAGTTTTTAGGGGTGATTATGGCTTAAATGTCAATAATAAGATAGAAATTGGCGGTACGCTTAAATATAGGAACGATAGAGCCATTTCTAGCTCATTAGAAGATTCTACAGTTACACGAAATACGTTTTCTTTACGTGCGTTCGCTTTGTTCAAGCCTTTGAAGAGGTTACATTTTGATGTTGATGCCACATTTGAGACTTTAGAGAATAACACTTACGGAGTTTACAATGTTTCAGCACGTTATATGGCTATTGCTGGGTTGCTAACACTAAAAGCGTCAAATGCCTACAATTATAGAGTGCCAACGTTGAATGATTTATATTGGAATCCTGGTGGAAACCCTGATTTAAGTCCAGAAAAAGGTTTTTCATCAGATGTTTCTGTAATTTATACACCAAAAATTGGAAACTTAGACATTGAACTAGAGGCTCTTTATTATTATATGGATATTAAAGACTGGATAATGTGGATTCCTACTGAGAATGGATATATTTGGTCACCTGAGAATTTTAGCGATGTGATTTCTAAAGGGGTAGAATTTAATATGAAATTAAAGCTAGAAAATGGAGATTTTAAACACTCTTTAATAGGAAATTATACCTATGCCCACTCTGTTGATAATTCAAATAGAGGAGATGATGCACAGGGGAAACAACTTGCATATATTCCTAGAAATAAGGGCAATGTGAGGTATGAGATTTGGTGGAAAAATCAGATTTGGGCTAATTATACAGTCAGTTACACGGGCGAAAGATACACCTCAGCAGATGAAGAATATAGCACAAATGCTTACACTTTGAACAATGTCGAAATTGGGGGTATCGTAAATTTGAAAGACGAAAAATCGCTAAAATTATCCCTTAAAATTGACAATCTTTTTAATAGTTATTACGAAAGTACTCAATATTACCCTATGCCACTGAGAATGTATAGACTACAAGTAAATTATTGCTTCTAGGGTGATTTCTTGAAACCTTATTAATAGAAATGTGATGAAAAAGGATAATATAGATAATGAATTAAAGGTTGAAACTTTGCTTGACAGAGTGAGCACTAGTTGGGATGGTGTAGAATTAGAAAATTATCCTTCTGGCAAGCCAACTTTTACTATGCAGAAGATAACTATTCCCCCTAAAACCAAAATGGCAAGCCATAGTCACACCATAATGCAACTTGGATATATTTTATCAGGAGAGTTAACTATTACGACTGACGATGGCAAAACCGTAACTTTTAAAGCTGGTGACCCTGCTGTGGAGACCGTAGGTAAAGTGCATTATGGCGAGAATAAAGGAGACGTAGACACGGTTGTAGTTGTAGTGTCGCTAATTACATAAAATTTTGAGGTATGATACAATATAAACGAATTTTCACAGACAAAGATAGCTTGTTTCAGTTTGGATGGGAGCTATATGAAGCATCGTTTCCAGAGGTTGAACGTAGAGGAAAGGACTATCATATTGAGACCATGAAATTAGAGCAGTTTCATGCTGAAATTGTGCTTGATGATGACCTACCGATAGGGATTCTTTTTTGGTGGGACTTAAATAACTTTCGATACGTTGAACACCTTGCAACAACCTCAACACAACGTGGCAAAGGATACGGAAATACGATATTAAATAACTTTATCGCCTTGAGTGATAAGCCTATATTGCTTGAAGTAGAACATCCTACAGACGATTTGAGTCGTAGACGTATAGGCTTCTATGAGCGTATTGGGTTTGTGTTAAATAATCACCCTTACAGCCAGCCTTCTTATCAACAAATTAAAGATACATTTGTGAATTTAATGGTTATGACTTACCCACGTGCCATTAGCAGTGACGAATTACAGAAATTCATAAATGAAGAGTTTTCTGTTATACATTTTCGCAATTTTTTATAGTGCCATAGAATTATTGCTGTGAATGCAGTGTATGCCAGTTACAATAAAAAATTCTTAACTTTCGGTGCAGTTTATAATAAATTTTGCTATCTTTGTGTTTGATTAACACATCATTTACGTAAATGATGTCCCAAAAATAGATAGAAAAATTATTAAATATGAAGAGAATTTTTGCGCTGTTATTATTCGCAGTGTCTTCTTTTACATTATTTGCACAAGCAAATGGTAAGATTGAAGTGATAGATACAGCAATTACAGAAGATGCAAGAGCATCCAAACCAATTGAAGATGTTGATACAGAAATGCAGGTTGAGCCAGAGGTTGACCTACAAAATTCTGTGGTTTCAAATCAAAATAATTTCACACTTAGTACAAATCTTCTCTATTGGCTAGGTGGTCTGATGAACGTTGGTGCAGAATATAAGAAAATTGACAGCAATTTCGGTGTTGTGGTAAATGGAGGTTATTCTCCGTTTGGAGATACTGACTGGAATCATAATCTTGGAGGTTGGTTCATTGCTCCAGAACTTCGATTTTATATGCCAAACAATGAAAAATGGTTTATTGGTGCACAATTCTTAGCATCAGGCTACAATTATAAGCTTAGTGACACAGGTTATCAAGGTACTGTTATCGGTGGAGGTCTTACAGGCGGCTATAAATTAAGACTTAGCGACACATTTGATATGGGTTTCACACTAGGTTTGGGCTATGGTCATTTTGAATATGATACCTACTATCACGACAACGCTACAAACACCAACCCTTACATCTCAAAAGGGGTAACAAAAAATTCTCTTATGCCGATTCAAGCAGGTATAAATCTAATCTGGAAAATCAAATAAGCTATGAAAAGAGTATCTGCAATAATAATAACAGTTATCATGTTGGCTAGTTGCTACAAAAGTGATTTAACAAACACTACGCACCCCGAAGAAGGTAAGGTGACAGTGGATATAACAATACCAACTCTTTCAGACGATGAAAATGCTTCGGGTGGTTACACTATTATCGTTGCTGGCGAAGAGGTGGATGCTGATGACGAAGAAACAACAGTTCTGCCAACACAATTAGAACCAGGTGAATATCAATATACGTTCATAAC
>JAWXTO010000004.1:0-4984 GCA_044433545.1 Rikenellaceae bacterium
TAATCGAAAAATCCCACTGAGCAAAACATTGAATAATAGTACGTTACTCAAATCGGGGACACTTTTTCAGGGATACCTGCTGTCCCCGATTTTGTCCGTGAAAACCCCACGAAACCGCCCCGATTTGCCTATACGCCCAAACGAAAAAAGAGCTGTAAATCTATGATTTACAGCTCTTTGCTGGTCGTTTCCGCCATTCTTGGCGGAGAGAGAGGGATTCGAACCCCCGGTGCCTTGCAGCACAACGGTTTTCAAGACCGCCGCATTCGACCACTCTGCCATCTCTCCGGGCACAAAGATAGATAAAAAATATTTAATACCAAATTAATGATGCTTTTTTATTAAAAAAAATAAATGTTTTGAGTCTAATGTGCACAGGGATAGTGTTTTGTGCCTATATTTTTTATTGTCCTTGAAAGTTACTTATTTTTTTGTTACTTTTGTATCGAATTAATGCTCTGGAAAAGAGAATATGTTAACGGTTAAAGACAAAAATATGATTAAAGATATTTTCAAAAAAAGATGGGGGATAGTTGCCTTTGTTGTGTTATTATTGGTTATAGATCAGGTTGTTAAAGTGTGTGTGAAGACGAATATGACCTTAAATGAGGCGATTCCTATTTTTGGTGAATGGTTTTATATTCGATTTATAGAGAATGAAGGTGCGGCATACGGAATGAAGCTGGGAGGCGATTATGGAAAATTGATTCTTAGCGTTTTTAGAGTTTTGATGATAGCGTTCATGTCAGTATATGTGCATAGGTTAAGAAAAAAGGAAGCCCCTACGGGTGTAATAATAGGCTTTTTGTTAATTATTGCGGGTGCATTGGGTAATATTATTGACAGCGCATTCTTTGGATTAATTTTTTCGCAATCTACATTTAGCGAGATAGCACATTTTGTTCCATGGGGTGAAGGTTATGAAACTTTCTTGCATGGATGGGTAGTAGACATGCTTTATTTCCCTATTATTGACACTGTTTTGCCAGAATGGGTGCCTTTTGTGGGTGGTGAGCCTTATATCTTCTTTAGTCCAATCTTCAATATTGCAGATAGTTATATTTCAATCGGTTTTATATATATGTTAATTTTCCAACGTAAGTATTTTAAATAGAAAATGGATAAATTAGGCGAAATTAGGGAAAAAGTTGCGGCAAATGAGCGACTTACGTTTGATGAATTGTTGTATTTAAGTAAAGATGTTGAGCTTTTAGAGTTAGCAAAATTAAGTGCAGTTGTTCGAGAGCGTTTTAATGGGAAAAATGTGTACTATAATCACAATTTTCACATAGAGCCTACAAATATATGTGTTTATAATTGTAAATTTTGTTCTTTTAAGAAACTGGCAACCTCAAAAGATGCTTGGTGTATGACTGAAAGTGAAGTTATAGACTATGCAGAGGCTCATTTTGATGAAAAAACAACCGAAATTCACCTAGTTGGAGGCGTGAACCCTCGCCAGACCCTATATGACTACGTTTCTGTAATTAAAAAATTGAGAGAAAAATTCCCTAAAGTGGGTATAAAAGCATTTTCTGCAATAGAGCATATTTATATGATAGAAAAAGCTAATCTTAGCTATGATGAAGGGGTTAAGTTGTTGGTTGAAGCAGGTATGGACTCTATTACTGGTGGTGGAGCAGAGATTTTTGCTAAAAGAGTGCGAGAAAAAATCTGTAATGATAAGCCAGATTCTAAAAAATGGTTATCTTTGCACGAAGCTGCTCATAAACAGGGGGTAAAAACCAATGCGACGATGTTGTATGGTCATATCGAAACTTTAGAGGAACGCATAGACCATATTTTACAAATTAGAGATTTGCAAGATAAATATAATGGGTTTAATTCGTTTATTCCGCTGAAATATCGTAGTTTTGGTAACTCGTTAGGTTCTATTGGGGAGTGTTCGCTTGTGGAAGATTTGAAAACGGTGGCTATTAGTCGTTTAGCACTAGATAATGTGCCGCATATTAAGGCATATTACCCTATGTATGGAAAACAGCGCACCGAAATGGCGTTAAATTTTGGGGCTGATGACCTTGATGGAACTCCTATTGAGAGCACAAAAATAT
Source organism: Rikenellaceae bacterium (assembly GCA_044433545.1). Lineage (GTDB taxonomy): Bacteria > Bacteroidota > Bacteroidia > Bacteroidales > Rikenellaceae > JAWXTP01. Next base: position 2,073 of record JAWXTO010000004.1, read on the forward strand.
ATTCGATGGCTGGTGTTAGTGATAACTCAATCACAGTTGAAGAAATTGACGATTTGATTAAAAAAGCAGGTTACATACCTGTAGAAAGAGATACATTTTACAATAGGGTAGTTCTAGTTTCTCCCTAAAATACTTTTAAGCTACTAAGCACGCCTTTTAAATTTTTCAAAAATAGGTAATAGGAGCCACTATGACCCAGTTTTGAAAAATTTAAAATACGCAATTATTAACCAAAAATTAAAATCAGGGAGAAAATAGAACTCCCCAATAAAATTGAAAAATAATGTTTGAAAAAATTAGAAAAAGAATTGAGCAAGACATTGTGTTAAGAAATGTTGTTTTGGGAGTATCTATATTAGTTATTGTGGTGTGTACAACGGCATTCTCATTGTCTATTTTTACACGACATGGCGAAAAATATGAAGTTCCTAATTTTAGTGGTATGACTATAGAGCAAGCAAATCTAGCGGCTCAAAAATTAGAGTTAAACCTTGAAATTGTTGACTCTATTTATGTTTCTACAGCGGCTAAGGGAGTGATTTTAGAGCAATATCCTAAACCTGGTAATTTTGTAAAGTCTAAGAGACGTATTTTCTTGACAATTAATACATTTAAACCTAAAAAATCTCCTATGCCTTATGTTGCAGGTTTTTCTTTGCGTCAAGCTAAGAACAAATTGGTGGGTGCAGGCTTTACTATCGAGCAACTGAAATATGTTGATGATATAGCAACAAATAATATCATAAAGCAAACGTATAAGGACAAGACAGTTACGGCTTCTTCAAATATAGTGGGAGAAGTAGGTACGGGTGTTGTTCTTGTTGTAGGCTTGAACCCTGTTGATAAAGACCCTATAGTCCCTGGTATCGTGGGATTATCTATAGAGCAGGCTAAAAATAGACTATGGGAGTATGGCTTTAATGTTGGCTCGATAGATTTAGATTCTGACATAAACTATGAGAATATTAATGATGCGAAAATATATGCACAGTCATTGCCAAAGTCAGCACGAGCTATGTATGGTCGCACTATTAGTATGTCTGCAACTTTAGATAAAGGTTTGGTTGAAAAGGGAATAGCTGATAATGAAATTGCGTCTCGTAAAGAAATTTCTAAAGCGCAGGCAGAGCAAAACGCTTTAGATAGAGCAGCAGAAAATGCAACTGTAGAAGAATAGATTTAATATTCTAGTAAGAAGTTATAACTTTCCTTTAATGAGTTTACGATTTTGTGACTCTTTTGAACAAAATTAACCTATATTAACCAAAATGTTATGATACAAAGATTTCTTTTTTCAGTAGTTGGGGTATTGTTTTTAATGTACCTTTGGATATTTAAGCTTCCGAGTGATAGAAGTAAAGGTGTAGAGTTTGAATATGATGCTAGTGAGTGGGTAACAACTAGTGGTACGGTATTTACAACTGATATTTTAGGTGTTAGAAGTTCAAATTCAAGTAACACATGGGAACTTTTGCCTAAAGGAATGCAGTTAGTGCCTGTTATGAAATACTATAGCTTAGTGATGGTGGATCTTCCTGATGGGAGAAGGGGTTTGGTTGCTCCTACGACATTGTCGGGAATGAAAACAAACGAGGCTTTAAATGTAGGATTCGCAGGTATAGATATTACGAGCAAATTGCCATCGAGCGTAAAGTCTAAGATAACAAAAGACGACAGTTTGAGATTTGTACAAGTCATAGATTATAAAACGGCTTATGATTTAACTAATGGAAAGTCTCAACATGGCAAAAAGTTGACAGGTGAGGTGTTGCCCTCTGCTATGATAGTTGCTAAGGATGGGGTTTTTTATCACACTTATGCAGATATAAAGACTGTAAGCTTTGTTGAGGATATTCCTAGGTACAGCAAAAGATATCGTAGTTATGCTAGATTAGAAGACCTTGAAGGTAAAACGATGTCTGAAATAAATGACGAATATGGTGAACCTCAGAGTGTTGTTATAAATAAAAAGGGTGAAAAAATAGCTTATTATGAACATCTAACTGCTTTTGATGATGTAAATTATAAAGGTAGAGAAATTAAGTTTGATGTAAATGGACTTTCTGAGCCTGAAAAAGTTACTGAAAAAACAGAATGGAAAACACAGACGCTTAGAGAGCATAATCTTTCGTGGTTTACAGAAATTACTGGTGTAAGATGGAATATTTTGCCTTTGTCAAATACGATAATTGATAATCTTTACTTCAATCTTTATAAGATTTCTTATGTTGATGAGCCGTTTGATATGAATGATGGTAACACAATCATAGGCATCTTGTTCCTTTTCTTTATTGCATACTTGATACAAGCTATTGTGCTTTCTATATGTGTTCCAATTAAAAAGTTGTCAAATACTAGTATATACTTTATTTTAGTGGGTGCTATTTTTATATTGATGTATGTAGTTGGAATTTTGGTTATCGAGACAAGTAATAATGTCTGTCTTCTTATGTTTATTGCTTTGTTTTTTGCGGTGGTTGCTTCAGTTAATAGCGGTGACCATTATGTAGAATTTAACAGATGTGATAACTGTAGATTGTATGGCACTTTAACACATACTAAGACTTTGACAGAAGTATATTCAGATTATATAAAGAGATCTAAGAAATATTCAGAGAAAGAACTGTCAGATAGCTATATAGGACCAACACGTAAGGTGGATGCTGAGAATGCACGTGACTTTGATGACTGGAATCGTAGAGAGACAACAGACTATAGAGAGGATATTGTTGACAAGGAAACTACAAAAGTGTATAGATATGACTTTACATGTAGTGCATGTTCGCATAAGTGGCATAAGTTTGAAAAAGTAGTAACTACAAAAGAGGTTTCCAGAAAAACGAGTGTAACAGGAGGAAAAGTAGAGACGGTGAGAAGACCATAGGTTCTCTTTCGTGTGTAAAAATAATTTT
>JAWXTO010000004.1:4994-33723 GCA_044433545.1 Rikenellaceae bacterium
TAATTTTAAAAAATATAGAATGACAAAAATAGAGTCAGAAGAGTACAAAACAGAAGATATAGACAATTTAGATTTAGTAGACGGCGAAGAGGGTGATGCGTCAGATGAAATGTATGAACATTTCTCTATGACAGTTGACAAGGGTCAGTCTATGGTGAGAATTGATAAGTTTCTAGCAGGTCGCATGGAGAGTGCCTCACGTAGCAGAATACAAAGTGCTGCTGATGCGGGAAATATCCTTGTGAATGGTAATGTTGTGAAGCCTAGCTATAAGGTAAAACCTTTAGATAATGTTTCTATAGTTATGCCTTATCCTGTACGAAATTTAGAGATTATTCCAGAGGATTTACCGTTAGAAATTGTTTATGAAGATGACGATATTTTAATTATAAACAAACAGCCTGGTATGGTTGTGCACCCTGGTCATGGCAATTATAGAGGAACTTTGGTGAATGCTGTGACATGGCATTTAAAAGATCTTCCTTTGTTCCAAAATGGAGATATGAGAGCAGGATTAGTGCACAGAATTGACAAAAATACTTCGGGAATTATCGTAATGGCAAAAAATGAACGTTCACATGCGTTCTTAGCGAAACAATTTTTTGACCATACTATAGACAGAACTTATAATGCTTTGGTGTGGGGTAATTTCGATGAAGATAGCGGTACAATTGAAGGAAACATCGCTCGTAGCACTAAAGAAAGATTGAAAATGGCTGTTTATGATGTTGATTCTGAGATAGGAAAATCTGCTGTGACACATTTTAAAGTTTTACAGCGTTTTGGATATGTAAACTTCATAGAGTGTAAGTTAGAGACAGGTCGTACACATCAAATTCGTGTACACATGGAGCATGTTGGGCATCCACTGTTTAATGACGAGAGATATGGTGGTAATAGAATCTTAAAAGGCACAACATTTACAAAATATAAACAATTTGTAGAGAACTGTTTTGCGACTATGCCTCGACATGCTTTACATGCTAAAAGTTTGGGGCTTATTCATCCTACAACTAAAGAGTATATGTTCTTTGACTCTAAGTTGCCTGATGATATGACACAAGTGCTTGAAAAATGGACTACTTACAGCACTCACGTTCAAATGAGCGTTGAGGAGTCTGAAGATTAGTGTGTTTGTATTGCATAATATTTGTGTAGTTATAACTGTTAGTATTAAAATTAAATTTTGAAAAAATAAATTAGGGATAATTGTTCCTTTAAAATATCGTGATTATGGATGCAATAGAGATGATTAAAGAGCGCAGAAGCGTTAGAAGCTACAAAAATGAGAAAGTTGATAGAGAGCTAATAAAAGAAATTGTTGACATTTGTCGTTGGTCTCCATCTTGGGCTAATTTTCAAATAGCTCGTTATACTATTGTTGATGATGAAGCTATGATTCAACAAATATACGAAAAAGGAGTTAATGGATTTGCATATAACATGGCAACTCTTCAAAACACTAAAGGAGTTATGGTTTTAAGCTATGTTAAAGGCAAAAGTGGCAAAAAAGATAGAGAGACTTATGCTACAAAAAAGACTGCTGAGGCTTGGGAGATGTTTGATGCAGGTATAGCATGTCAAACTTTCTGTCTAGCAGCACATGCTAAAGGTGTGGGTACATGTATTTTTGGTATTATTGATGATGCGTCTATTGCAGAAATCGTAAGTTTGCCAGAGAATGAAACTGTAGCTGCGATTATAACTTATGGTTACGAAGAGGGTGAACGTCCTGTTGCTCCTAAACGTAAAGAGTTAGAAGATGTTATGCGTGTAGCAGGCGAATAATTTATTAGGGGAATTTTTGAAACTTTGGTTTTAGAGATTCCCCAATTTTAATTTATAGAATTTACCATAATATATGAAAAATAGTTGGCAAATATTAACGCTGTTATTAGCAGTTACTGTATTGGTGTTAGTTTTTAAAACTACACAAACAAGCAATAATGTGAATGAAACTAAAGAGGTTACTATGAACAAAGAAGAAGTTGGTCTTGAACTTATAATGACACGTAGTAGTGTCCGTTCTTATACTTCACAAAAAGTCGAGACAGATAAAATAGAAAAACTGTTAAAAGCAGGTATGGCAGCTCCTACAGCAGGTAATAAACAACCTTGGGAGTTTGTTGTAATATCTGAAAGAGAGATACTAGATTCAATTCCTCCTATTATACCTGGTGCACACATGGCTGCAAAAGCACAGGTTGCTATTGCGGTTTGTGGATTGCCTAACAAAGCCTTAGTTCCAGAATATTGGATACAAGATTGTTCGGCAGTAACAGAAAATATCCTTCTAGCTGCTCATGCTATGGGGCTTGGTGCAGTGTGGTGTGGTGCATATCCAAACAATGAGATAGATAAGGTTGGTAAAATGCAAAATCTTCTTTCTCTTCCTGAAGATGTTTACGTACTAAGTGTTATAGTTTTGGGCTACCCTGATAGCGAACCTGTTATTAAAGACAAATGGGAGCCTGCAAAAGTTCATTATAATAAATACTAACAATTATGGATAGATTGAAATATATCATAAATATTCTAATTGTAGCTATTCTCTTCGGGGCAATTGCTATGGGGCGTGATGGTCGTCTATTAGGAACTCCTGCTGAAGAGTTGTTTAAGAATGAAGACGTAAAAGGTGAAGATAGTGAGGTGGTTGATGTTGATGAAATGCTTTTTGATGGAACTAGAGTCATTAATTCGTCATCACTTGCAAAAGATGTGATTGGATATGCTGGTGTGACTCCCATAGAACTTTATGTAAAAGATGATGTTATCCAAAAAGTAGAATATTTAGATAATAACGAAACTCCTAGTTTTTTTGAGGATGTTGTGAATAAAGGTTTGTTGGACAGTTGGAACGGAAAAACCTTAGATGAGGCCTTGGCTTTAAAGGTGGACGCTGTTTCTGGTGCTACATATAGTTCAGTTGCGATAATTTCTAATGTTAAAAGAGCGGCATCTTATGGGTTAAGTGTCGAGCCTGAAATGAATCCATTATTTGCCGCTGTAAATGCTAAAACAATTGCTGGGGTAATCGTTATTTTAATGGGAGTGCTTTTGACGTTCTTGAAACCTAAAAATAAGATTTTTGAGTTTATACAACTTGCTTTAAATGTTGTGGTTTTAGGGTTTGTATGTGGGAGCTTTTTGTCGTTGACTCAGTTTGTATCTTGGATGTCAAATGGCTTTAACCTTTCTATGTCAATTTTGACTATGTTGCTACTTGCTGTGGTCATAATATTGCCATTATTTAGAAAAAAAGGCTCATATTGTCACATACATTGCCCTATGGGCTCTGCACAAGAGTTGTTAAGTAAAGTTCCTATGACGAAATTGAAACTTAAACCAAAATTAAATAAGTTTCTTAACGATTTGAGGTACTATATTCTTATGCTTATGATGTTTTTAATGTGGATAGGCGTAGGATTTGAGTTTATGGACTATGAAGTGTTCTCTGCATTTCTAATAAGTTCAGCTTCTATGGTAGTGCTTGTTATGGCAGCCTTGTTTTTGGTGTTGTCGTTGTTTATCCGTAAGCCTTATTGTCGATTTGTGTGTCCGACTGGTGCTTTGCTTACTATGATGCAAAAAACGAAGCCTTAAATTGGTGCAAAATCAGAATATAGCGTTTAATCTTATCCTAAAATGTTTAAACTTAGTGAAAAATAGGGTAGTTCTCACAAAAAATCTATATATTTGCGATTCAGAAAATTATTTATAGCCGCAGAATGATTGTCCTTTTAGGGATAATCCCAAAACTTAGAAAAAAAGAGTAAAAATGACAAAAGTAGATGTAAATCATAAAAAAGCTATTTTGTTGTTGTATTGTCCTGATAAACAAGGTATTCTTTCGACAATAACAACATTTATAACAGATAATGGTGGAAATATAGTGTACTTAGCTCAACATGTTGATAGATATGAGAAAGTGTTTTTTATGCGTGTAGAATGGGAGCTTAAAGATTTTACAATTCCAGCAGATAAAATAGCAGAAACGTTTGAAATGTTATATGTGAATAAATATAACATGACTTATCAGTTATATTTTAACGATCAAACGCCTCGTATGGCATTGTTCGTGTCAAAAATGTCACACTGTTTATTCGATATATTAGCACGTTATACAGCTGGTGAGTGGGATGTTGAAATTCCAATGATTATTAGTAATCACGAGAATTTAAGAGCTACTGCTGAACAGTTTAACATTCCTTATTATGTGTTTAATATCACTAAGGAAAATAAACATGAACAAGAAGCTGCAACTTTAGAGTTAATGAAAGAAAATGGCATCACTTTCGCTGTTCTAGCTCGTTATATGCAGATTCTTTCGCCTAATTTTATTAACGAATACCAAAATAAAATTATTAATATACACCATTCATTCTTGCCTGCGTTTATCGGTGCAAAACCTTATCATGCAGCGTTTGAGAGAGGTGTAAAACTTATAGGTGCAACGAGTCATTACGTAACAAATGACTTAGATGCTGGTCCTATTATTGAACAAGACATTACACGAGTTTCACACCGTGATTCTGTTGCTAGTTTAATACACAAAGGTCGTGACATAGAAAAAATTGTGCTTTCACATGCTGTTGAAAAACACATAGAACGCAAAATTTTGGTTTATGGCAATAAAACAGTGATTTTTACTTAGGCATTTTAGGTGAAATTACCAAAAAACGAGTCAAAAAATTACGTTTATGTCGTTGTGCGACACTCTAGATATGCTGTAAAATATTGTGGAGGTTTATATTTCATAATCTCAGTTTTTTTGCGTATCTTTGTGGCTGAAATTCACTAAAGGGGACTTCTAATAATTCCCCAAAATTTATTTAACAAATACAAATAATGGAATTAAATACACTTACAGCAATTTCTCCTATTGACGGACGTTACCGTAAATCTTGTGGAGAATTAGCAGGTTATTTTTCAGAGTATGCTCTAATTAGATATAGAGTATTGGTTGAAATAGAGTATTTTATCGCTCTATGTGAAATCCCTTTACAACAATTAAAAGATTTTGATAAAGGAAATTACGAGAAGTTACGTGACATTTATCGTACATTCTCTACAGACGATGCTCTTCGTGTTAAAGAAATTGAAAAGACTACAAATCACGATGTTAAAGCTGTAGAATATTTCATAAAAGAAAAAATGGACGTTTTAAACTTAGGTGATGCACGTGAATTTGTACACTTTGGTTTAACATCTCAAGATATTAACAATACTGCAACGCCTTATTCTTTAAGAGATGCCGTTAATACAGTATATTACCCTTTAATTCAAGAGTTCATTGACACATTAGCAGGTCTTGCAAAAGAATGGGAAGATGTGCCATTGTTAGCACACACACACGGACAACCTGCCTCTCCAACACGTTTAGGTAAAGAGATTATGGTGTTCGTTGACCGTCTTAACAAACAACTTGCGCTGTTAAAATCTATTCCTTGTCCTGCTAAATTTGGTGGTGCAACAGGTAACTTCAATGCTCACTATGTAGCATACCCTGAAGTTAACTGGGTAGATTTTGCAAACACTTTCGTAAATGATACTTTAGGTCTTGAGCGTTCTCAAATTACTACTCAAATTGAGCACTATGACAACATAGCAGCGATTTTTGATGGTTTTAAAAGAATAAACACTATCCTTGTTGACTTTAGCCGTGATATGTGGACTTACATTTCTATGGAATACTTCAAACAAAAGATTAAAGCTGGTGAAGTAGGGTCTTCTGCTATGCCTCACAAAGTTAATCCTATAGATTTTGAAAACGGTGAAGGTAACTTAGGTATCGCAAATGCTATTTTTGAACACCTTTCAGCAAAATTGCCTGTTTCTCGTCTTCAACGTGACTTGACAGACTCTACAGTTTTAAGAAATGTAGGTGTTCCAATTTCTCATACAATTATCGCAATTCGTTCAATTCTTCGTGGTGTTGGTAAATTAATTATCAATAATGCAGCTATAGATTCAGACTTAGAGCGTAACTGGGCAGTAGTTGCAGAAGGTATTCAAACTATCTTACGTAGAGAGAATTATCCTAATCCTTATGAGGCATTAAAAGCTCTTACTCGTACAAATAACGCTATCACTAAAGAAGGAATCGCTGAATTTATTGAAAACTTAGATGTTAACGAGTCTGTAAAAGCTGAATTAAGAGTGTTAACTCCGCAGACTTATACAGGGGTAAGATTTTAACTTCTTGTTTTGGCAAAAAAGTTGATTAAAACTTAGAGTACAAATTTTACATTAATAATAACGTACCATTAATTTTAAAGATTATGAAAAAATACGTATGTGATGTATGTAATTGGGTTTACGATCCAGCGGTCGGTGATCCAGATAACGGAATTGCTCCAGGAACAGCGTTTGAAGACCTTCCAGATGATTGGGAATGCCCTTTATGTGCAGTAGGTAAAGACGAGTTCTCTGAAGTAGAATAATTTCTTTTTAATAACTGATAAAATTAAGCCGTGTCAATGTGATACGGCTTAATTTTACTTTCGATATAGATATAGGGAGATTCCCAAAACCTCGTTTTGTGGATTTCCCTAATAATTTTCTTTGAAAATTATATGCTCTTTTGCCCTTAAAGGCAAAAGAAAGCGAGTTTTGAAGCCCTCTGGGCGTACTTTTTCAAAAAGTATAAAACTTGTTATAAAAGGCGGGACGCCTTTAGGTAGAAAGTTTTTAAGGGACAACTACCTCCATTTTTAAGGTTTTTAGCGAAAATTAAGGTATTTTATCTAAAATATCTTGGTTTAACTATTAGTAATCACCGATGTATTAGTTTCGGGCATCACCCGATATAAGTTACTTTTAAAAAGTATGAAAATAGAACATTTTGAATTAAAAAACGGTATAAGATGTGTGTTTCAGCGCACTTCATCTAATGTTGCTTCTATGGGGCTAACAATAGGTGTAGGCACACGTGATGAACTCGAAGCGGAACATGGAGTTGCACATTTTGTTGAACACATGCTTTTTAAAGGTACTAAAAAACGTAAGCCGTATCACATTAATTCATATCTTGATAATGTGGGGGGTGAGTTAAATGCTTACACAACAAAAGAAGAGACCGTAGTGCATGCAACAGTGCTCAAAACGGACATACTTCGAGGTGTTGACTTAATAAAAGACGTTGTTTTTAATTCTGTTTATCCTGAAAATGAAATAGAGAAAGAGCGAGTTGTTATAATTGACGAGATAAATTCTTATAAAGACTCTCCGTCAGAGCTTATTTATGATGATTTTGAGGATATGATATTCAAAGGGTCGTCTTTGGGGCGTAGCATATTAGGCACAAAACGTTCTTTACGCAAAATAAAGCGAGAAAATATACTAGATTTTACAAAACGAAATTATGTAACTTCTGAGATGGCATTTTCTATGGTAGCAAATATAACTTTTGGTAGATTTAAGCAAATTTGCGAGAAATATTTTGACGATTGTGAAACTACTACACGTAGTGATAAACGTGAAAAGGTGCTTGATTATGAGGTTCAAAAGTTAACATTGTCGAAAGGTACTTACCAAAAACATTGTATCATTGGTGGTAGATCTTATGACAATTTTAATGTAAAGAGAGTTCCGTTGGCTGTGCTTATTAATGTGCTAGGTGGCGCAAATGCTAATAGCAGATTAAATAGCGTGATACGTGAAAAATATGGCTTGTCATATAATATAGAGGCAGGAACGACATCTTACAGCGATTGTGGCATTTCTTCTATATACTTTGGTACAGAAAAGGATAATTTAGAGCGTTGCATAGAGTTGGTGAACATTGAACTTCGAAAATTAAGAGAAATTGAGATGAATTCTTCACAGCTTTCTAAGGTTAAGAAACAGTTTATTGGACAACTGCTTATTTCTTCAGATAGTGGTGAGAGTATGATGCTTTCGGCGGGTAAAAGCATGTTATTATATGACAAAGTTGATTCTTTAGATACATTAAAAAAGAAAATCGACGCCGTGACCACTAAAGATATAATTGACGTGGCAAATGAGGTGTTCAGTGAGGATAATTTGTCGATGTTAATTTATAAATAGGGGGCATTTTATCGAAAATAAAGGATTATGGATAGGTTATTAGATTTATATATAAAAGATAATTCTACCGACGAGTTAGAATTATTGAAAGAATTAGACAGAAAAACAAACCTGCTAACAGTGCAGCCACGTATGATTTCAGGGCATGTACAAGGCTTAGTATTAAAGATGTTTGTGTCTATGTTAAAGCCTAAAAGAGTGCTGGAAATCGGAACTTTTACGGGTTATTCTGCAATTTGCTTGGCTTCTGGTCTAGAAACAGGTGCAGAACTCCACACAATTGACATAAATGATGAAATATCATATATTGCAGAGGAGGCTTTTGGAAAAAGTGACTTTAGTGAGAAAATATTTCAACATATAGGCTCGGCTTTAGACGTAGTACCTCGTTTGGGAGGTGTTTTTGAGCTAGTTTTCATGGATGGAGATAAGCGAGAATATATGAAATATTACGATATGCTTTTTGAGGGAGGTTATGTTACGAAAGGTTCTATAATTATTGCTGATAATGTGTTGTGGGATGGGAAAGTGATAGATAAATCTCCTAAAAATCTAAAAGATACCTACACGAGAGGAATATTAGAATTTAATGAATTTGTAAAAAATGATAGCCGTGTGGAGGTTGTGATTTTGCCTATGCGTGATGGGATGAGCATAATTAGAGTTTTATAAAAAAAAAGAGAGTGGCTAACAAGGCGATTTTTGTCAAAACTCATCCTTGTTAGCAACTCTCTAGGGTGATACACAAAACGAGGTTTTGGAATCCCTCTTAGTTGTTTGATAAAGCTTCTTTTAATTTTATGATAGCTTTTTCAGCGTCTTTTTCTTTTTCTAGTAGAGTCACAAACTTGCTGCCAACGATTGCGCCTGAAGCAAATGAGCATGCGGCATCAAAAGTGCTCTTGTTGCTGATTCCGAATCCTATCATACGAGGGTTGCGAAGAGGCATTTCTGCGATACGTTTGAAATAATCCGCTTTTTGCTTTTCAAAATCTTGTTGTGCACCTGTAGTAGCTGCCGCAGAAACCATATATATAAAACCATTACAGTTTTCGTCTATAAGTTTGATGCGGTAGTCCTCAGTTTCTGGTGTAATTAGCATGATAACATACACTCCATACTTGTCTGCAACTGCTTTATATTCATTTATATAATCGTCAAACGGAAGGTCAGGAATAATAACTCCATCTATGCCTGTTTTTTGGCAATCTTCACAAAATTTCTCAAATCCATACTGCATTATAGGGTTTAGATAGCCCATAAGAATTAAAGGAATTGAAACATTCTCTCTTATGTCTGTAAGTTGGCTGAAAAGTAACTTTAAAGACATGCCATTTTTTAATGCGCTAGTTGCAGCGTCTTGTATTACAACGCCGTCAGCCATAGGGTCAGAAAATGGAATGCCAATTTCTATTAAATCGACTCCATTTTTCTCTAAAGTAGAAATAACTTCTGCTGTGCCGTCTAAAGAAGGCGTTCCAGCACAAAAATAGATAGATAAAATATCTTTATTTTTGTTATTAAATAGTTCACTTATTCTATTCATCGTATTTTAGTTTTTTTATAAATTCATATATTTTAGCAACATCTTTTTCTGCTGGACTCACCTCAAAAGTGCTGTTTAAGTCATATCCTGCTAGTTGTGGATGTTTAAATTGGGCTATAGAATCAATATTATTAAGCCCTAAACCCCCACTAAGAAGAAAAGGCGTATTACCTGTATAGTTTTCAAGTAAAGACCAGTCGAAACTTACGCCAGAGCCACCTACAGAGCTACATTTTGTATCGAAAATAAACATTTCGCAACACTTATCATAATCCTTAGCCTTTTGAACATCTTCGGCACTAGAAATAGAAAACGCTTTTATTAAATTATGTCCTAATGACTTTAATTTTTCACAATATTCTACTGTTTCTGAGCCGTGCAATTGTAGAAAGTCAAGAGAATAATCTTTAGATATTTTTAAGACGGTTTCTATTGTCTCATTCACAAATACGCCCACTTTTTTAGCTGTTTTGGGCATATATTCAGGAACTTCACTCACATATCTAGGCGATTTAGCATAAAAAATAAACCCCATTAAGTCTATGCCTAGTTTTTCAACATCTACGATGTTTTCTGAGCGTCTCATTCCGCAAACTTTTATTATCATAACTGCTAAATGTTAGTCATTTATTTGCTGAATAAACTCTTTTAGAGCTGCTCCAGGATTTTCAGTACGCATAAACGTTTCGCCAATTAAAAATCCTCTAAATCCGTGCTTACGAAGCATCTTTATGTCGTCAGCTGTGCGTATTCCGCTTTCAGAGACTAATAATTTATCTTTTGGAAGCAGTGGCGCAAGGCGTATAGAGTTGTCAAGCGTTGTTTTAAACGTGCCTAAATTGCGATTGTTGACTCCTACCATATCTACATATTCATTAACATGAGCAATTTCTTCTTCTGTGTGAATTTCTAGCAAGATTTCAAGACCTAGACCTTTTGCGACCTTAGAAAGATGTAAACATTCTTCGATTTCTAGTGCCGAAGCGATAAGAAGTACAGCGTCAGCTCCTGCAAGGCGTGCCTGATAAAGCTGAATTTCATCAACAATAAATTCTTTACGTAATTTAGGAATTTTTAATGTTGTACTAACTGATATAAGGTCATTTAGGTGACCTCCAAAATATTTTTCATCTGTTAATACAGAAACCGCAGATGCTCCAGCGTTTTCATAGGCAGTAGTCACTTCTAAAGCTACTCCGTTCTCGTTAATCCAGCCTTTAGATGGTGAACGGCGTTTAAATTCAGATATAATGCCATAAGGAGAGCTTCCTAGTGACTGTTTCATAGACACAACATCGCCTAAATCTTTCTCTAAAATAGCTTTTTTAAGCTCTTCTACAGAAGTTTGTTCTTTAAGTTGTGCTACCTCTATTTTTTTGTGAGATATAATCTCAGTTAATACGTCTTTCATTTTATATCAGCTTTTATCGTCTAACGTTTATTGGTTACAGCTCACAAATTTATTGAAACATTTAAGAGCATTGCCACTTTCTATAGATTCTTTTGCTAGAGCTATAGATTCTTCTATAGTTTTTGACTTGTCAAGTGTGTTTATCGCAAAAGCAGCATTCACAATGACTACATTTTTCTGTGCTTCTGTAGCCTTGTTAGTTAAAACGTTAGTGAAAATTAGTGCGGCTTCTTCTTTTGTGTTGCCTCCAAAAATGTCGGCTTCTTTACATGTTGGAAGACCTATCATTTCAGGGGTATATATTTTCTCCTTGTCAGAAGTTGCGACTTTAAACTTGTCTGTAAGTGAAATTTCATCGTATCCGTCTAAACTGTGTACGATAGTATAATTTGTGTCTATTGACTGGTATGTATAATCATAAAGTCGTAATAGCGGAAGGCTGTAAACTCCTAAAAGTTGGTGTTTAGGTCGTGCAGGGTTAACAAGAGGACCTAACATATTGAAGAAAGTACGTACAGCTAGTGCACGGCGTATAGGAGCTACAACTTTCATTGCAGGGTTGAATAATGGAGCGTGTAGATATGCTACATTACACTCTTCTATGCTTTTACGAATAGTGTTTATGTCACTAGAAAATTTAACTCCGTGTTGTTCCATAACATTACTTGCACCACTTACTGAAGAAGAGCCATAGTTGCCATGTTTTACGACTTTGAAACCTGCACCAGCTACAACAAAACATGCTGCTGTAGATATGTTAAAAGTGTTTTTTTCGTCACCACCAGTACCAACTATGTCAATAGCGTCGTAATCGTCTAAGTCTACGCTTAAACACATGTCTAAAAGTGCATCTTTAAAGCCACAAAGCTCTTCTATTGAGATAGTTCTCATTAGAAAGACTGTTAAAAACGATGCAATTTGACTTTCGTTGTAGATTCCTTGCGCTATGTTTTTTAGGACGTTGCTTGCCTCTTCTTTTTCTAGGTATTGGTGTTCAAAAAGCTTATGTAATATGTTTTTCATTTTCGTAATTTGTTTATGATCACATAAATAGGTTATTGTTCTATCCAGTTTCTTAGCATAACATCGCCTTGGGGTGTAAGGATAGATTCAGGGTGAAATTGTATGCCACGAACGTCATATTCACGGTGGCGAATTGCCATAATTTCTCCTTCATCACTAATAGCCGTAATCTCAAGTTCACTAGGCAAATCTACTGTTGAGACAACCCACGAATGATAACGACCAACGTCTATACGCTCTTCTAAGC
Organism: Rikenellaceae bacterium; assembly: GCA_044433545.1. Classification (GTDB taxonomy): domain Bacteria; phylum Bacteroidota; class Bacteroidia; order Bacteroidales; family Rikenellaceae; genus JAWXTP01. The sequence continues at coordinate 17,271 of JAWXTO010000004.1, forward strand.
CTTTGAAAATGGTGTCTTTGTCGGCTGTAATCTTTACGTTTGACTGAATGCCATGGTGTACACTCTTTAAATTCTCTAAAGTAGCTCCAAAACATTCACCTATGGCTTGTTCTCCTAAACATACTCCTAAAATAGGCTTTGTAGGAGCAAATTTTACGATAATATCTTTTAAAAGACCTGCCTCAGAAGGAATGCCAGGGCCAGGACTTAATAAAATGCCGTCATATTCTTCAATTTCTGAGAATGTAACCTTGTCATTACGTACAACTTTGACATTTTTTACGCCTAATTCTTTTACAAGGTGCACTAAATTGTATGTAAATGAATCGTAATTATCTATAATTATTATACTGTTTTTCATGGATGTCTAGTTTTTAATAGTTACAGCTAAGTCAATTGCCTTTTTAAGGGCTGCAAGTTTATTGTTTACCTCTTGTAATTCGCCTTCTTCGCTGCTGCTAGCTACAACGCCGCCTCCAGCTTGGAACCATAACTCATTGTTACGGCTTACGAATGTACGAATAGTAATTGCTTGATTAAGTTCACCGTTTAAGCCTATAAATCCAATACATCCTCCATAAGCACCTCTATTGTGAGGTTCATATTTGCTGATAAGCTGCATAGCTTTAATTTTTGGTGCACCTGACAATGTCCCAGCAGGGAATGTGTCGATAAATGCTTTAATAGGGTCGCTACCTTCGTTTAGAGTGCCCTTAACACGGCTAACAAGGTGAGTAACGTGGCTATAATATTGAGGTTCTTTATAGAAAACAACATTTACATCATGACAGTTGCGACTTAAATCGTTGCGTGCAAGGTCTACAAGCATAACGTGCTCTGCATTTTCTTTCGGATCAGCAAGTAAGGCTGCCGTAAGCTCTTTGTCTTTCATGGCATCACCTGTGCGGCGAGTCGTTCCTGCTATAGGGTCGATATATGCTTCTCCATCTTCGATGCGGCAGTGTGTTTCTGGTGAAGAACCAAAAATGCGGAAGCCTCCGAAGTCAAAATAGAACAAATATGGTGAAGGATTAATTGTACGAAGTGCTCTATATAGCTTAAAGTCGTCTCCAGCGTAAGGCTGAATAAAGCGACGAGATAATACGATTTGGAAAACGTCTCCACGAAGACAAGATTCTATGCCTTTGCGCACATTTGCCTTGTGTTCATCGTCTGTAAGTGTGCTTGTAACCTCTCCTGTAGTCCAGAAATTGTAAGAAGCAAAATTTTGGTTTAAAATAACAGCTTCTAATTCGTGTAGTGAGCTTTTTTCGTCTTCTTCGAGTAATTCAACAAGTTTTAATTCGTTGCTAAAGTGATTGAACACAATTACATACTTGTAAAGTAGATAATAAATATCTGGAGCATCGTTCACAGAGTCACGGCTTGTTTTTACATCTATATTTTCAAAATATTTTACTGAATTAAAAGTTGTATAGCCATATAAACCACATACTTTGTTGTTGTCTCCCTCGACATTAAAGCTGCCAATGAATTTGTTTAACGCTTTATCAACACTAAAGTCTTCTGTTAGTGGTTCAGAGGTTTCTGTGCCATCAGGAAATGACATTTCTACGTTGCCTCTATTGATGCCAACACTAGCTAATGGATTTAAAGCAATGAATGACAAGCTATTTTCGTTTCCATGATAATCTGAACTCTCCATAAGTGCAGATTGAGGATACAAATCTCTAGTTTTTAGATATACGCTAACAGGAGTGTGCATATCTCCTATGATTTTGCGAGTGTTTGTAGTATATTTAAATTGTTTCATCTCTTTGTGCGTAATAGTTAATGTATGTTGGTAAATCTTTGTCTCCACGACCTGATACGGTAAGTACAACAATGTCTGTAGGCTTAAATCTGTCTTTTAATTTAGGGAGAACACCTAATGCGTGTGCAGATTCTAGGGCAGGTATGATTCCTTCAACACGTGTTAAGTGGAATGCTGCTTCAACTGCTTCTTCATCGTCTACTGCTAACACTTCTGCTCTGTTACAAAGAGATAAATTAGCGTGGAAAGGTCCTATGCCAGGATAATCTAAACCTGCTGAGATAGAATAAGGTTCTTGTATTTGACCATCTTCATCTTGCATAACATAAGTTTTTGTGCCATGAATGATTCCAACTCTACCGAATAAAATTGTAGCAGCAGTTTCTCCACTGTCTACGCCTTTTCCGCCAGCTTCAGCAAGAATAATCTTAACGTCAGTGTCGTTTACATAGTGATATATTGTGCCTGCTGCGTTGCTGCCACCACCTATACAAGCAATAAGGTAGTCAGGGTTTTCTTTACCCTCTTTTTCAAGTAATTGAGCTTTTATTTCTTCGCTAATTACGGATTGAAGTCTTGCAACCATGTCTGGATAAGGGTGAGGGCCAACTGTTGAACCTATAATATAGAAAGTGTCGTCAGGATGGCAACACCAGTCACGAATCGCCTCGTTTGTAGCATCTTTAAGCGTCATGTTTCCAGATGTTACAGATACGATTTCTGCACCTAACATCTTCATACGTTGCACATTTGAATGTTGACGTTCGATGTCTGTTTTTCCCATATATACAACACATGGCATGTTCATTAATGCACATACAGTAGCTGTTGCTACACCGTGTTGACCAGCTCCTGTCTCAGCAATGATACGCTTTTTGCCTAATTTTTTAGCTATTAGAATTTGACCTATAGCATTATTTATCTTGTGTGCGCCTGTATGATTTAAATCTTCTCTTTTTAGATACATTTTACATCCATACTCCTTAGAAAGGTTTTTTGAAAGATACAGTGGTGAAGGTCTGCCGACATAATCTCTTAACAAAGAGTTGTATTCTTCTTTGAAATCTTCACTTTCTATTACTTCAAGGTAGTTTTTCTTTAAATTTTCTACACATTTATAGAGAATTTCTGGGATGTATGCCCCTCCGAAGTCTCCATAAAATCCTTTTTCGTCTACAAGATAATTTTTCATTTTATGTTTGTTTTATAATTTCTTATTTAATTAAATACAAAAAGCCTTGTCGTAGGATTGACAAGGCTTCTATTATATAAATTTATAGTATATACACGTGAGCTATTACCTACGACTTTTTAAGTTGTAAGCACCACCACCAATATTTGTTAGATATACTATTCATAATTATCGTTTTAAATTTATTGACCGCAATTTATGTATTAATTCCTAAAAAACAAAATGTTTATATGAAAATTAACAATTTATTAAAATTTATATAAATAATTAACACAAAAGGGAGTTGTTCTTATTAGTTATTCATTTTTTTGAAGAATTCTTCAGTGTTGCGAGTTCCTTCAAGTTGTTTTCTAATAAGTTCCATTGCTTCTATAGAGTTCATGTCAGTAAGGTGACGGCGAACTATCCACAGTTTTTTCAATGTGTCTTCGTCTATCAATAAATCGTCTTTTCTAGTGCTTGAAGATGTGATGTCAACAGCAGGATATAGACGTTTGTTAGCAAGTTTTCTGTCAAGTTGAAGCTCCATGTTACCCGTACCTTTAAACTCTTCAAAGATAACTTCGTCCATTTTAGAACCTGTGTCAATAAGTGCAGTCGCAATGATTGTAAGTGAGCCTTTTTCTTCAGTGTTACGTGCAGCACCAAAGAAACGCTTAGGTTTGTGTAAAGCGTTAGCGTCTACACCACCTGAAAGAACCCTTCCCGAAGCTGGTTGTACTGTATTATAGGCACGTGCAAGACGTGTGATAGAGTCTAACAAAATTACAACATCATGACCACATTCTACAAGTCGTTTAGCCTTGTCTAACACCATTTCTGCAACTTTTACGTGGCGTGAAGCTTGTTCGTCAAATGTTGAAGCGATAACTTCTGCATTCACCGAACGCTGCATGTCTGTAACCTCTTCAGGACGTTCGTCAATTAACAAAACTATCATATAAGCCTCTGGATGATTGTCAGCTATGGCGTTTGCAATAGACTTTAACAACATTGTTTTACCTGTTTTTGGTTGAGCAACAATTAAAGCACGTTGTCCTTTACCGATAGGTGAAAACATGTCGACTATACGGTTAGAAAGATTGTTGTGTCTGCCAAAAGCAATGTCAAATTTCGTTTCTGGGAACAAAGGAGTAAGATATTCAAACATTACTCTATCTCTTAACTCTTCAGGTCTAAGACCGTTTATCATTTCAATCTTTACAAGAGGGAAATATTTTTCACCATCTTTAGGAGGTCTAATTTCTCCGAAAACAGTGTCCCCTTGTTTTAGTCCGTAAGTTCTAATTTGTGAAGGTGAAACATAAATGTCATCTGGAGAGTTCAAATAGTTATAGTCTGATGAACGTAAAAAGCCATATCCGTCGCTTAATACTTCTAAAACGCCCGAACTTTTTATAGTTCCTTGAAATTCTTCACGTTTTTGTTTTTGAAGAGCTTGTTGTTGCTTTAGAGCTTGTTCTTCACGTGCAGCTAAAGCAGCATTTTGTTGTTCTTCAGCACTTTCTATATTTGTTGTTTCTAGTGTTTCTGTTGTTTCTTCGCTAACTTCATTGTTGTTGTCGTTTTTGAAGTTTCTGCGCCTCATGTTTCTTTGAGGTTGTATGTTTTGTTCGCTTTGTGAGGTGATATTTTCAGTTTCTGCAACTACAGCTTCAACACTTTCGTTATTTATAACAGCGTTTTCGTTGTTTTGTTGAGAATTAGCGTTGCTAGCCTCTTTAGCCTCTCTAGCGAAATCTAAATGACGTTTAATTTTAGATTTTTGGTAATCTTTTTTAGGAAATGGTTGAGGTTTGTTAGAAATTCTAGTTCGTGGACCTCTAGTTAGTTCACCACTAGCGTTCTTTTCAGCACTATTGTCATTTGAATTATCTCCTTTGTAGTCACTTGAAACATTCTCTGTTTGTTTAGATTCAACAGGAGCGTCTTGCGTTGTAGGTTCAGAAGCTACTTGTTCTGTAACTTTTGAAGTAGCAATTTTTTTTACTCTGCCTCTAGTTTGTGTGCCTTTCTGTTTAGATTTTTCATTTTCAGCTGTTACATCATTAATTTCTGTTTCAACTGAAGGTTTGCTATTTTGCGAGTTATCTGTTACGTCGCTGTCTTGTTTTTCAGATGAACCAGAATTAGCAATTTGTGCTATAAGTTCGTCTTTTTTGTAAGTGTCAGCGTTTTTGATTCCAAGCGATTTGGCAATAATACGTAAATCTACTAATTTCTTCTTTTTAAGAAGCTCTCTCTCTTCCATTATGTATATTTATAGTGTTGATTATTTTATTTATAAACGAGGGAAATCTCGATGGATAAACTTTAAATACATTTTTTGTGCCTGTATTCACTGCAAAGATAAAAAAATAAAATAACTTTGTATAATTAATTTTAAAATAAATTCAATAATATGAAATTTATAGCATTAATTCCAGCACGATATGGTTCTTCTCGTTTCGAGGGAAAGCCACTAGTTAAAATATTAGGCGTTCCGATGATAGAACGTGTATATAAAAGAGTATCACAGGTTTTTGAGAATGTTGCAGTCGCTACAGACGATGTACGTATCGAAGAATGTGTTAAATCTTTTGGTGGAAACGTAATTATGACTTCAGAAAGCCATAAAAGTGGTACGGATAGGGTAGCAGAGGCACATTCTAAAGCTGAAAAACTGTTTAATACGACCTTTGATGTAGTTGTGAATGTTCAAGGTGATGAGCCGTTTGTTAGCTTAGAACAGTTAAATTCTATAAAAGAATGTTTCGACAATGAAACTACACAGATTGCTACTTTAGTGAAGCCTTTTGCTGCGGGTGATGACATTTTTAATGAAAATACCCCGAAAGTAGTGCTTTCTAAAGATTCTCATGCTATATATTTTAGTCGAAGTGTTATTCCTTTTTTACGTGGTGAAGAAAGAGAAAATTGGAGTGCTAAACATCAATTTTTTAAACATATAGGTCTATACGCCTACAAAAGTGATGTTTTACATCAAATTACTAAGCTAGAAATGGGAGTGTTAGAGCTAGCAGAATCTTTAGAACAGCTAAGATGGCTAGAAAATGGATATAAAGTGAAAGTTGCAGTGACAAATAGCGAAACACATGCTATTGACACCCCTGAAGATTTGGCATTTGTTGAAAAAATGTATAAAGATAAATTATAGAGGAAATTTAACGATGATAAACACTTTTTTGACGCTAAAAAATAGACTTTCTAAGGGAGTGCCACAAGAAGTCATAAATGATGCTATAAAAGACAATAATTGGTTCAGCGAAACTACAATAAATAGCTCTGTGAAGGCTATTTGCGATACTATGCTAGAAGAAATTGAACTCAAAAAATGGATTCAAGGGTATAACTTCATAAATTCATATAATGTGGGTGTAATTATGGCAGGAAACATCCCTTTAGTTGGTTTTTATGATATGTTGTCAGTGTTGATTTCTGGTTCTGCGTGTTATTATAAGCCTTCTTCTAAGGATAAAGTGTTAATAGAATGGGTTGTAAATGAAATTAAGACTATAGATCCAGAATCTAGGGTTTATGAGTTAAAAGATGATTCTTGTTTGGATGCAATTATAGCTACAGGGTCAGACAATTCTAATAGATATTTTGAATCTCGCTATGGAAAGCTAAAATCTTTGTATCGTGGTTCACGAACAAGTGTCGCTGTGCTGAAAAAAGAGTGTTCAGATGAAGAAATTGACCTGCTACATGGGGATATATTTACTTATTATGGATTAGGGTGTCGAAATGTATCACACCTATACCTAGAACGAGGTTTTGATGTAGATAGACTTTTAGAAAGTTTTAAGAAAAAGGATTTACACCATAAAAAATTTGCTAATAATTACAGATTTCAGCGTGCTGAGAAAGTTTTGAATAATGAAGCTTTTTTAGATGGTGGTTATTTTACGTTACAAGAAAAAGAGGCTAAAATTGGGCTTTTAAGCGAAATTACATACAGCTTTTTTGATGAAATCTGTGATGTGAAACAAGAGCTTACAAATAATGACCACAAAATTCAATGTGTTGTGACAGATGTGTCAGATTTGCATATTAGAAGTGTAAAGTTTGGTAAAGCACAGATGCCTACACTTTTTGATGCTCCAGATTCTAAAGATGTGTTAAAATTTGTTGAAGAAATTGGCAAATAAATTAGAAATTTTATATATTTGTGTAAACATTTTACCTAAATGGTTTCAATTAAAATTAACTTATAAAAATACACAATATGGAAGATTTATCAATGGTATTTCAATACAAGATAACTAGTGAGGAGGACGATAATTTCGTTAGAATATATGAAATTGATGAATATACAACATTAAAAGATTTTCATGCTTTAATTTGTAACGATTTAGATTATGATGATTATGAGATGGCATCATTCTTTACGTCGGATGAAAATTGGCACAAATACCAAGAGTTTACACTTGAAGATATGGGCTTAGAACCTATGTCAGAAGAGGATTTAATGCCGCTAACAATGGATAAAGCTACGGTTTCTAAACTTTTGATTGACGGATGTAGCAATATGCTGTTTGTGTTTGACATTTATCAAGATAGAGCGTTTTTTGTTGAATATCACGGCATGAAAGAGGCAGAAAAAGGCGAAGTTTATCCACGAGTGATGTTTGCACACGGTGAAGCTCCAGACCAATTTGATGCAGATGCTTCGACAGGCAATGCTTCTATTTTTGACGAGGCGATGGATGATTGGGGTGACTTCGACGGAAACGATGACTATTATGACGAAGACTAAAAAATATGTAATTGTTCTTTTAGGGCCTACGGGGGTTGGGAAAACTGACCTTAGTATAGGTGTCGCTAAACATTTTAATGCTTGCATTGTGTCTTCTGACTCTCGCCAGCTGTATAAAGAGATGCGTATCGGTACGGCAGTGCCTACAAATGACCAATTGTCAGCCGTAAAACACTATCTTATTCAAACAGAGAGCATAAGTACACATTACACTGCTGGAAAATACGAAAAAGATGCTTTAAGGGTTATATCTGAATTACACGAAGAGTCTAATTGTGTGGTTGTTTCGGGAGGTTCAGGTCTATATATTGACGCTTTGTGTAATGGAATAGACGAAATCGCTCCGAGTGATGAAAATTTAAGAAAACAACTGTCAGAAAGACTAGAAAACGAGGGTATAGAAAGCCTTGTTGAGGAGTTGAAAGAGTTGGATGCTGAATATGTTGCTTCTTTGGACGTGTACAACAAAAGTAGAGTTATTCGTGCCCTAGAAGTGTGTATTTCTACGGGTAAAAAATATAGTGATTTGCGTACAGGGCTTAAAAAGAAGCGAGATTTTGAAATCATAAAAATAGGGCTTACATTGCCTCGAGCAGAACTCTATGAAAGGATAAATCTGAGAGTAGATTTGATGCTTGAAGAGGGTTTAGAACAAGAAGTTAAGGCGTTGTATCCTATGCGAAAGTTAAATGCGCTGCAAACAGTGGGCTATCGTGAATTTTTTGATTGTTATGATGGAAATGTTGACTTTGAAACTGCCGTAGAACTTGTGAAACGTAATTCTAGGCGTTACGCAAAGCGACAAATGACGTGGTTTAATAGAGATAAAGATACAAAATGGTTCTCCCCGAAGGATGAAACTGAAATCATTGAATATATTGAAGAAAAGATTCACAAAGACTAGCCTTTGTGAATCTTTTCGATTATACTCTCTATGGTTTTAAATTCTATTTCTTGATTAGAGTCTTTAAAGATAAAACAATTTGCTGATTTGGCAATAATTTCAATCGCTGAATCTTCATTTGTAGGCATATATCCGTTTCGCAATAGGGCATTTTTAAGCCAAAAATGAGGAATATCCTCACCAGAGGTTTTTATGGCTATTTTATTTGATTTTTTGCTTTTGAACATCCCTATTTCGTCGTCAAATTCTATAGAACTGTTTTCTTTTCCAAAAATGTCGTTTAACCTTCCCTCTAGTACAAGAGTTTCTGTTGCTCCATATACTACAGGAGCATTCTTTGAAATTAAAAAGAGCTTGTCAGATAGCTGTAGAGATAATTCTAGGTCGTGAGATGACATAATGATACACTTGCCTTCTTTTTTTGCTAAATCTCTTAATAATGAAGTGATTTCAACCTTAGATTTAAGGTCTAAAAATGCTGTAGGTTCGTCGAGAATAATAATAGGGCACTGTTGGGCTATGCTTTTAGCAATTATCACCTTTTGGCGTTCGCCATCGCTCAATTCTGATATATATCTGTTTTTTAAATGACTTATGCCGACTAAACTTAGTGCATTTTCGATAATTTTTTCGTCTTCTGAACTTAAAGTGCCAAAGAATCCTGTGTAAGGATAACGTCCGAGGCTTACAAGTTCAAAGGCTGTGAATCCTCCCTCAGAATTGCGCTCTGTGAGTACGACTCCAATCTTTTTAGCTAGTTCTTTCTTAGAAAATGAGCTTAGAACATCGTTTTCGAACAATAAATCTCCTGAAATAGGGGCAATAAAGCCACATAAAGTCTTTATAAGAGTAGATTTTCCTGCTCCATTTGCTCCTATGAGTGCTATTAGTTCGCCTCTTTTCATCTCAAAGTTAACGTCTTTAAGTACTATTTTTGAACTCTTAGAGGTTATTTTGTATCCTAAATTAAGGTTTTTAGCTTTAAAGACTATGTTGTTATTGTTCATTATATCTGGCATAAGAATTTACTGTAATTCTAATTAAAATAGGCTATTTTCTTTTTGTTTACGATAATATATATGATTACGGGTGCTCCCATAAGTGGCGTAATTACGTTTAGCGGAATGACGCTGCCCTTTATTGCTAAAACTGTTAGCAGATTACATACAAGTGCGATGTTTGCGCCCAAAACTATTGTTAATGGCAGAAGATATAGGTGATTTGTGCTTTTTAATAGCAGTCTAGCTATGTGAGGAACTGCTAATCCTATGAATGCAATAGGTCCACAGAAAGCCGTAACTACAGCTGTTAATATGCCTGTCGAGATTAATACTAATATCCTAATTGTTTTAATGTTTAAACCTAGATTTTCGCTGTATTTGTCCCCTAAAAGTAGTGCATTTAGAGGTTTTATCATCATAATTGCTATGAATAATCCAAAAATTACGAAGCCTAAGAAATAGGGTAGTGAGTCTGTTGAAACTCCTGAAAAGTTGCCTAGTCCCCACGCAACAAATGACACTAAGCCTTCTTGTGTTGCATAATAGCTAAGTAGCGAAACCGCACTGCTTGTGATATAGCCTACCATTAGACCCACGACAAGCAACATTACGTTACTTTTTATGACTGTAGAAAACATTATGATAATTGCTAGTACTGCCATTGCTCCTAGAATTGCGCCTGCTACTACTGCAAGATGTCCTGAAAAGCCTATTTGTGTTGCGCTTGTGCCAAGAAAGAGCATAACAATAGCAACGCCTACGCCGCTACCTGAGCTAATGCCTAAAATTGAAGGAGCGGCTAGCGGATTGCAAAATAGAGTTTGTAACATAAGCCCACTAACGGCAAGTGCTGCGCCTGCAAAAAGTGCCGTTATAGTTTGTGTAAGTCTTGAAGATACTACGATTACTTTCCACTTGTTTTCTACGTTTTCAGGGTTGAAAACAAGGTCTTTGAACACCTCAAAAGGCACAGAAATTGATCCAAATAGCAAATTCATAGCCACTAAAACTAGACATATCAGTAAAGATATGGTAAAGAGGGTTGTGAATGTTTTTTTTGGATTATTCATTACTTTTCAATGATTTTATAATATTTTGCCTCTATATTTTCAGCTACAGAAGGGTGTAAAGCCTTCATAAGGTCTGCTAAAATTATGTTAGGATAAAATGTTGACTTTTCATAGTAGTCTGTGCGTGCTGTGTTACAGCCATATATGGTTTTGTTTTTGAAAGCCGAAAATTCGCTGTACAATTTATTCTCAGATTTTAGCATATCGTATGTTAAATCTTCTTGTGGATTGTGATATCTAATTAACCATATTTCAGCGTCATGAGCAAGGTCAAAAACAGATTCAAAAGACTGAGATAAAGAGCCTGTGCCTTCAGAATCTGCCCAAATGTAGTCCGCTCCAGCATCTTTATACAGCTTTGCAGCATAACTTTCACCTGCTGCTACCCACCATGTTTGTCCGTAACATTTTTCAGCTAAAACTTTAGGTTTTTTAGTGATATCTTTCGTTAATTCTGTAATTTCTATATAGTTTTTTGTGACTTCTTGAAATATAGAGTCAGCAATTTGTTCTTTGCCATAAAAAATGGCGTGAAATTTAATCCATTCGGCTTGTCCTAAAGGGTCGTTTTCTAGGTATGCAGCACATTCAACTAGCGGTATCTCTAGCTTCTCAGCCCACGCATAATTTTGATTCTGGAAAGGTGAAACTATCATAATTTCAGCGTCAGACATGACTAATAGTTCAGCGTTTGGCATCATTGAAGTGCCTAAATTTGTAACTTCGCCCGTTTGTACTCTACTAGTAACGCTTTCTACTGTGATATGTTCAGGTTCACACACAGCAACAATGTTTTCGTCATATTCAAAGTCTTGAAGTAGTGCACAGTGTATCGTTCCAGAAGCAGCAATACGCTTAACAGGTGTTTTTATGAGCTTTCCTTCAGGTAAATGTTCAGGAATTTCATTATTTCGACTAACTAACACATATCTATTAAGGAGTTTCGCAGTGTCCCACGGATTCAACACCTCAAGAACCGTAAATCCATCGCCATGACCAATTTTAAAGCCTTTAGCGTATTCTAGTTCTTCATAAGTGACATCTACTTCAGTCTTTTCTTTCGGTGCATTACACGAAAAGAGCAGGATAGTTGTTAAAATTATTAGATATTTCATGGTTTCATTAAATTCAAAAATACAATAGCAACAAATTTAGTAAATTAATTCTATAATTTGTTCGTAAATAGACAAAAAAAGCCTAATAATATGTTTTTGCATGATTATTAGGCTTTTAAGGTGAAATAACTTCTCTAGATGATATTTGTATATCTTATTTAGATGTTGTCTTCTATGTAGTTTACTAAATCTCCAACAGTTTTAATTTTAAATAGTTTGTTGTCAGGAATTTCGATGTCAAAAGAGTCCTCAACAGCTACAATTGCGCCAACTAATCGCATAGAATCTAAACCTAAGTCATTCTGAAATGATGTAGACATAGAAATTTTGTGTATCGCAATTTCGCTATTTTCTTTAATAAGAGAAACGATTTTATCAAATATCTTTTCTGTGGTCATAATTTTAATTTTTCTAATTTTTAATTCTGATTGTGTCGTTTTATTTTTCGTGAAGTAGTCTTGTTAAATTCGGTTTCTCTGAATTTAACAGCCGTAATTCGTTTGTAATACGCTAATGTGTCATTTAGTTTTTCAATTTCTTCACGTACGAAATTCTCAGGATTTTCAATTTTTTCTGATTCGATTAAATCTTGATTCAAGAAAATTTCAGCTTGTATAGCAGTTTGTTCTAAGCCGTCACTTATCGCAGTAACAAGGCATTCTTGTATATATTTTATTTTGGCAATATAGCCTTCTAGCTCTTCAGGGTAGATGTTTTTGCCGTTTTTTAGTACAATAACATTTTTTTTACGTCCCGTAATATAAAGAAAGCCATCTTTGTCATATTTTCCTATGTCGCCTGTTTTGTACCAACCGTCTTCCATAACTTCAGCAGTAGCTTCAGGGTTTTTATAGTAGCCAAGCATCACGTTTGTACCTTTAACGTAAATTTCGCCCTCATTATTTTCATTTAAATCAACAAGTTTGATTTCGTTACAAGAAAAAGCCTGTCCACATGAGCCATATTTTGATGGGCGAAGTGAAACATTACCTGCAATAATTGGAGAGCATTCAGTGATGCCATATCCTATGTAAACGTTAACGCCAAATTCGTATAGACCTATTGCGACATCTTTGTCTAACAATGCCCCACCACAGAATAACGAATTTAAACGACCTCCGAAAGCTTCAAGTATCTTTTTAAAGAATACTCTTCGTAAGTCTATGCCCATTTTCAATAAAAAACGGCTTATAGAAAGCACAGTTTTTACAGATTTTTCTTTTCCGCTTTCACGTATGCTTTTCCAGATGTTGTTATATAGGCTTTCTGCAATAAGAGGCACTACTAAAAGTTCTGTAGGCCTAAACATTTTCATGTTCTGAGCGATATATTTTACTGAATTATTTATGCTGGTTGTTGTGCCTTGATAAATTGATAAAAGCACACCTAAAGTCGATTCAAAAGTGTGGTGCATAGGCAACAACGAAAGTGTTGTTGCATCAAATGAGATAACTTCAAGACAAGAGTCTATGTTTGTTAGTAAATTTTCGTGAGAAAGCATAACACCTTTGCTAACTCCTGTAGTTCCAGAGGTTAACACAATTTCACACATAGAAGTATATTCAGGGTCTGCCTTAAAGATGCCCTCTTTGGCTATAATAGCTTCGCCTTGAGCTAACAAATCAAGAAAAGTTCCCTCTTTAGCTCGTTTTGTTATTTTAACGAATTTAGTGTCTTTGTGGTCGTCAAAAATGCTTTCAACGCTATCATCATAGGCTGATGAATACACTAAAAATTTAGTGTCTGACATTGTTAACAATGATGAAATCTCTGCTGGAGTTAAATCCTTATCAATTGGGACAATCACACTGCCACAATAGATTGCTCCATAGTGTGTAACGGCATATTCGTATGAATTTTCGCCTATTATGCTTATGTGTTTGTTGCTGTATCCATTTTTGTGGAAATAAGCAGCTAATGACCTTACATCTTTTACAAATTGTTTGTAAGTGATTTTGTCATAGCTCTCTCTATTTCTTATTTGGAACGCTATATTGTCTGCAAATTGACTTTCTGCTCTATCAATAAGTTCAACAATGTTTTTTAGTTTATTCATTATTTTATTAAAACTCCCCTTTAAGTAGTGCTCGCTATTTCTTTAAATATAAATGGCACTAAATATTGCTGTTTTTATGTTTTGCGGTTGGTACATAGGTTTTATCCTTCGTATTATTGATAAAATAACCGCAATTTAACAAATACTTAATATGTGTATTAATCACAATTCGCAGCAAAGGTAGTTATAATATATCAATAAAAAAAGTGCTAGACATTTATTAAACTAAAGTCTAGCACCTTTTGTGCAGTTATTCAGAGAATGATTAATAAACCCGTTCACTACAGAGAGCGGCTAACAAGACGATTTTAATGTTATACTAGACCTGAGAATCCCATAAATGCCATAGCTAAAATCCCAGCAGTTAAAAGAGCCGCAGGAATGCCTTTCATTGCTTTAGGAAGGTCTGTAAGTTCAAGGCGTTCACGTAAACCTGCAAAAAGCGTCAAAGCAAGAGTAAAGCCTATGGCTGTAGATACAGCGAATACTACAGACTCAAGCAAAGAATACTCTTTTTGAACAAGAAGAATAGCTACCCCAAGAACAGCACAGTTTGTAGTGATAAGAGGTAAGAAAATACCTAGTGCTTGATATAAACTAGGGCTAAGTTTTTTAAGCATAATTTCTACCATCTGTACTAATGCTGCGATAACTAAGATAAATACGATAGTTTGCATGTATTCTATGCCTAGAGGCACAAGAACATAGTATTGAACAAGAAAAGCAAAAATTGAAGCTATTGTCATAACGAAAGTTACTGCTCCTCCCATACCAAGAGATGTAGAAACCTTATTTGATACTCCTAAAAAAGGACAAATACCAAGAAATTGTGCAAGGACGATATTGTTTACGAATATTGAGCCTATTATAATTGCGAATAATTCCATAATTTAAACCATTTTCGACACTTAAGTGCCATTTTAAAAATAAGTTACTATTTAGCTTTTGCTGTTAGCTTGTTAAACAATACCATCAAATAGCTTAAAGCGATAAAAGCACCAGGTGCAAGTACAAAAACAAGCATCGCATCACCTTCAATAAATTTATAACCGAAAATTGAACCTGTACCTAAAATCTCACGTGTTGAACCAAGCATAGTAAGTGCAAGAGTGAAGCCTAAGCCAATGCCGATGCCGTCTAACATAGATTTGAAAGGTGTGCTTTTAGATGCAAATGCTTCTGCACGACCTAGAATGATACAGTTTACAACAATAAGTGGAATAAACACACCTAAAGTAGCATAAATTTCAGGTAAATATGCTTCCATACATAACTGTACAACTGTCACAAACGATGCAATGACTACGATAAATGCAGGAATACGAACTTTGTCTGGAATTAGATTTTTTATAAGAGAGATTACGATATTTGACATGATTAATACAAACATTGTCGCAAATCCCATAGACATACCATTAATTGCAGAGGTTGTAGTACCTAGTGTAGGACACATACCCAACAACAAGATGAAAACAGGATTCTCTTTTATGATACCTTTTGTTAATATTTTTAAATTGCTCATAATTTATAATATATTTTATAGAGTAATATCTTATTTTTGTTCTTTTACTAATTCGTAAGCTCTTGAAACTGCATCAACATAAGCTCTTGAAGAGATTGTCGAAGCTGTGATAGCATCAACATCGCCTTTCCCGTCTTTTTTGACACCTAATTTAAATGTTTCAGGGTTTTTGCCTTCAAATTGAAGAGAAAAGTTAGATTTTGACTTGTCAATTTTGTCGCCTAGACCTGGAGTCTCTTTGTGAGAAATTACGGCTGATTTGTTTATCGTTCCGTCAGGTAAAAAACCTATAAGAAGTTTAATTTCACCACCATAACCCTCTTTTGAGAATGTTTGAATCGCATAGCCTGTTACTTCGCCATCTTTTGTTGCTGTGTAAACGACCATTTCACCACCGTCTTTCTCTATTTTTACACCTTCGCTAACTGAACCAGAATCAGAAGGTAAAACTTCTTTGATAGCGTTAGTTATTTTCTCATTACGTGCTTTTTCGATAGGCTCTTCAGTAAGTTGATAAACTACTCCAACTGCACTAGAAGCAATTAATGTAATTAACATTAACACCATGACCATATTTATTAATGAAGATTTCATATTATTTCGTACTTTTAATTATTTAACAATTTCTCCAAAACGTTTTGGGCGTGTATATTTATTAATTAGAGGTGTAGCAGCATTCATTATAAGAATTGCAAACGACATACCCTCAGCATAAGCTCCCCATGTACGTATTAATATGGTAATAAGACCTATGCCTACACCAAATATTATCATGCCTTTTTTGTTCATAGGCGAAGTCACATAGTCTGTAGCCATATAGATAGCTCCAAGCAATGCACCACCACTGATAATATGGAACATAGGGTTTAGATATACATTTGAATCTACTGTGCAAAGAACACCACTAAAGATAATCATTGCACCTAAAACAGCTACAGGAATGTGCCATGTGATGACTTTACGGAATAATAGATACACAAAACCTAATAATAAGGCAATGGCACTAACTTCACCCATAGAACCTCCTTGTTTTCCTATGAACATCTCCATAACGTTAATG
>JAWXTO010000005.1:0-17640 GCA_044433545.1 Rikenellaceae bacterium
TAAAACAAATAGAAAACTATGAAATTATCTCAATTTAAGTACAATTTAACCGAAGACATGCTAGCAAAGTATCCAGCACCTAACCGTGACGAGTCTCGCTTGTTAGTTTTAGACAGAAAAAGTGGTAAAGTTGAACATAAAGAATTTAAAGATATTTTAAAATACTACAAAGATGGAGACGTTTTTGTGTATAACAATACAAAAGTTTTTCCTGCTCGTTTATACGGAAACAAAGAAAAAACTGGAGCTGAAATCGAGATATTTTTACTTCGTGAACTAAACAGAGAACTTCGTTTGTGGGATGTTCTTGTAGATCCTGCTCGTAAAATCAGAATTGGCAACAAATTATACTTTGGCGATGATGACATGATGATTGCCGAAGTTATTGACAATACAACTTCTCGTGGACGTACACTAAGATTCCTTTTTGACGGCACTCACGAAGAATTTAAGGCTGCACTTTACAATTTAGGTGAAACTCCACTTCCATCATGGATTAGAAAAAAGGTTGAACCTGAAGACGAAGAGCGTTACCAAACAGTTTATGCTAAACATGAAGGCGCAGTAGCTGCTCCAACTGCTGGTTTACACTTCAGCAAACATCTTCTTAAACGCCTTGAAATCAAAGGTATTAAGAGTGCAGAAATCACATTACACGTTGGTCTAGGTAATTTCAGAAGAATTGACGTTGAAGACTTGACTAAACACAAAATGGACTCTGAACAAGTTATCATAGACGAAAAAGCTGTAGACATTGTGAATGCTGCAAAAGAAAAAGGCAAACACATTTGCGCTGTAGGTACGACTGTTATGCGTTCTATTGAAAGTTCTGTAACAACTCTAGGCACACTAAAACCATATACTGGTTGGACTAATAAATTTATCCTACCTCCTTATGACTTTACAGTAGCTGACAGCATGATTACAAACTTCCATCTGCCTGAAACAACACAACTTATTATGGTTTCAGCGTTTGCAGGATATGATTTGCTTATGGACACTTATGAATTAGCAAAAAAAGAAGGTTATCGTTTTGGCACTTATGGCGATGCAATGTTAATTCTATAAACTAGTCAGGGACATTAAATAATAATATGGTATTTTGATTTTTCAGAATACCATATTTTACATAAATACAACACTTAACACTACGATTATGCTTACAAGTATCGCTTATATCTTACTTCTAGGGTTATTTCTAGGATATTTATCAAAAAAACTAGGTCTTCCTCCTTTAATCGGAATGTTAGCCAGTGGCATTATCCTTGGTCCTTACGGATTTAACCTGTTAGCTGATTCTTTATTAAATATCTCGGCAGATTTAAGAAAATTAGCCCTTGTTATCATACTTATTAGGGCTGGGTTAGCATTAAACATAAAGGATTTAAAGAAAGTAGGGCTTTCAGCTTTACTTATGAGCTTTGTGCCTGCATGTCTTGAAATTATAGGAGTGATTATTATTGCACCCCTACTTTTTGACGTAAGTTTAATTGAAGCAGCACTGTTAGGCAGTGTACTAGCTGCCGTTTCGCCTGCTGTAATTGTTCCTAAGATGTTGTATATGATTGAAAACAAAATAGGGACTAAGAAAAGCATACCCCAAATGATAATGGCAGGTGCTTCTGTAGATGATATATTTGTAATTGTCTTATTTTCTGTCTTTTCAACCTTAACTGAAGGTGGCGATGTTTCTATTAGCAGCTTTGGGCAAATTCCTTTATCTATAATCAGCGGCATAGGGATTGGGGCTATATTTGGCTATATTTTAACCCTATATTTCAAGAATTTCCACATTAGAGACTCGGTTAAACTGATAATAATGTTATCCGTTTCGTTTATACTTGTAGCCATCGAAAATGCAACGAAAAATGACTTTAGTTTTTCAAGTTTATTAGCGATTATGACTATGAGCGTCACTATTCTATCTCTTTATAGCACCTTAGCTAAACGAATTTCGCCAAAATTCTCTAAATTATGGATAGGTGCTGAGGTTTTATTGTTCGTGTTAGTAGGCGCAACTTTAAATTTAGAATTTGTAAAATCTGCTGGAATAAATTCAATTATATTAATTTTTGCAGTCTTAATTTTCCGTGTATTCGGCGTATTTTTAAGCACTCTAAAAGCTAAAATTACTTTAAAAGAGCGACTTTTTTGTATGATAGCCTACATTCCTAAAGCGACTGTTCAAGCTGCAATTGGCGCAATTCCTTTAAGCATGGGACTAGCGTGTGGCAACGTTGTTTTAACCGTAGCAATAGTTTCTATTGTCATCACTGCCCCACTCGGAGCATTTTTAATTGAAAAAGGATATAAATTAATCGAAAAATAGAACCATAATATCACTCATGGCAAAACATTTCTTTATAATCTGCATAACATTAACGATTGTAGCATGTAGTTGCGATAACACAACTAATAATTCTTCAAATAATGAAGTCAAATCGTCAGAAAATGTATCGAAAACACAACAATATATCCCTCCAACAGCTCCTTCGATAATTACGGATATAAATGCTCAGTATGAGTATTTAGCAGAAAACTTTTGGTCTAAATTCAACTTTCAAGACACCACACAAATTCAGTCAAAAGTATTAGAAAATGCTTTTATTAATTTTTTATACACTCTAAGTTATGTGCGCACTCTAGAATGTGCTCAACAAAGCATTATGACGTATATGGAAGCTGCATCTCGTGACAGTTTAATGCTAAACCACGTCATATCACTAGGCGAAAAATATCTTTATGACCCTAACTCGCCTATGCGCAATGAAGAATTGTATATCTGTGTGTTACAACACATTATAGAATCACCAAAAACAGACGAATTAAACAAAACAAGACCAAAACACCAACTTGAAATGGCTCTAAAAAATAGAGTTGGAACAGTGGCTACGGACTTTTTGATAACTACAGACAAAAATGAGCGAATCAAACTCTCACAGATAAAATCTGAACATATAATTTTGATGTTTAACAACCCAGATTGCCCTGAATGTTTGCGTGTAAAGCAAATCATAGAGAGTGAAAATGACCTTTTTTCAAACATAAAAATTGTATCAGTTTATACAGACTCTGATTTAAGCGTGTGGGAAAAGACCGTCTATCCCAACAAATGGGTAAACGGATATGACAAGGGCGAAATAATCACAAAAAACAAATTATACGATTTAAAAGCTATCCCTTCGTTATATCTTCTAAATCAACAACATAACATTTTGCTCAAAGACGCACCTATAGAAACTATCATCAACTACCTAAAATCCCAAAATAGCAACATTTAGGTATTCGCCCCCCATAATTAGCAATTTATAGGTATATGCTACCTATTTTAATGTATGTATCTTTGTGGCTGTAATTTAACCTATACAAACCACATTGAAACAACATAAAAAAATGAGTCAAGTAGCAATAAAATGCGATAACATTACCCATTATTATGGAAGCCGACTAATATACGAGAACCTTTCTTTTGAAGTTAAGAAAGGGAGTATTTTAGGACTTTTAGGCAAAAATGGAACTGGAAAAACCACAATAATAAACATCCTTAACGGCTATCTAAAGCCTCACTCTGGCACATGTTCAATTTTCGGCGAATCTATGGACAACATCCGACCAGAGACTAAAGCTCGTGTAGGTCTATTGCTTGAAGGACACGTTCAACACGACTTTTTCAATGTGACTCAAATCGAAAAATTCTATAGCCAATTTTTCCCAAATTGGAACAAAGACGTATATTATGAGTTACTTAAAAGACTTCAAGTAACTATGAAGCAACCCCTTAGCACTATGTCATGTGGACAAAGATCACAGGTTGCATTAGGGTTATTGTTTGCTCAAAATCCAGATATACTTATCCTAGACGACTTTTCGATGGGCTTAGACCCTGGCTATCGTAGACTTTTCGTAGAATATCTACAAGAATATGCTACAGCAGAAGACAAGACTATATTCCTTACGTCACACATCATTCAAGACATGGAAATGCTTATTGACGATTGTATGATTTTAGACTACGGAAGGATATTAACACACCGTCCAACAGCTGAAATTCTAGAAAATTTCAAACGCTACACATTTCACTCACCATCAGAACTAGAAATTAAAGATGAAAGAATCTGGAATTTAGAAAAGTTAGCTTCTGGCAACTGGGAATGTTACTCATTCTTGCCACAAGAAGAAGTCGCACAGATTCTAACTCCTTCATTAACACAAGAGATGAAATGTGAGAGCCTTACTTTGGAAGATGCGTTTATAGGTTTAACTGGAAAATATTAAAATACGTTGCTGTCCGGCAGAAACTCTGGGACTGCTTTTCCCAATAACAGCCTACATTTTTCACCTTTTCTAAAGTTTCAATACTCACAGCCCTCAAGGCTGCTCCGTTTAAAACTTTAGAAAACGCAAAAAATCTAAGCCATTCTTGAAAAAAGCGAACAGCATGCTCCTAGCCCTATGCAGGCAAAACTAATAAGACACAACAAATTACTTGTTTTAATTTGTATTGAACATTATTAAGGGGAGTTCTAATTTCTCCCTAAAAAACTTTTCGGTCACTAACCGCCTCTTTTCGATTTTACAAAAATAGACAGTAGGAACCACTACAGCAAACTTTTACAAAACCAAAAATAAACAATTATTAACAGAAAATTTAAATCAGGGAGAAAATAGAACTCCCCTTAATTTAAAAAAATGACAAAAGCTATATTTTATAAGGAATGGATAAAGTGTCGTGCGGTGCTTTTATTACTTCTGTTCATCGCACTAGCACTAGTAGCATATCTATTTATCAACAACGCAAATCTTATTCGCACAAGTGGTGCTATAGGTTTGTGGGCACAAATTGCAGAAGGCGGATTCTCTGTATATCCAGAATTATTTAAATTGTTTATGCCTATAGCTGCTCTTGTTATATCAGCCAAACAATATTCGGTTGAAATGACAAACAAAAGGTTTAAACTAACGCTGCATCTGCCACATTCTGAATCAAAAATCATAGGTTCTATACAACTTTTTGGGGTCGTCTCTCTAGTTTCGTTGTATTTAATCATGATATTATCAACACATATAGGACTTAGCATGTATTATCCTAAAGAGCTAACGTGGTTTATGTTAATGTCTGTAGTTCCTTATATGTTAGGAGGCATTGCTTGTTATTTCTTTACGATGTGGGTGATAGTTGAACCTATTTGGAAACGCCGTGTTGCATATTTTTTCATTGCAGTCATATCGCTTTATCCATTTAGCATAGAAACAACACTAGGAGCATCAACTTGTGCCTTTCCAGCATTTATTAGCATTATTGGAGCGTCTGTAGTAACAGCTTATTACTCAGCTTCAAGATTTAAAGATGGGGCACAAAAATAAAACTCCCCTTAACTATTATTACAGATGAAAAAAACAAACAAATTACTTTTTGTAGTTATTTTACTTACGACTTTTGCTGCTATGTTTGCATTGCCACCATTAGTACGCAAGGCTACAGTGTCAAATGATAAATATCCCTTTGTATATTACAGTTCACAGCTTGAAGAATTATGCTTGATTGATTATAACAACAAAGAAACTCCTATGGAGACAGTAAGTGGCCGTAAATATTCAACACCTGAATTTGACACTCTTTTACCACTTCTTAACTTTCGTCAATTAATGTCTGACGGGCTGCTTCCAGACTCTATATGTGGAGTGTCTGCTGAACCTCGCAATCTTATGCTTAACACTGTAGTGTTTCGTTATGAGCCTAAACAAATGCAAAAGCCAAAAACTGGAATTTATGCATTGTTAGAATCTATGCCAACACGTGTAGGGCTAAAACAACCTACAGACCTGTTTAGAATACATGACAAAATTGAATTTATAGACGCTGCTACAAACATTGTAGACACCGAGAAAAGCGAACTTTTTCAAAAAGAAATGCTTAAACGTGGCTATCAATTCCCTACACAATGGGCTGACGGTGATGCCAACACTCGAAAATCGTATGACGAAGGATATTTTTGTTTAGACGCAAAAGGCGAATTATATCACGTAAAGATGGTTAACGGTCGTCCTTTCGTAAAAAATACAGAAGCATCAAAAGAAATAGATATAGCCTATTTTTCTATACAAAACCCTGCTAGCAAACGATTCTATGGATATATTCTTAGCAAACAAGGCGAAATGTTCATCCTTGAAAGTGACGAGCAAGGCGGATATGAAACTCTAAAGCTTGACATCGACATTATAGACATTGAAAACGAAAAGGTTCAAGTAATGGGCAACATTCTTTATTGGACTGTATCAATCACAGGTGACGATAGTCGTAAACTTTTCGCTCTTAAATCATCTGATTTAAGCTCTGTAGCAAGCCACACATTAAATAGAGAGAAAAACACATGGGATTCTATCTCTAAATATATATTACCGTTCTCTCTTAGCTTTGAAGCTGAAAACAGCGAATATATCTACCCTAGAATAAGTTTCGCAGGAATGGGGGCACTATATGTAAGTCTTGTTTTAGCCTTATTATCTCTATTCATTTGGAGACGTGAACCGCTAAAAGTACGCTTATTCTCAGCACTCATTATCGCCATAAGTGGCGTAGCAGGATTAATCGCAATAGCAGCACTTCCTAAATTCAGAAACCTATAATCGAGACCAAAAATCTCGTTTCATAAACTTATATAAACAATTTAAAAATAAACAAAATGAAAAAATTACTTTACACACTTGTTGCAGCTTTAGTTATGGTAAGTTGCGCAGGAAACACGAACTCTTCAAAACAAAACAGCTCTGAAAACACAAGTGAGCAAACTACAAAAGCTACAGAAATCCAAAGTTATAAATTAGCAGATCTTCTTCAAGTTGCAGAAACTCTTGTAGATAAAGACGTTACTGTTCAAGGCGTAATAACACACACATGTAAACACTCTGGTCGTCGTTGTTTTATGGTTACTGAAGACCAACAAACATCTTTTAGAATTGAGGCTAAAGGAGAAATTGGCGGATTTAACCGTGAACTTATAGGTTCTGAGCTAGCCGTAACAGGAACATTACGTGAAAGTCGCTTAACAAACGAATATCTGAACGCTTGGGAAGAAAAAATTAAAGAAAGCGAAGGAGCAGAAGATGGCTCTGCAGAATCTTGTAGCGCAGAAACAAACAACATTAACGAAATGCGTAAATGGATGAAAGATAACGATAAAGATTATTATTCTCTTTATTTCATGGACGGAACTTCATTTAAAGTTGTTGAATAATGAGTTCAAAAACTATAGTAAAATACCTTAGAATTATACATAGAGACCTAGGGTTCTTAATGGTTGGCATCTCTATAATTTATGGTGTGTCTGGCATGATCGTAAACCACATGGGCGAAACAGATCCTGCATATAAGACCATACAAGAGACTATAACTATAGAAACTGACCTAATGCACAGCGAACTACCTGCACATTTTGAGTCGTTAGGGTTACCAACAATTAAACGTACAGCAGCAATCGACGAAGATCACACACGTGTTATGTTAGAAGGCGGTGTTGGAGTTTATAACTCTAAAAATGGTGAGTTAGTCTATGAACAACACAAACAAAGACCAGTGATATATTGGTTCAACCGTCTACACTATAGTCGTGTTACTGGATGGAGCATAATGGCAGACTTCTTTGCCGCATCGCTTATATTCTTTGCTATTTCGGGCGTGTTTATGGTACGTGGAAAAGTTGGCGTAATGGGACGTGGAAAATGGTATCTTATCTTAGGAGTTTTAATTCCTATAATCTATGTTTTTCTATCTAAATAGTATAAAAGGGAGTTCTAAAACACTCTATAGAACTCCCCTAAATTTTTACAATGCAAAAAATATATAAATTTCTCTTTTCAACCTTATTAACAATTTTGTTAGTCGACGCTTCAGCAACTGAACGAATCACGTTGCTAGGAGAGGTGCGTGATTACAACACAAAAGAAGCATTAATTGGGGCATCAGTTATCATTAACGGAGACTATTTATGGGCTGTAACAGACAAAGATGGAGAATTTAAAATTTCGAACATTGACACTGACACAGACAACGGAGAATTAGTCGTATCTTATCTTGGATATTTTACAAAAAAAATTCCTATTTCTACTGAACTGGGCAAAGAAAAACTTATCATCTATTTAAATCAAAAATCTCTTACTCTTGAAGAGGTGACTGTTACGGCTCAAAGTAACAGAAAAGACATAAACACATCTTATATTATTGACCGTGATGCTTTGAAACACACTCAAATTACGGACGTGGCTGAGATTGCTGCTTTGTTACCAGGGGGGAAAACATCAAACCCAGATTTAACATCTGAAAACGTGTTTTCTCTACGAAATGGAGACAGCGACACAGGAAATGCTGCCTTTGGCACTGCTGTAGAAGTTGATGGTGTAAGATTGTCAAACAACAGTTCATTTAGTGCATTAAACGGAACAGGCACTAGAAATATCGCAGTAGAAAACATAGAATCTATAGAAGTTATCACTGGAGTTCCTTCTGTAGAATATGGTGACATAAACAGTGGCGTAATAAAAGTCAAAACACGTCGTGGAAAATCACCTCTTAACGCAACTGTTACAATAAATCCAAAAACATATCAAGTTTCTGCATCAAAAGGCTTTGCCGTTAGTGAAGATGGAGGCATAATCAATCTTAGTGGCGAATTAGCACGTGCTACAAACAATCTTGTATCACCTTATGACTCTTACACAAGACGTGGACTATCAGCGATATACTCTAACACATTTAAAGACAACTTAAAATTTGAATCTGGAATAACAATGAATATTGGAGGTTCAAACTCTGAGGACGATCCTGATGCTTACTCAGGTGAATATACCATAGGACGTGATAATGTACTTAGAGCCAACACTTCATTAGAGTGGCTTGTTAATAAAAGTTGGATAACAAACTTGAAATTTGATTTGTCAGCTAACTATAACGACAAAACAACACATAGTCACACTTATTATTCATACGCTTCACAACAACCTGCGGTACATGCCACTGAAGAAGGATATTTCATAGCTAATCAACTTGATTACAGCTATTTTGCAGATGCCTATGTCGAATCTAAAGAGTTAAACTTAGCAGGTTCTATAAAATATGAACTAAACCACAAATTAGGCGACCTAAACAGCCGTTTTAAAGCTGGTGTACAGTGGAAAATGACAGGCAATAAAGGCAAAGGTGAATATTATGCAGACATGGCAAGTGCTCCAACAGGATTTCGTGAAAGAGACTATAGCAGCTATCCTTTTATGCACAACTTATCGTTTTATGCAGAAGAAAGGTTACGCATTCCTATTGCCAAAACTGTGCTTACAATAATTCCTGGTTTACGTATCGAAGAATTGTTCGTTGAGGGAGCAACATACAAAAACACAACTTCTTTCTCACCACGATTTAATGCTTCACTTAAAATAAACGACAATTTAACCATTCGTGGAGGTTGGGGCGTTACAGAAAAACTGCCATCATATTATGTTTTGTATCCTAATCAAGAATATCGTGACATCCTTTCATTTGGTGCGACTTATAACAACAACGAGGCGTTTTATTCATACTATACTCAGCCTTACACACTGGAAACTAATCCAGAGTTAAAATGGCAACGCAATTACAACTCTGAAATTGGTGTAGATTTTTCGATTAAAGGGATAAAATTTGAGGTTACAGCGTACTCAAATCGCACTAAAGGAGCTTATCAGTATTCAAATTACTATACTCCTTTCAGCTATAACACTTATGTGTTGCCAGATGGCTACACTATGCCTTCGTCACCTGAAATCAAAGTTGACTCTCAAACAGGTGATATATATGTTCGTGATTCTGACAATCCTAATGGAGGATGGACTTCTATGGACGTAAATATCACAAACACAACGTTTACAAAGACAACTTATGCTGACAACGGCACAGACATTTATCGTAAAGGAATTGAAGCTGTGATTAGTTTTCCTGAAATAAAACCTTTAAATACGAAATTTAGGTTTGATGCAGCCTACACTTATGTAGACTATATTGACAATACCCTATCTTATTCTTACTCGTCGGGCTTGTCACACACAACTGAAACAGGAAAGTCATATCAGTACGTCGGAATCTATGCTACGGGCAACTCATCAAGTTCTGTATATAATGGACGTACAACAAAAAAATTAGATGCTAATCTAACAGCCGTTACACACATACCAAGTGCTCGATTAATCATTTCATGTCGCATAGAAATGTCACTACTTAACAGATGGAAATATAAGTCAGAATATAATGGAGTGCAATATGCTTTCAACAGTGACGAATATGGAAATCCTACGGGCGGTGATATATATGACGGAGGTTCTTATACAACAATCTATCCCGTAAAATATATGGACACATCGGGACAGATACACGACTTTACTTCTGAACAGGCTAGCGACCCTGATTTTTCAAACCTTATTATTGTTTCTAACAACGCATACACTTTTTCGGACGGTGGTTACGACCCTTATGTTTATGCAAACCTGAGTGTTACCAAAGAAATTGGAGATTTCGTTTCACTTTCGTTCTTTGCTAACAATTTTACTTTCTCACGTAAATCCGTAACATCATACTCTACGGGAGTAAGTGCAATTTTTGTTCCTAGCTTTTATTATGGCTTAACATGCCGCATTAAATTATAATTGAAATGAAAAAAGTTATATTCTTATTTATATTAATAGCACTAGCAGGCTGCAATAATGACAGTTCTAACACGCCTTACTCAGACGATGAACTTAGTTGTTTAAACATCACTGTAAACTATCCTGATGAATATACTGACTATAGTTTAGAAGGATATACAGTTTCTATAACAGACATTGATAAAGGCAATAGCTACACTGCAACATTAGACTCTGATGGTTACTCGACTATTCAGCTTACCAACGGACGTTATATAGTGCAATATTCAGGCATGCACAGCCTAGAGATTTTTAATGCTACTGCTGACCAGGTTTTAATAGCAAATCGTGATGTAGATTTAGAGCTAAACCCTTTATGTAGTGTGTCTGGCAGCCTTCTTATCAAAGAAATCTATTGTGGCGGTTGCATGAAAACTCCTGAAGAGGGAACTTACCAATTTGACAAATATATTATCATTCACAACAACAGTTCTGAAACGACATATATTGATGGATTGTGTTACGGAATCTTAGACCCTTACAATTCACAAGGCACAAACATCTGGATTTCTAACGACCCCTTAACAGGAGAAACAATCTATCCTGATGAATTATATTTGGTGCAAGCTATATGGCAAATTGGAGGCAGCGGCACAGACTTCCCTCTTGCACCTGGCGAGGATGCCGTAATTTGCAACCTTGGGGCTATTGACCACACTGCACAATACCCTCTTTCGGTAAATCTAAACAAAGAAAATTATTTTGTATTGTATGATAATGTTCTATTTCCGAACACTTTATATCATCCTGCACCAGGTGACAAAATTTCACCAGACAGATACCTAGAAGTGGCTATAAAATTAGGAGTTGCTAACGCTTGGACTTTATCAGTTTACTCTCCAGCACCCGTAATTTTCCGCCCTATAGGGACTACACTTGAAGAATATCTACTAGAAGACGATGTTGTTTTCTGGAAACCAGCCTCATCTTATGACCAAATTGCTCGCATTCCATTTGATTGGGTATTAGATGGAGTTGAAGTGTTTTATGGAGGGTCTTCTGACAATAAAAAACGATTCAACCCTATTGTAGATGCTGGATATGTAGTACAAAGTGAACTTTATGACGGACAAACTCTACACAGATATGTAGACGAAGAAGCTAGTGCCGAAGCTGGCTATGAAGTATTAATAGACACAAATAATTCATCGTCAGATTTCTATGAACGTTCTCAAGCCTCTCTACGTGATGAATAACAAGATATATTACATATTAACCACGCTTTTGATAGTCTTATTTACACAAATAAAGCTATCAGCAGAAAGCTATGACCGTATAGAAAGGCGAAATCTTTGGAACGATGGTCGTAATGTGACTGGAATTTTACAAGATAGCGTAAATGTCGCCTATTCAGAATTATATTACAATTCTGAACAAGGAGAATATCGCAATTTCTCTGACGCACTAAACCTTTGGAGCGCAGGAGTTGAAACTAAAGCCTTTAATCATTACGACAAATTCTCTGTAATTGGAGCATTTTCTTATGACCACACACATGGCGAAGAAATGTCAGGGTCTATGTTTATAAGTCCAAATCTTTATCCTTTCGACTTATTAGAATTTACTCCTGGCGAAAAAACTCTACAGACCTACAATTTTCTGGGAGGCATAAGCTCAAAAGTAAACGACCGCCTAAGCATAGGTGTCAAGGGTGAATTTAAAACTCAGAATTATGCTAAGTTTAAAGACTTACGTCACTATAACTATCGCATGGAGCTGTCTCTTACGCCTAGTGTTTCTTATAAAATCGGCAACACAACCCTAGGTCTATCATACATCTATGCAAGAAATAGCGAAACTGTTAAAGCTCAAGAAGTAGGTTCTACAGCAGCTGCATACTATGCCTTTTTAAACAAAGGATTAATGACAGGAGCTTATGAAACATGGAGTGGCACAGGCATTCACCTCAACGAATCTGGCATAAATGGCTTTCCAGTACGTGAAAATTTCAACGGACTAGCCGCACAAATTAGCTGGAACAACCTTTATGGCGAACTAGAATATCTTTATGGCAAGGGCGAAGTCGGAGAAAAACAAACATATTGGTTTAACTTCCCTTCTCATCGTTATTCAGCACGCCTAGGATACAGCAAAATGAACGGAAACAAGCTACATCTTTTTAAAATGGAGGCTCAATATTACACTCTTACTAACAACGAGAATGTGAACGGCTCTGTCACAGAAAATGGAGTAACAACAACAGTAACTTATGGCTCTACCAAGGTTTTCTTAACTGAACAACTGTCATTTACACCTCATTATGAAATTATGTATCAAAATGGGGGAAACATTGAAGCTGGAGTAAACTATTATCAGGTGTTTAACCGCTCTACACTTATGTATCCCTATGTTAACGAACTTACAACAAACTGTTATCAAGCGTACATAGGAGGTATTTTACCTCTTAACAAATTTGAACTAAGAGGTAAAATGTTATTTTCTACTGGTGATTTACATGAAAACGGCTACCAAGTCGCTGACAACGTAGACACTGGCGACCAACCAACACAACTAATCGAATATTATAACATCGAAAACGAATATCTCACAGCGACAACTCTCTCAACAACAATTTCAGTACGCTACAACATCATGAAATCATACTATGCTGAGATAGGCGCAAGCCACACACAAGCCTTTAACCTTAATTACATCGAAGGCAACAGTCGCTGGGGTTACTCATTGAAAATAGGATATAAATTTTAACATATAAAAATAACATTAATTAATTTAACATGAAAAGAAAAATCTTTACACTTCTATGTGTTTCAGCAGCTATCATTGGCTGTTCAAAAGACGAAGATCCAATTTTACCTGATGGAACTTCAATGGGAATAACAATTGATGCAGCGATTCAAACTCGTGCAACAGAGCTAAGTTTTGAAGACAACGACCAAATTGGTCTTACTATCATAACAGATAGCGACGAAGCAACGTTTTATGAAAATAGCCCATTAACTTACGCTAGCAATTCTTTTAATAGCGAACTTACATGGTATGCAGACCTTCTTGAAACATCAACTCTTTATGCTTACTATCCTTATGTAGCAGGAAGCAACCCTACATCATTTACTGTTCAAGCTGACCAATCAACAACTTCTGGTTATGCAGCATCTGATCTTATGATTGCAGCAAAAAATGACGTTGTACCAACTGATGAGTCAGTAATGATGACATTTAATCACTCTTTAGGAAGCATCGTTATTTCTTTAGACAACCAAAGCAGCAAAACTGTAAGTGCTATTGAAATCTGTGGTACACTACCTACAGCAACAATAGACATCACAGCAGGTACTGTAGTTGTTAACGAATCATCTTCTGCTACAGACATCAAAGCGTCTTTAAATGATGATGGAAGTTACACAGCTATTATTGTTCCTCAAACTGCAACAGTTACATTTAACGTTACATTCGATGACGACAGCGTAGTTTCATTCGACGAAGGTGCTGTATCGTTTGTTGGTGGTGGAGAATATTCAACTACAATTACATTAACAAGCAGCAACACTATTCCTTTTGAAGAATATGATGGTTATTTCATCTATGATGGCGTTACTTACAACACTATCACTCTTGATAACGGTACTACATGGATGACAAGCAACCTTGCTTATTTACCAGAAGGTTACACTCCATCTAGCGATGCAAGTGTATGGAGCGGCGTATGGTATCCATATAAGTTAGATTACGACCAAATGGTTATTGATGGCACAGTTGCATTATCTCCTAGCATTGATTATGTTGTTAGCGTAACAGACCAAGAAGGCATTGAAAGCTTAGGTTATCTTTATGACATTAAAACTGCTCTTACAGGTGGAACAGAAATCACAGAAGAAAACTGTTATGATTTCGAAGGCAAACAAGGTATCTGCCCTCAAGGATGGCACATCCCTACACGTGCTGAATACTTCGATTTAGTTGGTCTTTCTAACAAAAACGCTTTAGGCGAAACAGGAAACCAAACTAACACAGAAGCACTTTTCTATGATGCGTCTTATGGTTCTGCACCTATCCCAAAAGTAAACGAAGGTGGTTTTAACTATACATTCTCAGGTTATCGTTTTGCGGCTGGCTTCGAAGGCAACTCTGTCTCTTCTACAACTCCTTATTATATGCGCACTATGATTCAATCATCTAACTCTACAGTAGAAGAATGGTATGGTGAACTAGCTCTTACTTACTATATGACTTCAACTTGTTACCAACCTAACCTTAGCACAACTACAGGCGCATGGTACAACACTCAATTCTTTGCTGTGATGAGTACATTTGTAAAAGCAACTTATCCTACAGGTCGTCTTGCTCTTGCATATATCAGTGCACACTCTGGTCAAGCAATTCGTTGTGTGAAAGACTCAGAATAATCAAGTAAAATTACAATTTACAAAATAAAACATAGAGGGTGACCAATAAGTGCACTCAGTAGAGAGAGTGACTAAGAAGGATGAGTTTTGGGGCTTCGTGAAGGCTCGCAAACCGCAGCGTACTGACGTACGTGAGGATTTGGGAGTCGAGGGAAGTGCCAAAAATCGCCTTGTTAGTCACTCTCATCCTTTTTTTAATACCAACTCATTTCTAATCTTACTGAGCGTCGGAAGCTCCATACCAAGAAACGAAGCCACATATCCAAGGTTTATTCGACTATGTAAATCGCTATAATCATTAATCCACATCAAATAACGCTCTTTAGCAGTCATAGAAAGCCTCGAAACTCTATGTTCTTGCACAGCCAAAAGACATTCTTGATGTATTTTCAACCAAAAGTTCGTAAAATCTATACGACTTTCACAAAGTTCATTAATTCGGTCAATTGTAACAGAATAAGCCACACAATTTTCTAGCGTTTCAACATATTCAAACCCTGGTTTATTACGATATAAGTCTAACAGCCCAAAAGTCACATCCCCTTCCTTAGAAAACCACGATGTAACCTCTTTAGCGTCGATAGTACAGTAAGAACGTGTCAACCCCTGCTCAATAAAATAGACCTTTTTGTCTAATTTCCCCTTTGTTATAATCTCAGTTTTCGGCAAAAACGTATGCTTCTTAAAAGCTGAGAACAACATCTCAAAAGTCTCATCCGAAACAGGGTAATATTTTAAAATTGAAGCTTTTATATTTTTATAATCATTCATCTTTCAGAGAATAACAAAACAGCTGCCCCACTTATGAGACAGCCGTTTTAAGTTTACAGTCTTAATTTCAGACAGTTATTGTCTATTCTATAAATTACAATACAGTAGAAATTACGAACACTGCTGCAACACCTAGAATAGCGTAAAGCTCAGTAAATACACAAAGAATAAGTGTTTGAGCGAATACGTTATAACCATTACCAATAGCTGCAACACCATTAGCACACACTTGACCTTGACGAATTGCTGAAATCATTGCTACAACACCTAAAGCGATACCTGCACCAAGAACTGCTGCACCTTGAGTCATTGTCATTCCTTCAAGAATAAATGGTTTCATGATGAAATAGCCTACAAAACCGTAAAGACCTTGTGTACCAGACATCGCACTAAGCACAAGATATTGACCAAATGCTGTAGGGTTTTTCTTCATTGCTCCAACCGCAGCATTACCCGCAAAAGTTACACCAAATGAACTACCAAGACCAGATAGTGCCAACATTAAAGCTACACCTAAATAAGCTAATAAGATAGGTTCCATAATAATTTTATTTTTTAATTAAACATTTTTACTTTTTGAAAGGTGTATATTCTCTACCGCCACCTTCAAACCCGGCATTATTATAAAATTCTACGAAAGTCAGACGTAGAGGGTGTACAAATGAGCCAATTGCAGACATAAATAGGTTGATACCATGCCCAATCAACAAAATTATAGCCATCACAATAATTTTAACTACTGGAATATCAGGACTTAACCCAACTGCTAAATCATTAAACACACTTGCGATAATTCCACTAGAAAGACCTAGCGCAAACAGCCTAATATATGATAAAATATCACCTAAAAGACCTGTCACATTGTTATATAAGCTCCACGTACCACCGCCTATGTTCATAAACAGATTCTTTCTTGAAGCATCTGAGAACAACACATTTAAGACTAGTAATCCGCCTATAACTAATTTAAAGGCAAGAGAGTCAAACGTGAAACCTAAGCCTTGCTCTTCTAACATATATGTCACAGCACAAGTTATAATCACCAACGCCCAACACAAAGTCGAAACAGCATATTTAAAGCCTTGATATTTTGTTCTAGCGTAAACTTTCACAAACATAGCATATAGTATTTGTACAAGACCTACAATAAGTGCAAACCCGAACATATCCATCTGCCCCATAAACTTCACGTCTTTAAGAACTTCAAAATCATTCATTGCGATACCAAAACAGTTACCTGTCACCGCTCCCATAAGCATAGTCGTAAAACAACACCACATAGCAAGGTTCAAAACAGGTTTTGCAGACTCACTTTTAATCTTCACCTTAGCAACAAGAATAGCAATAAGTACTAACACTGCATATCCCACGTCGGCAAGGCAAAAACCTACAAAGAAAATAAAGAAAGGCGCAAAGAATGGAGTTAAGTCAAGCTCATGATATGAAGGCATAGAGTATAGTTTTGAAATCATCTCACACATACTCGCAAACTTATTGTTTTTAAGAAGAATTGGAGGTTTGTCCTCAAGTGTAGGCTTATCTTTAAAAATTACAGCATCGCCATTTTCGAATTTTTCATCTACAGCAGCATATTTACCCTCTGGAACCCAACCTTCAACAACATAAACCTTGCCCTCAGCTACAGTTTGATTGCCACTTAACAGCAAAGCTTCTTTTAAGTCGTTTTCACAGTTTGTAACATAACTTTCAATCAAATCTAAATTGTTATAGATTTGTGCAAGCTCAGTTTTTTTAGCGTTTGTAGCCTCCGTAAGCACATCTATCTCTCTTGTCAAAG
>JAWXTO010000005.1:17650-31271 GCA_044433545.1 Rikenellaceae bacterium
AAGGGCGTTTTATTGGCTGATAACGTCCAAAATCTGGAGCATCTGCCCCTTCTGAACCTATCACCACAAAAGCCACATTATGAGCATCACTCTTAACCACCTCAATTGTGTAATCTTCAAGCCATTTTTCATCAAAATCACTAGCAGAAATAGAATAAAAACTCAAATGTATGCCACATGCGTCAAGTTTTTCAAACAACGAAGCATCAAACGAGCCCCATTTTTCAACCTCACGACATTCGATAACATTTTTTGAGAGTTGTGTTTCTAATTTATCTATTTCGTCGCTACACTCTTTGAATTTAGCGATAACATCGGTCGCATTTTCATATTTAAACGCCCCTACTTCATCACATAAATCACTGTTATCTGCCCCAAAACGGATAATTTTGTCTTTTATGGACTTTACCTCATTAATTTTAGCGACAATTTCTTTCTCAGAGTCATTATATTCGGCTCCGACAACAGTCACGTCTACTACACCAAGTTCTCCGAGCTGTCCTATGAACTGCTCAACAGAAAGATGATGCACCAGAAATGTATATTTAGTCATTGGCGTTACCATATCATATCCTCCTTAGTGTTATTTGCCTCTTCTGCCTGCGCATCGTGACGAGATTTAACAATTTTTTGAGAAGATTTCGACAAGTTTTCTTCATCTTCCATAAAACGCTTAATTTTCAAAATTGCCTCTTTGTAGCCTGGAATCTGCACTTTTTCATAAAGATTCACCTTTTGTGTAGTCTTTTTACGTGCATATTCTAGTTTTGATGATTTATAGTTGTTCAGTTCAGACTCTAAGCTAACCCTCACAATCTCTTTCAGCAATTCTATACCCGAAGGTATCCAAACTGGAGACCAAAAAAGGTCATAATCTTTCTCCTCAAAAACTACATCCTCAATTTTGGCAAGTTTCACACCAGCAATCTTATATGCAGAAAGTTCCACATCTTTAACCGCTAAAAAGTCAGTCGAAAACTCACCCCATAAAGCAACCATATAGTCATATTTCTCAAAAATTTCTTCTTGTAATTGACTATATTTATCCGCCTCTTTTTTAGCCTTTTTAACCTCTAAACGAAGGGCAGATTCTTTACTTTTTATCGTTGGGAGGGCTTTTTCACGCATTTTTAACTGCTTTGTAAGCTCTCCTTGCGATGTTTTATTATATTGAAATTTTATAGCCATAGCATCTATTGTTTAGGCCAGTACTTCTCTATAAATTCATTCTTAATAGCAACTTCTTCACGCTTAAAGTACTTGCCAAACAAGCTCCAAGCAATGTTTAACATAGCCTCTACGTCTATGTTAACATCAATTGCTAGTAATTCTTTAGAGTAGTCGTGAGCAAATGATAATGTACGTTGGTCGAAATCTGTTAAGTCGAAACCATTCTCTAGTTTTGTCTTAGCGTTAGCAGCATCTGCATAAAGACGTACTGCCGCATTCATAACTTGAGGATGATCTTCACGTGTTTTCTTGCCAATCACAAGCTGTTTTAGACGAGATAAACTACGGAACGGGTCAACGATAACCTTACCAGTGTCACTATCACTACGCAAGAACAACTGTCCCTCAGTGATATAACCTGTATTATCTGGAACGGCATGAGTGATATCACCACCACTTAATGTTGTTACCGCAATAATGGTAATTGAACCTCCATTTGGCAACTGAGCCGCTTTCTCATAAATTTTCGCTAAGTCAGAATATAGCGAACCTGGCATAGAGTCTTTCGATGGAATTTGATCCATACGGTTAGACACAATAGCTAGGGCATCAGAATAAAGCGTCATATCTGTCAGCAGAACCAACACTTTTTCACCCTTATCAGCTGCGAAATATTCAGCAGCCGTAAGTGCCATATCTGGAACTAACAAACGCTCTACAGAAGGATTTTCTGTCGTATTCACAAAGAAAACGATACGGTCAGAAGCACCTGCATTATCGAAAACGTTTTTAAAATATAAATAGTCATCATTTGTGATACCCATACCACCCAGAATAATCTTATCGGCTTTAGCTTTTAGAGCCACATTCGCCATTACTTGGTTATAAGGTTGGTCAGGGTCAGCAAAAAACGGAATTTTCTGTCCCGAAACTAGCGCATTATTAAGGTCAATACCTGCAATACCTGTAGGGATGAACTCAGATGGCTGTTTACGTTTATAAGGATTGATTGTTGGGCCACCAATTTCACGCTCAACGCCTTCAATTTCACCTCCATCAATAGGCTTACCATAAGCGTTAAAGATACGCCCTGCAAGACCGTCTCCAACTTTTAACTTTGGAGGTTCGCCCAAAAATTTAATATTAGATTGAGTAGAAATGCCCTCAGTACCTGCAAAAACCTGAAGCGTAATATCCTCACCGTTGATACGTACCACTTGAGCTAGCTTGTCGCCTATAAGTGCAAGCTCTTCATTTCCAACATCAGTAGCCTTAACAGTTACTGTTGCTTTTGTTATGTTTTCAATCTTTGTGTATACTTTTTGAAATGCCAATGTTTCCATATTCTAACAATTTTATTCTTTGTCTTATATATCTCAGACAACAAATTGGTTTTTATTTAGGGAAGTTCTAAGACTTAGACTGTATTAGTTCTGTCACTTGTTTAAAATAACTATTATAGTCTTCACTCTCATAAAGCGAGAAGTTCATCTGACGGAATAGGTTAATAACTTGTTTATAGTAAGAAGAACAATCCTCAAAATCTTTATGATGGAACGTTGTGTTACATACAGTCATAATTCTATTGAACATTTCCTTCTGACGAGGCATCGGACAGTTACAGTCTATCTTATCGAAAGAGTCTTGTTGTAAAACAACATAGTCAATCAGCTCACTTTTCCAGTAACGGTCGTGATATTCTGTTGGAACACCATCATCACCCAAAATATTGATTTGTTCATAAGCCTCTTTACCACGCATAATGATAGCCTTCGCGTCGTTAACCTTATTAGCCCACCCCTCTTCAACATTTGCATCAAGGTAAGATATGATTTCTGGATATTCCAAATATTTTGAATAACTTTCCATAGGGTCAATCGCAGGATAACGCTTAGAATCGGCACGTCCTTGTGACAGGGCATAGAAACAACGAGCAGCCTTTTTAGTAGACTCTGTTACAGGCTCTTTAAGGTTACCCCCCGCAGGTGACACCGTACCGATGAAGGTTACAGAACCAGTTTTTGCATTGCTAAGTTCTACGATACCAGCACGAGCATAGAAATTTGAAATAATCGAAGATAAGTCCATAGGGAAGGCATCTGGCCCTGGCAACTCTTCAAGTCTATTAGACATCTCACGCAAAGCCTGCGCCCAACGAGAAGTAGAGTCAGCCAAAATAAGGATTTTAAGCCCCATTGCTCGATAATATTCACCTATAGTCATACCTGAATAAACACTCGCCTCACGAGCAGCAACTGGCATATTTGAAGTGTTACATATAATTGTTGTACGCTCAATAAGTTTACGTCCTGT
The DNA here is from genome assembly GCA_044433545.1 of Rikenellaceae bacterium. Taxonomy (GTDB): domain Bacteria; phylum Bacteroidota; class Bacteroidia; order Bacteroidales; family Rikenellaceae; genus JAWXTP01. The sequence goes on from JAWXTO010000005.1 coordinate 21,134, forward strand.
GTGAGGGTCGTCAAGTTTAGGGAACTCTTCAAAAGTTTCAACAACCTCATTAGCACGTTCTCCACAAGCAACCACCACAATCACGTCAGCCTCAGCTTGTTTACTGATAGCGTGTTGAAGCACAGTTTTTCCTGCACCGAAAGGACCAGGAATAAAGCCTGTACCCCCTTCAGCGATAGGGTTTAGCGTATCAATAGCACGTATGCCTGTTTCCATAATTTTGTATGGTCTAGGCTTATTAGAGTAAGCGGTAATAGCCTCTTTCACTGGCCATTTTTGAATCATCGTTACATCAAATTCGTTACCACTTTTATCGACTACTACAGCTACAGTGTCAGTTATTTTGTAAACTCCAGCCTCTACAATAGACTTAATAGTATAGTTCTCTTTCATTTTAAAAGGAACCATAATTTTATGTTTCAAAACACCTTCAGGCACTTCTCCCAACCAGCTTCCAGCAGACACAACGTCCCCCACAGCCGCTAAAGGCGTGAAATCCCACTCACTATCCATGTCAAGAGGGTCATTATAAAGACCTCTTTCAAGGAAAAGTGTGTCTAATCTCGCAAGGTCATTCTGTAAGCCGTCATAGATGTGCGACAAGATGCCAGGTCCTAAGGTAACCTCTAACATGTGTCCCATAAATTCTACTTCACAGCCTGCTTTCAAGCCCCTTGTACTTTCAAAAACCTGAACTGAAGCTTTATCTCCTGTCACTTTAATGACCTCAGCCATTAATTTTGTGTTCCCAAGAGTTATATAACATATTTCATTCTGTGACACAGCTCCATTTACTTTTACTGTCACAAGATTTGATGTTATACCAATAACTACACCTGTACTTTTCATATATTTATTCAATTATTTCAAAATTTAGTTTGTTTTTTGCTAAGTCTTCTGTCAATTTTCTTAGCATTTCACGACCCACATTTTCATCGAGCATCAACCAACGGTTAATGATTGCAATTTTTGCGATATACGACAAGATAACCTCAACGTTAAAGTAATCAAAAGTCACTAATTCATCAATTTTATCCCATCTTATGTTATCTAACTTTCTTTCTTTTTGTAACATATCCTCAAGTGATAAAGTCGCAAAAAGCTCATCTGCATAATCAAAAACACCTTTTAACCCGAAATCTGCCGCCGCAGAAGACACTAACAAAGTCTGAATATCGCCCTCACCAACAACAATAGACATAATGTCTCGTTGTTTTGCTCTGGCTGTATATGCTGAACATATATTCCTCATATCCAAATCAAACTGAAACCATTTTCTTAAAAATAGGCTTCTCGCAGACTTCATTTTTTGAAAATATTGTGTTTGTAAAGTGTTTTCTATTGGTTTAGATGTGTTAATATCAAGTTCGCTAGCTGTTATACTGTTTTTGTATGCTTTTAGCACATCCACAACAACACTGTCTAACCCAAAAAATTCTTCTTCCTCAAAAGCAGCATCGTTTTTATCGCTTTTAAAAGATTCTACAACAGCCGTAACCTCACTTTGCGACAAATTCCCCATAGAGATATACATGCTGCGACCATTTATAAGGCTAATGATATTCTGAATGTCATATTGAGTCTTAAAATCACGGTATAAAGCGCTGTCTTTCACCGCTAAAGTGCCTTCAATCTCATCAAACACAACGTCGAGATTCAGTTCTTTAGAGTCCCCATCAAGATTTAACTCTTTTAGCGATGATGTTAAACAATAATATTCGCTCATAATTTTTTCTTAGATTTTGTGCATACCAAAAAGACCATCTCTTTATGAATTAAGATGATTCACACTCTTTTTATACTAAAAAAGTATTGAATTTAAAGAAGCTTTTAGGTATCCTTTTAAAAGATTATCAAACTCTTCGTCACTAAATGAGATATAGTAACCGCCCTCTTTAGGTGCTATTTTAAAGCCGTTTCCGACACCTTTTTCAGACACAATTTCGACACTTTTAGAGATTTTAGACGCTATTTCTTTAGCAAAATAAGCTTTTATATCATCAGCTTTTTCTTCTTCTACTAAAACTTTAACGCTATTTTTGTCCCATTTCTTAACAACTTCAAGAATTAGCTCTTTTACGAATTCCTCGCTTTTGAACGCACTAGCAACATCTTTTGATTGAGTTTCCAGCGTTACGGTATTAACTATTTGAGCCTTTAAGTCACTAACAATTTGCTTTGATGCCAAAGTTAACTCTCTTAGGCTATTTTTAGACAATTCAGAAGCCTCAGCCTTTGCGCCTTCGACAATTTGAGCAGCATCAGCCTTAGCTTTAGCCACAATATCAATTGCCTCAGCCTGCGCTTTTGCAATTATTTCTGCTGAATCTTTCAAACCCTTGCTAACACCCTCATAATATAACTTTTTGGTTAGCTGATCTATCTTGTTTTCCATAATAAAATATGTTAGTTAATTTGGTGCAATATAACAATAATATTTAATATAAACAAGCACTTTTATTACAATTCATTATTAATAGCATAATTTAAATATAAAATAACACAATTTTAACATTTAATTAGCTACAAATAGTGATTTGCATAAACGCCCTTATCGAAACAAGAAACAAATATTGGGCAACTATTTTTGAATTTTAATTATCTAGGGATTTTATCACCAGGTTTCAATTTCCAACGTCTGTGTGACCATAGCCATAAGTGTGGATTTTCGGTTATCATATTTTCTAGCTTTTCAGCATAAAGTTTGGTCAATTCAAATTCTTCAAGCTTCTGTTCTCCATCATAAAGAAGCTCAAAACGACATCTATAATACCCTCTTTTAGGTTTTGTGATGTGTGCAAACACAACGGCGGTATGTAACGATACAGCCAAGCGTTCCATGCCAGGGAAAAATGCCGTAGGCTGGTTCAAAAAAGGAATCCAATTTTTTATCAAGACAATAGGAGGCGTTTGATCAGCAATCAGAGCCACAGCAGGATATGTTTTAGCACGAATGTTACGGATTATTTCTTTAGAGGTCAAAGCCATAGACACAGGCTGCACACCAAACCTAGATCTCATTTTTTTATAAAATTCGTCTACTGTTTTATTTGAAAGTGGATGATATACTGCCAACACTGGGGCATCTAAGTATAGACCTGAACTTACGGTATATTCCCACGTACCGAAATGCGCCATAGCGGTCATTACAGCACGATTTGGGGTTATAGAATTTAACAATTCGGGGTTCTCAAAGACCATTCTTTTACGAATTTGCTTTTCTGACATAGAAACCATCGCCAAACTTTCTATCATAATGTCAGAAAGTTGCCTATAGAACTTTTTCTCGATTATACGAAGCTCTTTTGCTGTTTTTTGAGGGAAAGAATTAACCAAATTTTCTCTTACGACCTTTTTTCGATAGCCTATAAGGTAATATATAATGACAAATACAAAATCGCCTAATGCGAATTGTAAAAATTGTGGAAGTTTACCTATGGTCCAGCAATACGCCCATAATAATTTTAACAAAAAAGTATTTGCCATTAATTTAAGTTGAAATTTGGTTTAAACAAAAAAAATACGGATACCAAATTAGTATCCGTATATTTAGGTACTAAATTGTAGCAAATATAATAAAATATTTCATACTATCAATCTAGCACAATAAAAATGCCACATTTAAAATCCGACAATCATTATATAACGCCTTGTTCTAGCATAGACTTAGCAACTTTCATGAATCCTGCAATGTTAGCACCCTTCATATAGTTTATATAGCCATCATTTTCTGTTCCAAAACGCACACATTCATCATGTATAGACATCATTATATGGTGTAATTTCGCATCAACCTCTTCAGCCAACCAATTTAATTTCATAGAATTTTGAGTCATCTCTAAACCTGATGTTGCTACACCTCCTGCATTCACTGCTTTACCAGGACCATACATTATTTTATGCTCAATGAACAAATCTATAGCTTCAGGAGTACACCCCATGTTAGAAACCTCTCCAACACACATCACACCATTGTCAATCAACATTTTTGCATCTTCAGCACCCAATTCATTTTGTGTTGCACAAGGTAAAGCTACATCAACTTTAACCTCCCATGGCTTTTTGCCTGCAAAGAATTGTGAATTAGGGAAACGCTCTGCATAAGGCTCTACAATATCTTGATTTGTCGCTCTCAAATCTAACATATAATCAATTTTCTCAGCGTCTAGCCCATCTGCATCATAAATATAACCATCAGGACCAGAAATCGTAACAACTTTTGCTCCAAATTCTGTAGCTTTTATGGCTGCACCCCATGCAACATTCCCAAACCCAGAAATTGACACTATTTTTCCATTTAATTCGTGCCCAGCGTTCTGTAACATTCTTTTCACGAAATAAACCGCACCAAAACCTGTAGCTTCAGGGCGCACTAACGAACCTCCATAGGTCATTCCTTTGCCTGTAAGCACACCTGTATTTTCACGAGCCAATTTTCTGTACATTCCATAAAGGTAGCCAATTTCACGACCTCCAACACCTATGTCACCAGCAGGCACATCCGTTTCAGCACCTATATACCTCCATAATTCAAGCATAAAAGCCTGACAAAAACGCATAATCTCGGCATCACTCTTACCTCGTGGGTTGAAATCTGAACCTCCTTTACCTCCACCTAGAGGCAATGTTGTCAACGCATTCTTAAAAGTTTGCTCAAAACCCAAAAATTTAAGAATACTTAGATTTACACTCGAGTGAAACCTTAAACCTCCCTTATAAGGACCTATGGCATTGTTAAATTGAACACGATAACCCAAATTCACCTGTACATCACCCTCATCATTAACCCAAGGAACTTTAAAAGTAAAAATTCTGTCTGGCTCAACTAAGCGTTCAGCAATTTTATGTTTTTCAAATTCAGGATGTTGATTGTAAATCTCCTCAATAGAAATCAAAACCTCTTTAACAGCTTGTAAAAATTCTTTTTCAGCAGGGTGTTTAGCTTCTAAATCTGCCATTAGTTTGTTAACGTTCATAACCTTTAAAGTTTAAAGCATACAAATATATAAAACTGATAATTTTTTATTATTACTTCACAAAGATATGTAAAATTATTATACATTATCCAATAATTTGTAAAAATTTTATCATTTTTCTTTTATTATGTATTTTTTTATTATTCAAAAAATAACATAAAAACCATTAAATTTGGTATCTTTTTCACTATAAATTCAGCAATTTTTCAGTTAAAAACACTTTTTTTATGAATATTTACAAATAAAGCCTTATATTTATGCTTAATTTTACATTTTTAACACTTTTGATTTTATAAAAAACTATAAAAAATTACAATATGAAAAACGTATTAGATAGATTTTTAGGCTACGTAAAGGTTGAAACTACCTCAGATTCTAGCTCTTCAACATTTCCTTCAACATCTACGCAAGTCGCATTTTTAAAAACTTTGAAAGAAGAATGCGAGGCTATAGGCTTAACAGAAGTCACTATGGATGAATATGGGTATGTTATGGCTACAATTCCTGCAAATTGTGACGAAGAAGCTCCTGTAATAGGTTTTATCGCCCACGTTGACACATCGCCTGACATGAGCGGTAAGGATGTAAAACCACGCATCATTGAAAATTATGATGGCACAGACATCGTTTTAAATGAAGCAGAAGGCATTTACACAAAAGTTTGTGATTTCCCTGAACTTTCAAGATATGTAGGTCAAACATTAATCGTTACAGACGGCACTACTCTACTTGGTGCTGATGACAAAGCAGGTGTTGCTGAAATTTTGACTGCCGCAGAATATCTAATTAACAATCCTCAGATAAAACATGGCAAAATTCGTGTTGCATTTACTCCAGACGAAGAAATTGGACACGGCGCAGACCATTTTTCTGTAGAAAGATTCGGTGCTGACTTTGGATATACTTTAGATGGTGGAGAATTAGGTTCTTTAGAGTATGAAACTTTCAATGCAGCAGCTGCAAACGTCACTGTTTATGGCAGAAACGTACACCCTGGCTATGCAAAAGACAAAATGATAAATTCTATAGAGGTGGCAATGCAAATAAACGGTGCTTTACCTAATGAACGCCCTCAAAACACTTGTAACAGAGAAGGATTCTATCACTTAAACGCTTTTAAAGGCTCTGTCGAGGTGACTACTATGAACTATATCATAAGAGACCACTCTAAAGAAATCTTTGAAAAACGTAAAGAAATCATGAAGTCTGTTTGTGAGCAGTTTAACACTGGAAATTGCACTGTAGAATGTGTCGTAAAAGATTCTTATTACAACATGGCAGACGTTATCACTAACGGACACATGCACGTTGTTGAAAGAGCCGAAAAAGCTATGGAAACATTAGGAATCACATGCAAAAAATCACCTATTAGAGGCGGTACAGACGGTAGTAGACTTTCATTTATGGGGTTGCCTTGTCCAAATGTGTTCTCTGGTGGTGTTAACATCCACGGACGCAACGAGTTTGCATCACTTCAGACTATGGAAAAAGCCGTTCAATTTATCATTGAAGTCGCTCAATGTAAATAATGATTACCTTAAAGTACATTACTATAACACACAAAAGAGGACTATTCTTAGCGAATAGTCCTCTTATTATATAGGTTGATTTCAAAAACCTAGTTTTATGAATTTACACTACCTATTAATTAAAGCAAATAATTCATCTTTAATTCGTGGGATGTTAAATCCGCTCACAGATGAAATAAACGTAAATGGAATATCAATAACTCCTTTTTGTTTAATTTCTTCAGAAATTTCAGACATTAAATCTTCGTCAAGCATATCTGACTTAGTGATTGCAAGCATACGGTCTTTATCCATTAATTCTGGATTGTAAAGTTGTAATTCCCTTAAAAGAACTGCATACTCTTCAGAAATGTCGTCAGCATCTGCTGCAACCATGAATAAAAGTACAGAATTTCGCTCTATATGACGCAAAAAACGAGTTCCAAGCCCTCTACCTTCGTGTGCACCTTCAATAATTCCAGGAATATCAGCCATTACAAAAGATTTGTAGTCGTGATATTGTACAATACCAAGGTTTGGCTCTAAGGTAGTAAACGCATAATTCGCAATTTTCGGTTTTGCTGCTGAAATAGAGGATAATAACGTAGATTTACCAGCATTTGGGAAGCCTACAAGCCCCACATCAGCTAATATTTTTAGTTCAAGGATAAACCATCCCTCTACACATTCGCCCCCAAGCTTCGCAAAGCGAGGAGCTTGATTTGTAGCAGTTTTAAAGTTCCAGTTTCCCTTACCGCCGTGACCACCTTTTACAAGAATCACGTCTTGTCCTTCTTCAGTAACTTCACAAACAACTTCGCCAGTTTCAGCGTCACGTGCTACAGTTCCAAGAGGTACGTCTAGAATAATATCTGAGCCGTCTTTACCAGTACAACGTGCTCCGCCGCCATATTCGCCGTCTTCAGCGTGAATATGTTTACGATATTTTAAGTGTATAAGTGTCCAATATTGACTATTTCCACGTAAGATGATGTGTCCACCACGCCCGCCGTCTCCGCCGTCAGGACCTCCAAACTCAACAAATTTTTCGTGTCTAAAGTGAACAACGCCACCACCTCCGTTACCAGAGCGACAGAAAATTTTTACGTAGTCAACCAAATTTGATGATGCCATAAATATAATAAATTAATAAGGTGTCTACAAAAAAAACGCAATTTAGTGATTATAAGGCAATAAAACATTTTGAAGTGCAAAAAAAAATGGCTTTTGCGATAGCGTAACAATATCGCAAAAGCCAATATTAGCAGAAAATACAAGCATCTGTATTTAAAGGCACTATATTAAGATTTTACCATTATTTCTAAAAAACGATAGACATCCTCCGTTCAAGGTGCAAAGATAGTCTCTATTTTTCTTTTTTCAAAACTATTGCACTACGGTTTGTGTTATATATTCTTAAATAATGACGTTCATCTTTCTCTTGTACAGTAAAATATCTGCTTTTTCGAGCAGTTCTACCGAAGCCACCATACTCTACATCGTCAGTCGACATCACTAATTGATATACGCCTGGCTCTGGAACAGGAATTTTGTAGTCAGCAATAGAATGTGAAGGACTCCAATTTATAATAAACACTAAATCAGATTTAGTGTATACCATAGTTTTGTTCGTAACGTCCATATTTAAAATATTTCCGTACTCTTGATCAAGAACATTATAGTCTTTCACCAATTTCAGCATGTCTATATCAAATTTCTGTAAGAATTTATATCTCAAGAATCCATTTGAAGCTAAACTCCATTGACGACGAGCCATTTCATAGCTAAATCCGTTTCCTTCACGAGGGAAGTCAACCCATTCAGGGTGTCCAAATTCGTTACCAAAGAAGTTTAAGTATCCGTGTCCTCCCGTAGAGATAGTAAACAAGCGAATTAGCTTATGAAGAGCTATACCACGGTCTATAATCACATTTTTGTGATCACAACACATGTGATAATACATTTCTTTATCCATAAGTCTAAATGCGATAGTCTTGTCACCTACCATAGACTGGTCGTGAGACTCTGCATAGGCAATAGTTTTAATCCATGGCAATCTGTTTGACATTTGTTCCCACATTTCCCAGATATCCCAGTCTTCATCTTTCGTATTTTCAATTATGTCTATCCAGTAGTCAGGGATATTCATTCCTAAACGATAGTCTAGCCCCATACCACCATTTTCAACTGGCACGGTCATTCCTGGCATGCCACTCACGTCCTCAGCAATAGTTATTGCGCCATCTTTTAGGTCATGAACCAATTTACTTGCTAAAGTTAGATATAAAATAGCGTCATCGTTAACTTGATCGCCAAAGAAGCTGTCATAACTGCCAAAGTCTGTGTAGCCAAAGTGTTTATACAACATAGAAGTCACACCATCAAAACGGAAACCATCAAAATGGAATTCATTCATCCAATATTTGATGTTACTCAATAAGAAATGTTCAACTTCTGGTCGAGAATAGTTAAAGTTTTTAGAATCCCAATAAGGTTGGTCTCCCGCTGCACCATCACGTGCATAAAGGTTTGTTCCATCAAGCTCATTAAGCCCCTCATTCGTGTTTTTCACAAAGTGAGAATGAACAATGTCCATAACAACAGCAATACCATTTTTGTGTGCTGTGTTTACAAGCTCTTTCAACTCGTCTGGCGTACCATAACGACATGAAGGTGCAAAGAAATTTGACACGTGGTATCCGAAACTACCATAATATGGATGTTCTGCGATAGCCATTAGCTGAATAGTGTTGTAACCAAGCTCTTTTACACGTGGAATTATGTCTCTAGTGAACTTTTTGTAAGACCCGATACGGTCTTGCTCTTGTGCCATGCCGACGTGCGCCTCATATATTATAGGTGCACCAATTTTTGATGCTTTAAAGCGTCCATCAGTCCATTTAAAAGGCTCTTCAGGGTTCCATACACACGCTGAATAGTTGTGTGTTTCAAGATTTTCATGCAAATAACGTGCGTGAGAAGGAATACGCTCTTGGAAGCCATTATCACTATGTACAACAATTTTATATAGTGATTTATGTGTAAGATTAGCCCCTGTAGACTTGTCTGGCAAGAAAATTTCCCACACTCCGTTTTCAATTCTTGTTAATCTTAGAGAGGTGTGTTGCCAATTGTTAAAATCTCCACATATATAGACATCTTTAGCATTAGGTAGCCATTCACGGAATATCCAGCCTTTACGTCTTTTGTTGTAATGCAAACCAAAATATAGATATGAATTGGCATATTCACTTAAAGAACCACAATTATTCTCAATTTCTTGAAGTCTATTTACAAAATCTGTATGTCTTCGTGTTACAATATCAGCAACTGGTTCTAGCCAACCATCATTGCTAATAATAGGTAATATTTTTTCACTCATATCAAATAAACATTTAGTAATTTCCCATAAATGTAGCAATTTTATTTTAAAACAACAATTATTTTGCCTTTTTTATGCAAGAAAGTTACTTTTTTGTGCAGTTTAATATCATTTAGTAGCTGTACAATTGTGTTTGTAAAGATGATTTATGAAAAAAATATAGAAAGCTGACAATTTATGCTAGTTTCACATAAAAATGAACTAAAATTAGACCTTTGTCCTTTAAAAGATATACAAAACTGTTAATTTTATTGTTTTTTCTGACACTTATG
>JAWXTO010000006.1:0-30403 GCA_044433545.1 Rikenellaceae bacterium
TGCGTTCATGGTGGTAAAGGACGTGCTTTTGACGAGTGGGTAAAAATATGGGCTAAACGAGGCTACGCAGCGATTTCTATGGACTTAAGAGGCTATGGCAAAGATAGAGTTCTCCTAGAAAACGGCTTTCAAGAAGGTCCAGAACAAATAACTCCAAATTTTGTAGCCTTTGAAGAACAAACTGATGACTGGTTCTATCAAGCCGTTTCAGATGTTGTCTTATCTCACTCTTTAATCCGTTCTTTTGCTGAAGTTGACACCACTAAGACAGCAATTACGGGCATCAGTTGGGGCGGCATTATGACAACACTTGTCACAGGGCTTGACAACCGTTTTAAAGCAAGTGTACCTGTTTATGGGTGCGGCTATTTATACATGGAAGGCTCTATGGGACCACGTATTGAAGACAATACGGAGCTGGCTCATGAAAGGTGGTACAACCAATATGACCCAGCATTGTATTTTAAAGATGCCAAAATCCCAGTATTATTCGTAAACGGAACTAACGACAACCACTTTTTCGTTAACCAATGGACAAAAACAACTGAGTTAGTATCTGAAAAACAATATAGCATGCGTCTAAGAATGACACATGGTCATATAGATGGATGGAAACCTCAAGAAATCTACACTTTTGTTGACAACATTCTTGGCGTAAACACTTATACAGCAACTCCCGAATTTCTGAAATTAAAATTAAAGAAAAACAAACTAAGTTGTCAAGTATTAAACATAAATAGCGAAGATAAAGTGTCTATTATTTATACAAACAGCACTATACTAGACAACAATTCAACATGGGAAAGAGAATATATTGATTTCGATTCTGAAAAACTCACATTTGAGGTCAATAGCGAATGTTCTGCATGTTACATCTCTGTTGAAACAAAAGACTCAGGTCATTTTAGCAGTGAAATACTATTTCTATAAATCACTAGGAATCTATAAATCAGTAGGGGTATCCGCAAAATTCATTTGCGAATACCCCTACTAAATTCGGATAATTTGCAAAAGTCCGTTTTGTGGATTACCCATTGCAAAAAATCTAAATTTACGAAAATCAAGTTCCAACTTATCACCCTGCGCATAAGCTTTAGCGTTAAAAAATTTGCAGATTAAAGCGTTAAAAAAATCAAGTGTCTGAGCACCGAGCGGACTTTGTGCGAAGCTAACATAAAGCAACAAGCGAGTTCTTGATTTTTAGCTTTAATCAAAAATTTTAGCGTAAAAAAGCGACCAGCGCAAAGTTTTTTGCTACTTTTTCCAAAAAAAGTAGAGAATTAAAATTTTAAAGTAAAAAATAGAATTTTCATACTATTAAGAACATCTACCGTTCCTAATAATTACCAATAGCTTTATTATATGAAGCCTCAGCTTGAATAAAGCTAAACTTCGTAGAAATTAGATTGTTATACGCCGTTAACCACGAAATTTGCGACGATAGCACATCCAACAACGTAAGCACACCAGCACTATAACTAAACGTGTTTAAATCTAGCGATTCTTCTGAAATTTTCAGCGAATTGTTCGCCACTTCGATTTGGTTATAAGTGTTCGTAACATTAGACCATGCAACAGACAATTCTTGGTTTATTTCATCCGTCACTTTCTGTTTTGCGTATTCACTTTGGCGAATTTTAGCTTGCACTGACGCTAATTTATGTTTTCGAGAGTTCCCTGCAAAAATAGGAACTTTAAGCTGTCCAAACGCAACACCAGTAAACATGCCATCACCCGTAAAATTAAGCAGCGGAGTCGCATACTGCCCCAAAACGCCAACAGCAAATTGAGGTAAATATTGAGCTTTAGTAAGTTTTAAAGCTTGAAATGTACTTTGTATCTGCAATTCCGAAATACTAAATTCTGCACGGTTTCCTAACGCATAATCTAGATCTTTATACGCTGGGATAACAGCTTCAACATTCATCAAAGAATCTGCTAAAAGCACTTCTGTATCTGGTGCAACGCCCATCAACAAATTTACCTTTATAGATGCCTCTTTATACTGCTTTTCAATAGAGCTAAGTTGATATTTTGCATCTTGCAACCTTGTTTCAATCATCAAAAGGTCATTTTTAGAAATTAACCCATCTTCATAGCGATCTTTAATGATAGTATAAGTTTGCATAATTATTTCTAGGTAATTTAAAGCCGCTTGTTTAAAAGAAGACATAGTTGCCAAACTCCAATAGTTCAAATCTGCCACATAGCCGATATTTTCTATTGTTTGTTCAACAGATTTTTCGGCTACTTTATTCTGAATTTTTAGCGCATCGACTTGTTTTCTAACAATTCCACCACTATAGACATTTTGAGCTGCTGTAGCACTAAAACCGTAACTCCAATTTGCATATTTTAACTCCATACCCTCTAAATCAAAGCTAATATCGTTTATTAGGTAGCTAAATTCTGCCGCAGCGTCTAATTTAGGCAAAAAGTTAGATTTCGCATCTTTAATGTCAGCCTCCGAGGCAACCACATTCTCTTGAGCTTGCTTTAATGACTGAGAATAGTCTAAAACTTTCTCACGATACTGTTTTACGGTCATTAGCTCTTGTGAAAAGGCACTAAATGAAAGGGAAACAGTACAAATTATTAATATTATTTTTTTCATCATTGGTAATGGATGTTTAATTTGTTTTAGCTTTTGGAGTTTTAATTCCAAAGAACAAACAGAACGTAACTGGTAAAATAAAAATTGTTAAAATTGTAGCTGCTAATAAACCACCCATAATAGTAGCTGCCATACCACCAAACATCGCATCTGGAAGAAGAGGCAACATACCAAGAATTGTAGTTCCCGAAGCCATTGTTACTGGCACAAGACGTGATTTGGTAGCTGTAACAACTGCATCATAATATGAAAGCCCTGCCTTTTTCTCAATATGTATCTGGTCGATAAGCACAATAGCATTTTTGATGTTCATACCTATCAGCCCTAATATACCTAACAAACAGAAGAAGTCAAACATCTTGTTCATCACTAAAAGACCTAACACAACACCAATGAAAATCAAAGGCAACATAGCAAGAATTACAGCAGGTTTTTTGTATGACTTAAATAACAGTAAAAGCACAATAAACATCAAAATAAACGTCAGTGGCATCTTGTCAGCAAGTGCTTTATTTGACCTTTTTTGAGACTCTTGTTCACCAAAGTAAGTCATCACATATCCATCAGGAACATCTAATTTATCAACTTCTGCCATAATATCTTTAAAGGCTTGTGCTGTATTGTATCCACGTTTTGGCTCACACTGGGCTAACATATAACGCTCACGATTATATCTCTTAATGTTATAATAATCATATTCGAATTTCATGTTATCCGTAACCTGTGACAAAGGAATAATGTTTCCTTTAGCACTAAACACAGGAATTGTGTTTAAGTCACTTAAAGAAAAATTATCAGCATTCACATCCTTTAACATAATAGGTAAAAACTGGTCATTTTGGCGGAAATCACCTAACGTTATACCATTTGTTGCAATTGTTAAACTCTGAGAAACAGCGTTACGTGTTACGGCTAGCTCTTGACCCTTTGTTTGAGAAAAACTAGGCAATAAAACTGGCACTTTTGCGCCCCATGAGCTTCTCACTTGATCGACACCATCATAATTACGCATAATATCCTGTATTTTATCAGTAAGCATAATCAAAGTGTCAATGTTCGCACCCTCATAACCTATCTCTATTGTAGCCTCAGCAGGTGGTGCTACCTTAAATAGTGATGATTTTATATTAATATTTGGGAAATTCTCTCGAACATAAGTGTTAAATCGGTCTTCGACTATTTCTGTAGAGTCTTTAGAATTAAGCTCAATCAACATGTTCGCAAAGCTAGGTAAAGGACCAAACGAAGACGACGCTAGGTAGTATCTTGGCGGCACAGAACCTAAAGTTGTTGACACTTTTACTACGGAAGGTTGATTTAAAAGCCAAGCTTCTATTTCATCCATTTCTTTTTCGGTCTGGCGGATGTTATAGCCGTTAGGGAAGAAGAAATCTGAACGGAAATATTCTTTTTCAAGCGCAGGGAAGAAGTTTTGAGGCATCTTTCCCATTACATAAGCCGACAAATATAACATTCCCACCATTGTCAACACTGTAGACCAACGATGTCTTAACAAGAACTTCAAGAACCTCTCAAATTTATAGTAAAAAGGCTTATCATAAGGGTCAATCGCTACAGCATTTTTGTTCTCTTTGAACATAAAGTTCGCAAAAGTTGTCGTTTGTGCAAGTGCCAATATCCAACTTAGACCTAAAGAAACACCAATTACGATAAATAAAGGTTTCACGATTTCTGCAACACTTTCTTCAGCTAAGAAAAGCGGCAAGAACGAGAAAATTGCAATAAGTGTAGCACCTAAAAGCCCTATCTGAGGCCCTACAGCACCGTTTATGATAGCGTCTCGTTTTGAAACTCCTCTTTTCATTGCAATTTGTGTGTTGTCAGTCACCACAATAGCATTGTCTACAAGCATACCCATTGCAATAATAAAACCTGCAAGCGATGTACGATTCAGCCCGACACCCATAAACTCCATAATCAGCAATGTTCCACTAATTGAGAATATAAGTGAGCTACCTATCAGCACACTAGCCTTGAAGCCCATTATAAACATCAATATGACGATTACGATAAGCACAGAAATAATTAGATTAAGAATAAACCCTTTATTTGCTGCTGAAGCAATGTCACTTTCTGAATATAAAGTCGTAAGTTCAATACCTATAGGCATCTCTTTACGAATTTCATTTAACACCTCTTCTACATTTTGACCTGTTTTAACAACGTCTTTATCTCCAGGCGAAGCGATAGCAATACCAAGAGATTTTTCACCATTAATTTTCATTAATGTCGTAGGAGGATTTTTATAACCAAATTCTACAGTTGCAATATCACCTAAACGAATTTGCGCACCTGTATTTGTTGTTATAAGCTGGTTTCTAATGTCGTCTATGCTCTCATAGGCCCCGTCAGCAAAAATTTGAACCTCTAATTTGCCCGCCATTTTATTGCCAGGGCTCAAAAGTTGGTTCTGAGAACTCATAATTTGTATAATCTGATTCGGATCTATACCAAGATTAGCAAGTTTTGCTAATGAAATGTTCACATTTACGATAGGAGTTTGCTCGCCACTAATAGTAACACGCTGTACGCCATCTACTGTAGAAAGACGCTGTTTGATTTTTTGTGCCCAATCTCTCAATTCTTGATGCGTAAACCCTTCATCGGCTTTAAGCCCATAATAAATACCAAAAACATCTCCAAAATCATCATTTACAGAAATGTATGTTCCACGTGGCACAGAAGATTGTAGGTTTAACACTTTACGACGTAAAATATCCCACATTCCTTCAATGTCTGCTGGAGGAGTCTTTGGAAGCAAAACTAATGAAATCTTCGACATCCCACTATATGTTTCACTTTTAATATAGTCTATATTTGGCATAGTTTGAAGCTCTCTCTCGATAACTTCAGTGACCAATTGCTCTGTTTCTTGTGCTGTAGCACCTGGATAAAAAGCGAAAATCATTGCTTGTTTAATAACAAACGGAGCATCCTCTTTTTTACCCAATTTCCCAAACGACAACACCCCTCCAATTAACAAAACTGCTAAGAAAAAGTATATTACTTTAGGATTTTTTAACGAATAACTAGGTATATTCATTGTTTTATAAATATTATGTATGAATAGTTATGGGAAGGTATAATTTATCCCTATAATTCTTTTCTGAGACTATTCTCCCTTTTCGACTTTTGTCAAAAAAGAGGTTATTTAATGACTCTTACTTTTTGATTATTTGTTAGCTGATAAATACCTGCACTTACTATAGTTTCACCTGGTTTAATACCACTTTTTATGATTATATTGTTATTTCCAAACAACTCACCAACAGTCACATCCTTCAATTCAACGGTGCTTGTAGTAGAGTTATAAACCCATACACCATCTTTCTTAGTTTCTTTAGAATTGTAAAGTGCTGAAAGTGGAATAAAAGTCACTCCCTCTTCTGTAGTATTGTCTATTTGTAGGTAAATTGTACACGAGAAACCAGGTTTTACTGAATATTTTTGTAAATCAAAACTAGCATCATCAATCACGACTGTCACAGGAACACCTGAGCCATCTACTGAAGAATTTACAAATTTCGTTACCTTAGCATTAAATTTAACGCCTGGATAAGTTTCAAATTCTACGAAAAACTCTTTTGTTGAAGCATTCATATATTGAACGTTATTTTCAGGAAGTGTAAAATTAATCTCTAAATTAGAAGGGTTTATTAAACGAACAATAGGCTCAGCAGGTTGAACACGTTGATAGTTTTCTACATATTTTTTCTCTATAATACCTGTAAATGGAGCATAAATCTTAGTCTCGCTCAACATGCTTTGTGCTGATTCGTAGTTCGACTTATCTCGTACATAATTTGCTTGCGTCGCTTCATATTGTTGACGAGAAATCGCATCCTTAGCAATCAGACTTTCATAACGGTCAAGCTGTGCTTTTGAATTTATATATGCCGCTTTTGCTGAAGCTAATTGAAGATTAAAGTCAATAGGATCAATCTCAGCAATTAGCTGACCTTTTGACACCTTTTGTCCGTCAACTACAGATAGTTTCGTAAGCTGACCTCCCATTTTAAATGCAATATTACTAATTTCATCAGATTTCACTGTACCTACATAACTTGTAGTCAGATGCTCTAACGATTCTGTTGTGTATAATTTAACGGGGCGCTCAAATGTTTGAACTTTCGCCTCTGTTCTACATCCAAAAAATATTTGTGATGCAATAGTCACCATGACTAACAATCTAAATCTTGTCATTTTATTTTTCTGTGAGTAAATTATTTAATTCTAAAATCATTTTTTCAGCACCTTTCCCGATAGAGGCAATAGTAGAATCTCCATACATGTATGCAGGAGTTGTGACAACCTTATTTTCAACGTCTACAATAACATCATCTCTGTCACAGCTAACAACTATTGCGCCAGTTTTAGCTGCCAAACCTTCTGAAAGTTCACTATCAGCACCAAGTGTCACTTTCACATTTGAAGCTCCCAACACTTTAGCTATCATCACAGGAGAAATACACATAGCACCTATAGGTTTACCGCTAGAATGGAACGCTTTAACAATCGCCTCAACCTCACCGTCTACTGTAAAATCTAAACCCTCATAAGCAAGGGTAAAAATGTTTTTAGCCATGCCAAAACCTCCAGGAACGACTAGGGCATCAAAACATTCTGGATTTAACTCAGAAACAGAAGATATGTTTCCTCTAGCTATACGAGCAGCTTCTATCATTAAATTACGTGGATTTTTATCTAACTCATCCGTAATGCCATTCACAACGTCATATTGTTGTCTATTTGGAGCAAAAATTGAGTATTCAAACCCATTTTTTGCTAATGCGTACAATGCTAAAGTAGATTCGTGAATTTCTGAACCATCTTTTGCCCCGCAACCTGCTAAAATAACTGCGACTTTCTTCATAATGTGTATGTTTTTAAAACTGTTATGTATATAATTTTATATTTAAAGGGTGTTCAGTTTTTAGAAGTTCCCTATAGTTATCGAAATTATACAAAAATTGCAAATAAATATTTAATTTCAAAACAAAAAAGACATTAAGGACATTTTATACGACGAATAGAATATTTAATACATAATTTGTAAAAAAACATATAAAAATAATAATTTATTAAGCTACATTTGTTAAATTTGCAGGAGATATATTTATTGTAATTATAATTTATGAAATTAAAGAACATAATACACGAATCTGAAATTATCGAAATTGTAGGGAATTTCAAAGTTGAAATAGATAATTTCTCATCTGATTCACGTGATATAAAAGAAAATTCGATGTTTATCGCTATAAATGGAGTTTCTGTGAACGGACACAATTTTATAGCTAAAGCAATTGATAATGGAGCTACAGTTATCGTATGCGATGAGCTTCCAACAGATATAAACGAAAATGTAACTTACTTAAAAGTAGAGTCTACATCTGTTTTATATGGAATTATAGCTTCAAGATATTATGACGAGCCTTCTCATAAGCTAAAATTAGTAGGAATCACAGGTACAAATGGCAAAACTACTACAGCAACACTTTTATATGACCTATTTACAAAATTAGGCTATAAGTGTGGGCTAATTTCAACCGTAAAATACTGTGTAAATGACACAACTTTCGATTCTACACATACAACTCCTGATGCAAAAGTTCTAAATGAGCTTTTATCTCAAATGGTAGATGTAGGATGTGAATTTTGTTTTATGGAAGTGTCTTCACACAGCATCGTACAACACAGAATTAGTGGACTAACATTCATAGGAGGCATTTTTACGAACATTACACACGACCATTTAGATTATCACGGAACTTTCAAAGAATACATTAATGCTAAAAAGGCATTTTTTGACATCTTGCCTAAAAAAGCCTTTGCTTTATATAACATAGACGATAGAAATGGTGAAATTATGGTACAAAATTGTGCTGCAACACTTCACTCTTATTCTGTGAGAGCTTTATCTCCTTATAAGTGTAGGGTTGTCGAGATGTTACCTAATGGCATGCTCATAAACATCAACTCTAATGAATTATGGGTGAATTTCATCGGCGAATTTAATGCTTACAATCTTTTAGCTGTTTACGCCGCAGCGATTTGCTTGAATCAGTCAAAACAAGAAATATTGACTGCAATGAGTGAACTTCATAGCGTTGCAGGAAGATTTGAATATGTTGTTTCCAATGATGGAATCACCGCAATTGTTGACTATGCACACACACCTGACGCTCTTGAACACGTGATTGAAAGCGTCAATGAAATAAAACCTGAAGGCAAGAAGCTAATTACGGTTGTGGGCTGTGGAGGCGATAGAGACAAGGCAAAACGACCAATTATGGCTTCAATAGCAGTGGACAATAGTGATTTTACGATACTTACATCGGATAACCCTCGTTCAGAAGACCCTAACGACATCTTAAACGATATGACTGAGGGGCTAAAAAACTCTGTTATATCTTTATCAGGCAAATATGTAGTCATTAGCGACAGAAGCGAAGCTATAAAAATGGCTACAGTAATGGCAAATGGCGATTCAAAAGGCGAAGGCGACATAATACTTATTGCTGGGAAAGGTCACGAAACATATCAAGAAATAAACGGTGTGAGACATCATTTTGACGATAAAGAAGAAGTCTTAAAACACCTTAACATCGGCTAATTAACAGGAATTAAACAAACCATTTGTAACACACACATAAAATTCTAATAAAACTTAAATAAAAACGTAATGTTATATCATTTTGCAGAATATTTATCTTCACATTATGACATCCCTGGATTAGGCATGTTTAATTATTTGTCATTTAGAGCTATAATGGCAATTATTTTGTCTCTAACAATAGCTATTATTATTGGCGTTAAGATAATTCGACTTTTACAGCGAAAACAAATTGGCGAAGAAGTCCGAAACTTAGGTCTACAGGGACAATTAGAAAAAAAGGGAACTCCTACGATGGGGGGGCTCATTATTTTAATGAGTTTAATCGTTCCTGTGTTGTTATTTTGTGATTTGAGCAACGTTTACATTCAACTGTTGTTATTTTCGTCTGTTTGGCTCGGAATAATTGGCTTTCTGGACGACTACATTAAAGTCTTCAAAGGGAAAAAAGACGGTCTACAAGGTCGATTTAAAATCGTTGGACAAGTTGTGCTTGGTCTAATTGTAGGATTAACAATGTGGAATAGTCAAAATATCACAGTGCGAGAAAAAATATTAGTAACTGACGCTACTACAGAAAACATTTGTGAGTTTGGTTACGACAAAGACATTTCTCACAACACTTATCAGATGGGCGAACCTCAAAAACGAACAGTCACAACAATTCCTTTCATAAAGGACAATCAATTCGATTATTCGTGGTTAGTTCCAGAAAATGACTCTAATTTAAACTGGATTGTCTATGTTATTGCAGCGATTTTGATCATAACGGCTGTTTCTAACTGTGCAAATCTAACAGACGGACTCGATGGGCTTGCAGCAGGAGTCTCGGCATCAATAGTCTTAGTTTTAGGAGTTTTAGCTTATGTTTCGGGTAACATAATATATGCTGAATATCTTGATATAATGTATATACCTATGAGTGGCGAGATGTTTGTGTTTGCAATGGCTCTTTTAGGAGCACTAATTGGCTTCTTATGGTATAACACATATCCTGCTCAAGTTTTTATGGGTGACACTGGCTCTTTAGCAATTGGAGGAATAATTGCTGTGTTAGCTTTGCTAATTCGTAAAGAATTATTATTACCTTTACTGTGTGGAATATTTTTCGTAGAAGGCTTGTCTGTCATTATACAGGTTGCATATTTTAAATATACCAAAAAGAAATTTGGTGAGGGTAAAAGAATATTTTTGATGGCTCCCTTACATCACCATTACCAAAAACGAGGATTTTTTGAAGTAAAAATCGTAAATAGATTCTGGATTATACAAATGTTGCTAGCTGCCATAACTCTAGTAACATTGAAAATACGATAAAGTTATGGGGACTTCTAAATAATTCCCCTAATGTTTAATTGGCACTAAGTGCTTAAATTATACGAAAAATGGACGATAATAGAATAGTTATCCTAGGTGCAGGTGAAAGTGGCTTTGGCAGCGCATATCTTGCTAAACAAAAAGGTTTTAATGTTTTTGTGACTGATTATGGAACAATAAAAGATGTTTATAAACAGAAACTTATTGAGAATGAAATTGAATTTGAAGAAGGCGGACACACTTTAGATAAGATTTTAAATGCTTCTGAGGTTATAAAAAGCCCTGGAATTCCTGATAGTGTCGATGTTATTATAAAAATCAAAGAACAAGGCATTAACATAATCTCTGAAATTGAATTTGCAGGTCGTTACACGTCTGCAAAGAATATTTGTGTGACTGGAAGCAACGGAAAAACAACAACCGCAACCTTAATTTATTCTATTCTTAAAAATGGGGGGATAAACGTCGGATTAGCAGGCAACATAGGTCACAGTTTTGCATATCAAGTAGCAACAGAAGAGTTTGATTGGTATGTGCTAGAACTTAGCAGTTTCCAACTTGACAACATCTACAATTTTAAAGTAGACATAGCGATAATGACAAACATTACGCCTGACCACCTTGACAGATATGACTATGACTTATCAAAATATGTGGCTAGCAAGTTCAGAATTATAAAAAATCAAACAGAATCGTCATTTTTTATCTGTTCTATGGATGACAAAGTCATAGATGAATATATTAATGAGAAAAATCCTGTAATCTTTGCCAAGCAGCTATATGTTAGTGTCAAGGAAGCCGTTCTTGAAGGGGCATTTATCACTGAAGATGGGATGATAAACGTTAGCTATAATGACACAGAGTGGCTGTATGATGCTAAAAAACTACAAATAAAAGGCATTCACAACATCTATAACGCACAAACGGCTTCAATAGCAGCGATGTTAGTCGGTGTTAGTGAAGAAACAATAGACAAAACATTGTCAGAGTTTACAGGCGTTGAACATAGACTTGAACCTGTAATTGAAGACAACGGCGTTTTGTTCATAAATGACTCAAAGGCGACAAATATAGACTCTGCATGGTATGCCTTACAGGCTATGACAAGACCTGTAATTTGGATAGCAGGAGGAAAAGACAAAGGAAACGACTACACAACACTTTATGATGTGGTTAAAGGCAAAGTTTCTACGCTTATTTGTATGGGAACTGACAATGAGAAAATAAGTGAGGCTTTTAAAGGTGTCGTTCCTTTTATTTATCACACATCATCAATACAAGATGCCGTAGAACGCTCTCGTATAGTTTCAAAAAAAGGAGACTGTGTGCTTTTATCGCCTGCGTGTGCGAGTTTCGACCTTTTTAAAAACTATGAAGATAGGGGAATACAGTTTAAGGCTGAAGTAATGAAACACATAAACAACAACGCCTCAACAAAAGAATAATTATTTTATAACTACTGACACAAATGAACATACTAGGAAGAAAAGTTAAAGCTTCATCTTTTTTCAAAGGTGATTTAGCAATATGGATGATGATGCTTTTATTGTGCCTCATCTCTATACTTGTGATATATTCTTCTACTGCTTCAATGGCGTATAGTGTTCGTGATGGAAATACATCATATTTTCTAACTCGACACATTATGGTAATAGCCGTGAGTGTTGGTATCGCTATGATAGTTCAATTCATTAACTTTAAATTCTATTATCGTTTTGCTAAACTAATTTTTTATACAAGTTTAGCGGCATTAATTCTAACCTTTTTCAATGGGGCAACATTTAATGACGAATCACGTTGGATTATGGTTTTTGGCTTAACTTTTCAACCTTCTGACTTTGTAAAAATAACGCTAGTTATGTTGTTATCAAAAGAACTAGCAAAGCGTCAAGTCATAATGGATAACATAAGAATTATCCCCCCATTTTGGATAAAAAAAGAAAAGCAAAACAAAAAACAAAACCTTGAAATTCTTAGAAAGGTCACTATACCTATTTTACTACCTATAGCAATATCCGTTGTAGTCATTATGATTTCAAATCTGTCTACAGCTCTTCTTGTTGCGTTCACCGCCTTTGTATTAATGATTATTGGACGTGTACGAATTAAAGAACTGTTAAGACTTATCGTTTTAGCAACAGGTCTCCTGTTTTTAATTGTCGGTATAATGTTCATTTCAGGAAAGGGGCGTGTCGACACGTGGGTAAGTAGAATAGAGAGTTTTGTAAGCGGAACTGATGTCGAGAGTGTTGACCCTAACGATATGGACGAACAAACTTTTCAGAAATATCAAGCTCAGATTGCTGTAGCTTCAGGGGGCATAACTGGAGTTGGTCCAGGAAATAGTACTCAACGTTCTAGCCTTCCTCACTCATATTCTGACTATGTTTATGCATTTATTACTGAAGAATATGGTTCTATAGGTGCGTTAATTGTGCTGTTGCTCTATTTTTCGATATTCTATCGGGCTATGATAGTGCTCAAAAGGTGTAAGACAGCATTTCCGGCACTTCTAATTATAGGACTTAGCTTTACGATAGCTATACAGGCGATGTTACACATGATGGTGTCCGCAAATGTCGGCCCTGTAACAGGACAAACACTGCCTCTTATTAGTTGGGGGGGATCGTCTATACTTTCAACATGTATTGCTATTGGAATGATACAGGGCGTTATACGTAGAGTCAAAGAAGTCGAAAAAATGGACGAAATTGTCGATAAACGACATCTTATGCTTGAAGAATGGGATCAAGTTGAGCTTGTTGAAGGTGAAATTCAAACAGAAATTGAGCCTGTACTATTAAGCGAAGAAGAGGAAATTGACGAATTTGAAGGAATAACAGACCCTCAAGAAGTTGACGGATTGTTACAAAATGACAGGCTTTCAAAAGCTTTAGATGCTGAGAAATATCAACCCGTAATTATGTGGGAGGACAAAAAAAACAAAGACAATGAAGATAATATTTAGTGGAGGAGGAACAGGAGGACACATTTACCCTGCTGTTGCAGTTGCAGAACAACTTGAAAAGCAAAATGTCGTACAAAATTCAGACATTCTGTTCGTCGGAGCTATAGGCAAAATGGAAATGACTAAAGTTGCGGATTTAGGCTTTAACATTAAGGGGCTACCTGTTAGTGGGCTTGTAAGAAAAGCCTCTCTACGTAATTTTGTTGTCATTTGGAACTCTATAAGAAGCATTTTTATCGCTATAAGTTTCGTTCGCAAGTTTAAACCAGATGTAGTTATGGGTTTCGGGGGCTATGCCTCATTTCCTATAGTTTTGGCAGCACAACTTTGTGGCATCCCTACTGTGTTGTGGGAAGGAAACTCTTATGCAGGACTAGCAAATAAATTTTTAGCGAAAAAAGCAAAAAAAGTTGTAGTTTCTTATGAAGGCATGGAAAAGTTCTTTCGTAAAGACAAAATTGAGATACTAGGAAACCCTGTTCGTGGCGATTTTAGCAAAGTTGTTAAGAAAAGTGATGCCTCAAAACAATATTTTGGCTTTAAAAATGACCTTCCAACTATTGTTGTTACTGGCGGAAGCCTTGGTGCTAGGGCACTAAATGACAGTGTTTTTGAATTTTTAGACGAAATTATAGAGAAAAAAGACGTGAATTTAGTATGGCAGTGTGGTGCATACTATTATGAAAAAGTTTTAGAGCGTTTAGGCGATAAAATAAATAGCGAAAATTTATGGGTAAACGCTTTTGTTAACAAAATGCAGTACGCCTATGAAATTGCAGACCTTGTTATTGCTCGTTCTGGAGCTTCTACAGTAACAGAATTAGCTCTAACTGGATGTGCAACGATATTCGTACCATCATCTAACGTAACAGACGACCACCAGACAAAAAATGCTAAGTCTCTTGTCGAAGTAGGAGCAGCATTAATGTTAAAAGATGATGCAAACCTATCAAAAACATTGTTGCCATTAGCTGTAAAGACAGTTAAAAACGAAACTCAAATACAAGAACTCGAAACACAGATAAAAAAGATGTCTAAGCCGTCTTCTGCTGTTGCAATTGTTGATTTAATTAAAAAATTGTGTAATGAATAAATTTGAAAACATATATTTTATCGGAATTGGAGGTATAGGAATGAGTTCTATAGCTCGCTATTTCAAACACGAAGGTAAAAACGTCGCTGGATATGACAGAACAGAAACGCAACTTACTAAAAGCCTTGTAAGCGAGGGCATAGAAGTAAAATATGACGATAGTATAGCGACTATAGATAAAAAATATCTAAACAAAGAAAACACACTAGTTATCTATACACCTGCAATTCCTACATCTCACACAGAGCTTAATTTCTTCAAAAATGAAGGTTTTGATCTCGTAAAAAGAGCAAAGGTGTTAGGAATGTTGTCGAAAGGCAAATATTTAATGACTGTTTCAGGAACACACGGAAAAACGTCTACGACAACGATGTTAGCATGGTTCAACAAATATGCTGCTGACGACAAAAACGGTAGTATAGGCGGAGGAAGTGCATTTTTAGGAGGTATTTCTAAAAACATGAACAGCAACATGATTCTTGGCGCAGGACAAAGACTTGCTGTAGAAGCTGACGAATTTGACCGCTCGTTTTTACAGTTAAACCCTGACGTAACACTTGTAAGTTCTGTAGATGCTGACCACTTAGACATTTATGGTACACACGAAGAAATGAAACGCACCTTTACGCAATTTGTTTCTCAAATAAAACCTGGAGGCTCATTAGTTTATCGCAAAGGCATAGACTTAACTGTCACAAACACTGAGATTTCGTGTTATACTTATGCCTTAGACGACACCTGTGCAGACTTTTATGCAAAAAACATATCAGTAGACAATTGTGGATGTTATTCGTTTGATATTGTAACACCTAATCAAACTATCGAAGGCTGTAAACTAGGGCTGCCTGGCTTGATTAATGTTGAAAACTGTGTTGGGGCTGTAGCTCTTATTTGGATAGCAGGTTTTGATGAAGCTATGCTAAAAAAAGCTATGTTAGAATATTCTGGAGTGAAGCGTCGCATGGACTTCTATATAAACACACCTAATCTTGTTTATATAGACGACTATGCTCATCATCCTCGTGAACTTAATGCTACAATTTCTTCTGTGCGCAAGATGTTTGAGGGTCGAAAAATTACTGCTATTTTTCAACCTCACTTGTTTACTCGTACACGTGACTTTGCAGAAGGTTTTTCTAAGGTTCTATCGACCGTAGATAGCATTATTTTACTTCCTATCTACCCTGCCCGTGAAGAACCTATAGAGGGGGTTACTAGTGAAATGCTTTTAGAAAACATAACATTAGAAGATAAGCAAATTGTGGCTAAAAAAGATGTATTAGAAGTGTTAGAAACCAAGAATTTAGACATCCTAATCACTTTTGGCGCAGGTGACATAGACACTCTATGCTCTGAGATATACAAAAAATATAATTAATAAAAGATAGTCGTGTTTATGAAGCGTTATTTAAAGATAATTTCTCTATTTCTAGTGTTTGCCGTTATGGTTGTATTCATATATATGGGATATGACTTCTCTAGCGGTGTGACATTAAGCAAGTATGAGATAAAAATTAGCTCTTGTGACAGTTTAGGCTTTGTAACACAACAAGATGTTGAAGAATGGCTTTACTCAGAATATTGTGAAGCTCACATCGGAAAAGACATCGAA
This sequence comes from Rikenellaceae bacterium, assembly GCA_044433545.1. Classification (GTDB taxonomy): domain Bacteria; phylum Bacteroidota; class Bacteroidia; order Bacteroidales; family Rikenellaceae; genus JAWXTP01. The sequence continues at coordinate 16,239 of JAWXTO010000006.1, forward strand.
GATATAGACACAAAAGCTATAGAAGTTTTCATATCAGAACAAAGTTTTGTAAGCAGAGTGAATGTCACACATGACATTTTTGGAACATTATTTGTTGAAATTGTTCAGTCTGAACCTTTTTTCAGAGTTCTTGACAACGGCGGCAATGATTTCTATGTAGACACAAATCGAAAAGCCCATAATTACAACGGAAACTTCGTAAAAGATATTACTGTAATTACATGTGACACATTGTTAAGCAAAGAAATAAAAAACTATGCAAAAAAAACATCAAAAAGTTGCAATATGTTAGATAAGTTTTTTATCTTTGTAAATTCGGTTAACTGTAGTAAGTTTTGGAATGCTCAAATTGCAGGTATTAACATTGAATACCTAGGAAATGTTGAAATTTTCCCTCGTTTTGGGAGTCAGAAAATAATATTATGTAACTTCGAAGATATTGGTAATTTTGAAACCTATCTAAGAAAGTTAAATGTTTTTTATGATAAACAAATCGCAAAAAGTGGATGGAACACATACTCTCAAATAGACCTAAGTTATCACGATATGATAGTTTGTAAATTACGTAAGAAATAAAGGATATGCAACACAATAAGAAATTAGATGAAGCAGGTTGTTACTATGCAGCAGTTGACATAGGAACATCCAAAATCGTTATTTTAGTAGGGAAACAAAATGACGATAAAAAAATTGACATTATTGCTGAAAGTATTGTCCCTTCTAAAGGTGTAGTTAAGGGAGATATTCGCAATACTAATGAAGTTGTGGCTGGGATAACAAGTGCGGTTGAAAAAATTGAAAAAGAATACGGAATCAAGATTTTAGAAACGTATGTTGGTTTATCTGGACAACATATCAAATTTATGCAAAAAGACGGATACGTATCTATCAACAATAAAGAGGGTGAAGTCACTAGCGACGACGTAATTAGACTTAGTAAAGAGATGAATAATATCACTATTCCTCCTGGAGAAGCTATTATTCACATTCTACCTCAATCTTACTGCATTGATGACGATTCTGACGTGATAGAACCTGTCGGAATGGTTGGAAATAGACTTAACGGAATTTTCAACATCGTAACAGGCAATAACGATAAGCTAATGCTTACAAAAAGATGCTTAAATCGCTCTAAAATTGATATGAAAACTATCATTCTTAGCTCGCTAGCATCTGCAGAAGCTGTACTTATAGACGACGCTAAAGAACTTGGTGTTGTAGTTGTTGACATGGGTGGTGGTACTACAGATGTTGCTATCTACCATGACAAAACTATGCGTTTCTTAGGCGTTATTCCTATCGGCGGTGAACTTATAAATAAAGACATTCGTGCTATGGGCGTTTTGGAGCGTCTTGTAGAGAAGTTAAAAGTTAAATTTGGCTCAGCATTCTCAGATGACGTTGCTGACAACCAAGTTATACGCCTACAAAGCCCTTCTGGAGAGATTTCTCAGAAAGATTTAGCTATGGTTATCGAGGCTCGCATTATGGACATAATCGAAAGTCTTGAAAAAATGATAGATAACGCTGGTTATCGTGGAAAACTTAAAGGTGGCATCGTTATAACAGGCGGTGGTGCTCAAATAAAAGGCATAGATAAGCTATTTGCACGCCACTTTAAATGTGCAGTGTCTATAGCTAAAGCTGGCATGTATATTTCTAACGAATCTAAAGAAATTGTTGATTCTCCAGAATATTCTACAGCCGTAGGATTACTGCTAAGAGCGGCATTAATAGGAAATCCTTCAAAATTGGAATTTTTAATTCCTCAAGAAGCACCTGAGCAACCAGTTGTTGTGCCTCAACCTGCAAAACCGTACACTCCTCAAACCTCAAATACAAATCAACAATATGGGTCTAACACTAATAACTATGGTGCAACACCTCAACGAACTCAGCCAGCGACAACTGCGAAACCTGTAACGCCTCCTGCGCCTGTAGTTCCTGAGAAAAAGCCTGATATTACACAGTTTGAAGACACATCAAATGAAAGCAATAATGATACTGACTATGATGATTTAGGAAAAGTATCTTTTTGGCAAAAAGTAAGACGTTTCATTGAACCAGATAATGACGATTTAGAGGATAACAAAATAAAGTAATTACCTTAACTAGATTCTACTCTTAATTTTTTATGGAAGATTTTTTAAACTGTATAGATATAATTAAAAACAACGCTGAAGAGTCCAATATTATGGTTATTGGAGTTGGCGGCGGTGGCGGTAATGCTGTAAAGTATATGTATGACCATGGTATTCATAATGTTATGTTTACTATATGTAATACAGATGCTCAAGCCTTATCTAAAAACCCTGTGCCTCAGAAAATGCAACTTGGTAGTGACCTAACACGTGGTCGTGGGGCAGGCAATAGACCTGAAAGAGGTCGTGCTGCTGCATTAGAGAGCAAAGACGAAATTAAAACTCTTTTATCTGAAAGTGAAGTTGAAATGGTGTTTATAACTGCTGGAATGGGCGGTGGTACAGGCACTGGAGCAGCTCCTGTTATTGCAGAAATTGCAAAAGAACTAGAGATTCTATCTGTTGCAATCGTTACATTACCTTTCCGTAGCGAAGGGCCTACTAGATTGGCTCAAGCTGTTGAAGGCATCAAAGAAATACGTAAACATGTTGATTCTCTGCTTATTATTGACAACGAAAGTATCAATAGCATGTATGGTGATTTAAGTTTCTCTGCTGCATTTGGGAAAAGTGATGATGTATTATCTACTGCTGCTAAAGGCATCGCCGAAATTGTTACTAAAAACCTTATTGTGAATGTGGACTTTGCTGATGTTAAAGAAACTATGAGCAATAGTGGTGTAGCAGTGATGGGTTTTGCAAGTGCAGAAATTGACGACGACACTATAGTTTCGAGATTAACAGAAGAAGCTCTTGAATCTCCATTACTTAACCAAAATAACATTAGTGGCTCTAAGAAAATCCTTGTAAAAGTTGCATGGAAAGACATAGAACTTAAAATGAACGTCGTTCACGGCATCATTGCACACATACAAGCTGCAGCTGGAAGTCAAGCATCACTAATTTGGGGTGCTGGTTATGATGAAACACTAGAAGATGGACATGCTAGTGTAGTTGTTATCGCTACTTGTTTTGACTCTGACGTTGCAGACAATGTTTCTCGTTCACTACTTGGAAATAGTACAGAAGAAAAAAAGCCTGTAGAACCCGTAAAAGTTGTTGAAAAGGAAGAAGTTGTTGTTAAAAAAACGATAGTCTCTCTTGAAGAAGAAGCTGAAGAAGTAAAAGTTGTTCCTGAAGAGGTTGAAGAGGATTTTGTTGTTATTAGCAACGCAACAATTAACATTGCGAGTGACGAAAACAACGAAACTAACGCTCCTATTGAGGCAAAACCAGTTAACATCTTATCTTTAGAAGATGAACCTGAAGAAAAAGAAGAAATAAAAGAAATTGATGCAGACTTCATCCTTAGCCCTGCAACGACTTATGAAGGTTCTGGCTCATTTACTAGCGATTTACAATCTAATAGCGAGTCGCTATCATCTAATTTTGGACAAGAAAATTCATCAAACAACGTCAAAGAATATACAGCAGAAGACTTAGAACAGCTGCCAGCATATATTCGTAGAAAATACATGTTAGGAAATAAAACTATACTTAAAAAGTAACCTTAACACCACCACCAAAAAAAAGGCAATTTGCAAGAATGTTTGCAAATTGCCTTTTTTATTCGGGGAGATTCCCAAAACCTCGTTTTGTGGATTTCCCTAATAATTTTCTATGAAAATTATACGCTCTTTTGCCCTTAAAGGCAAAAGAGAGCGAGTTTTGAAGCCCTCTGGGCGTACTTTTTCAAAAGTATAAAACTTATTATAAAAGGCGGGACGCCTTTAGGTACAAAGTTTTTAAGGGACAATTACCTCCATTTTTAAGGTTTTTAGCGAAAATAAAGGGATTTTATCTAAAATACTTTGCTTTAACTATCTAGGAATCACCGATGTATTAGTTTCGGGCATCACCTTATTCGGATAATAGGGAAATACACAAAACTAGGTTTTGTAAATCTCTCTATTTATCAAATGGATTATATAAATCTTCACAATTAAAGAATCCAAAACCTTCTTGTTGAGGACATATATATACGCTTGCATTCCACGAACCCATCATCTCATTATCGCTATACGAACTAGGTATTGTACCTTCTAGCTTGTTGTTATACAACGTAAGAATATACAATTTTTCTAAATAACCTATAGACGCTGGTAATGTACCTTTAAGATTATTATTGTCAAGCCCAAGTGCTGTAAGTTCAGTAATATTTCCTAGTGATTCAGGAATTGAACCTGATAATTGGTTATTTTGTAGATACAGACTGCTAAGTTTGTAGCTATCACCAAGAGATTCAGGGATTGAACCACTTAGTTGATTATTATACAAATAAATAGTTTTTAGCTGTATCATAGTTCCTATATCGCTAGGAATTTCACCGCTAAGGCTATTACCGTTTAGCATAATTTCCTCAAGATAAGCAATATTCGTAATGTCTTCAGGAATTTCACCAACTAGGTTATTATTAGCTAGTTTTAATGATAAAACACGGTTTCCTAAACCAGAATAACCAATAGAACCTACTGTCACTCCATACCAATCTTCCATAGGGTCTGACAAGTTCCATTTATTAGTCCAATTTGCTCCATTTGTAGAGTTATATAAGGCCACCAAGCTTAGTGAGTCAGAAGAGATATCCCCAATTCCATACTGCATAACATATAATGTATCTGCTACAGTAGCATCATCGTCATGATTAAAGATTATATCACCTTCTCTAATACCATATAAAGGATTCGCCTCAACGTCAAGATATTTAATCTCGATATCAAGAGCACGAGTTTCAGCACCATCAACTAACGACAACCATTCTGGTTTTGATGCAAGGCTATACGGCATGTTAGACGCTATTTCATAAGATATCAGCCCTCCTGAACTTGAAACTTCAAGAGTATGTTCAGGTAAATAAATTTGTAACTCTTCAGCTTTCTGAGTAATGGTAAGTGTGTCGTAATTGGTAATTCCATTCTCAAAGAAAGTTATAATCGCATAAGTTTCTCTTTCTTCAAGAGCCTCATTCGCTTCTATATATAGATAAAATAGTTTCGTAGAGTCACCACTTGTTCTAGTCGAAGTAATCCAATCATCTTCAATGTGTAAAGTCCATGGAATTTCATTCGCATCACTAACTTTAGCATATACAGTCTGTTCTTGGTAGTCAACATAGTAATCACCAGTTGTGAAGTATACTGAAGTCGAATCGTCATCACTGTTACAAGCTGCGACAAGACCTAGAATCAAGGCTATTAAAATAAATTTGTTTTTCATATATAAAATTTAAGGTTTTACGTTAGTCTTTATTTTTTTGCTAACGTAACATATATATTAATTAGTATTATAAACTGTCAATAATCTTTTTTAATATTATTTGGGCTGAAATTTCTCTATTTGCAGCCTCAGGAATAACTAAAGAACGCTCACTTTCAATCACATCATCCGTAACAATCATATTGCGACGAACAGGAAGACAGTGCATAAAATAAGCATTGTTAGTAAGCTTCATTTTTTCAGTGCTTACAGTCCATTCTTTATCCGTAGAAAGAACTTTACCATAGTTATCTCCTTCATAAGCAGCCCAGTTTTTAGCATAAACAAAGTCAGCACCTTCTAAAGCCTTGTTTTGGTCATACTCAACTGTTGCATTACCAACAAATTCAGAATCTAACTCATACCCTTTAGGGTGAGTAATTACAAATTCATAGTCTGTTTTGTTAACCCATTCAGCAAATGAGTTTGGAACAGCTTGAGGTAATGCTCTAGGATGTGGAGCCCATGTCATTACAACTTTAGGACGAGCTTTCTCTTTATGTTCTTCAATTGTAATCATATCTGCTAGCGATTGAAGAGGGTGGCGTGTTGCCGCCTCCATACTAACGATAGGTTTGTTAGAATATTTTACAAACTGATTTATTATTTTTTCTGTGTAATCATCTTCTTTGTTTGTAAGTGATGCAAAAGCACGAACTCCGATAACATCACAATAGCTTGCCATAACAGGAATCGCCTCTAACAAGTGCTCAGGTTTGTCTCCATCCATAACAACACCTCTCTCAGTTTCAAGTTTCCATGCACCTGCATTTACGTCAAGCACCATAACGTTCATACCTAAATTCATTGCAGCTTTTTGAGTGCTAAGACGTGTTCTTAATGATGAGTTAAAGAATATCATCATTAAAGTTTTGTTGCGTCCTAATTCGCAATATTGGTATCTATCTTTTTTAAGTTCTAAAGCTTCTTTTACGATTGAATCTATAGATTCCACATCGTTTACTGATAAGAAATTACGCATAGTTATATTTTTAAATGCTAATTAATTTATATTTAAACCTTTGCCAAAACTTGACAAAGATACAATTTCTATTTCCTATTTCCTAATTTAATAACGCTGTACTTTAACAAGAATCCTTAATTTTCTGATTTTCACCGAATTACACTAGTTGCGAATGTCATAAAATTAATCAACATTATCGTCATCCTCGTCATCTTCATCATCTTTGTCCCAATCTTTATAGTTTAAGTCTCCTAATTCAGGTTTTAGATTAAGAATAGCTTCTCTAGCACGTTCAATTAATATATTACTGTTTTCACAGCTTATAATAAAGTGGTCTTTATATATTGTTTGAATATAAACCAGATTTTGTAAATTTGTTGCATATAGCCTTACTCGTCGTAAATGAATTAAGTCTATGTAAGTTCCAAAATAACCGCCAAATCCATAGCTTCCAAATATTGGAAATGTACGTTTCATGCGATATTTGTTTATCGGATGTATCCTCTTAATGTCATTAAGACTTATAATTTTCGTTTCAAGCAAGCATCTTAAAACTAATTCATCATTTGTAAGCGTTACGTTTCTCGGAAACGATAAAATTGCCAAAACTATTATAGCAAATGATAAAGAAAATATCCAAGCCATTAAATAAGTGCCGCTGTTTAGTATAAAAGCAGCTATAAAAAATACAGTTAGAGAAACAAATACGCTAATTGTAAATCGTTTTACGAATTTGCTGGTTCGATTTACAAATTTAAGCCTATTGTTTTTTTCTATTACTTTGCCTTCGTCGTTTTCGTCCCCCAGTCCAACAGCATTTGCAAGACGTGAAGAGATGATAGCATCACCAAAACGTTTTTTAGTGTTTGCTATGCTTTTTTGAGTTGGGGCTATATTTTTTTTATTCTTAAAAAACATCGTGTTGGCTTCTATTTCTGAAAATAACTACTTACATTTGAGACACCCTCACAAAAAAGGTAGTCTATAATTGACAAGTTGCTTTCAAAGTCAAATTTTTCATTAAAAACCTGATAGTAAGGTTTAAAACTCTGGTCATTATGTTCTAACTTTTTAGAAGATAGCGTTTCGCACAAAGAAAAATCACCATTTTCAGCCAACATTTCATTCGTTTGAAAAGAAGGAGTGACTTCTCCTGTTTTGAACTGTCCCTCAAAACATTCAATTACCGTAGAGTGTAGTTTTTGGTTGAAATCAAACAAAAATGTCTCTTTTTTGTGGTAATGTGAAGCAAACATGTCTTCATATTCCTCAAAATAAGGGCTTGACTTATAAGCTGAGACTATAGAACGCCAATGTTGTTTTTGCCATTCCATAATGTACTCAATTTTTACGTCTTTCACTAATTGTTTACGGTTTTCGCTTTTAACAATAGGTATAGAAAGAGTTAATTTTCCGTTTGCGCCTAGTATATTTAACCTAGAACGGAAAGATTGCTTATTATAGTGTTCAAAAGCCTCAATTTTATAACTTTTATTTTCAAAAAGTGTTTTATAGTATGCTAAATTGCCTAAGTATAACGATGGAACAATTACCATTTTCTATCTTTTTTTATAAATTCGACTAGTTTTTCTACTGCCTCTTCTTCGTTAATATTTCTTAAAATCACCTCTTTGCCTTTGTAGAGAGTGACAACACCTACACCAGAACCCACATAGCCATAGTCAGCATCTGCCATCTCGCCAGGGCCATTAACTATACATCCCATAACGGCAATTTTCAACCCTACAAAGTCTGTAGTTGCTTTTTTTATGCGAATTAAAGTGTCTTGTAGTGAATAAAGTGTGCGACCACATCCAGGACACGAAATATATTCTGTCTTTGTAATTCTAGCACGAGACGATTGAAGTATAGAAAATGCTGTGTCACAAACATCACTCGAAGAAATGTTAGGGGCTTCTATCCAGATGCCATCGCATAAACTGTCGATTAAAAGTACACCGAAATCTGATGCCGATTTAAGTTGAAAACTTTCTAATTCTGTGTCGTCATACTCTTTTCTGACTATGATTGGCAGTTTAACGTCAGCTTCTTTAAGATTAAACACCGCAGAGCGTATTGCGCCTAAAAAGTGACTAAAGTTAGAGCTTAAAACTAGGACTTTATCTTTTATTTCTTTTAAGTCAGCGATTTTTTCTCCGTTTAAATCTATACAATCTAAATAAATGAAATTTTCTGAGCTTGATATGTCAATTATGCCACAGCTATTATTTCCAAAAACATAATCTGGCATTAAGTCTCTAAATTTGTCACCTTCAGAAACTGTTTGTATGACTTTTACGTCGTTTTCTTGCCCGAAACCGTGAACGCTAGCTCTATCTCGAGGAGTAAATTCGTCGTAAATGTATAAAGATTCGTTAAAAGAGGGAATTTGTTCGTCAGACTCTCTACCTTTGAAATAATTTGCCAATTTTATGGCTACAGGTATCTCAAATTCTGGTTCTTCAGTCAACGAAACACGTATCGTATCGCCTATTCCATCACTTAACAACGCCCCTATGCCTACAGCAGAACGGATACGTCCGTCGTTTCCTTCGCCTGCTTCGGTTACGCCAAGATGTAAAGGATAGCTCATGTTTCTTTTTGCCATTTCAGCACACAACATACGGTAAGCATGCACCATAGTGTGTGTGTTGCTTGACTTCATAGAAATTACGACACGTTTAAAGTCAAATTCTTCACACATCTCTAACATTTCTATTGCCGAGACGGTCATTCCTTTAGCTGTGTCTCCATATTTTGAGATTATGCGGTCAGAAAGTGAACCGTGATTTACTCCTATGCGAACAGCAGTGTCATTTTCTATGCAAACATCAAGAAATTCTTTGAATTTAGCTTTTAGTTTATCTTTTTCGTTGTTCCACTCTTCTAATGTATATTCATAATTAGTAAAAGTAGCTCTTTTGTCAACAAAATTGCCAGGATTGATGCGAACTTTGTCAACATATAGTGCAGCAACATTTGCAGCCTTAGGATTAAAGTGAATGTCTGCTACTAAAGGCGTGTTTATGCCTATATTTTTGAGACTCTCTTTTATGTTTTTAAGATTTTCAGCTTCACTAACACCTTGTGCAGTAAGTCGCACAATTTCGCCTCCATTTTTGACAATTCTAAGAGTTTGTGCAACGCTTGCCTCAGTGTCTTTTGTTGAAGTTGTACACATAGACTGAACTACTATAGGGTTTTCTTCGCCTATAGCAACTTGTCCACACTTTACAGCATGTGAATTTCTTTTTTTGAACTGGGTGTATGAATTGCAAAATCTCATAGCTATATTATCTAATGCGATTTAATGATCTAATTAGCATTTCGTCTCTTATAACCCCTCTAAATGCTAAATATATTAAGATTGCAGAAACCAAAGGAAGTACATCTGTAAAGCTATATGAAATTTGAGACAAATCTGTGTGCATTTTCATGATATAATACACAAAAAATCCCTGTGTGCCTAATAACATGATGATAAGGGCAAAGCATAATCTTACTTGTACCATTCTTTTTCTATATAAAAAGATAGTGAAGAACGACAGAACAGCACAAATTAGAGTTAAAACGCCCATTTGTGGAGTGCTAGCAATAAGAGATTCTACTCCGTCCGCAGCAATAGACTTTAATCCGAATGGTTTAAGTGCTACAGTTTCGCTAGGTAATGCAATCTCTGCAAGATTTAAGCAAAGTGTCAGTGTCATTAACACTGTAACGATAAGAAAGAAAAGAGATTGAATTCTTTGAATCATAATTATAAAATATTTGTTTAGTTTTTTGTTTTGTCAAATTTTAAAAGGGAAATAAAATTTTGACATTTTTACTTCATATAAAGTTCTACTCACGCAAAGATAGCTTTTTTTCTTTATTTCTCAATTCAATACCTACAAAAATAAGAAAATATGCTGTGTACATAGCAACAAGTTCCTCAAATTGGAAATCTATATACTTAAAATTAGAGTACGGAATATCCGTGAACCATGTTGCAATTTTTATTATAAAATCTAAGATTATACAAGCCATTTCTCCAATAAAATCTAGCCCAAAACTAAGATACGCTATTACAAATATAAGTAAAGGTGTGACAAGAGGCGCAATTAGCATATTTGATAAAAGCGAAATTGTAGAAACATATCCAAAATAGTATAAAACAAGCGGCAGAGTCGCTATTTGTGCGCTCATAGTCACCACACAAGACAACAAGATGTAGTTTATGACCTTATTTTTGATTTTTATATGTTGTAGATACTTAGAGATTCCATACATAATGCCTCCTACGGCAGTAAATGATAGCTGGAAACTAATGTCATACAATAAAGTCGTGTCATAAAGTAACATCACAAAGGCTGTGCCTAGCAAAATGTTATATTTCATCATTTTGCTGTGTGCTCTTAATGCTCCGAAGCTTAAAAGTGTTATCATAAACACTGCTCTAAGTGCTGAAGGTTGAAAATCTATGAACCACACATAGCCAAAGAGCAAAATTGAAATTAAAGCAATTTTTAAAAGCTTTAATTTATAAGAAATGTTCATAAAGAACAGAACGCCACTTAAAATTAAGTATAAAATCCCTATGTGTAACCCCGAAATGGCTAAAATGTGAGCTATTCCTGCATCTCTAAACAGTGTTTCTTCTTTTATAGACAATTCATTAGCTTCGCCTGTTATCATTTTATGCAAAATAGCAGAGCTTTCAGAGAATTTTAACAATTTTGATAGCTTGCGGTTTACCTCTTGGCGTGCCTGTTGAATGAAACTGTCAGAAGTTTTATGTTTATATACCTTAAAATCTTTATTTGGATAAGCTATTAGTTTTTGAGAGTAACCTTTTTGAAGAAGATTGTTAGCAACGGATTTATATCGCCTAGTTTTGTGTATTTCTTTGGTAAAAACATCAATTTTTACTACGTCGTGGCGATTTATGAAATTTTCACTAGGCTCATAAAATTCTATAACTGATTGAAAGCTGTCAAAATGTTTTGTTGTATCTTTTGTTGAGGTGCATTCTATTACGTCGACCTCATAAAGGTCAGTATATAGCTTTTCGCCAATTCGACACGTTACAGAATATCTTTCTTCGTTCGGAATTATAACAGAATGACTGTGAAAGTATATGTTTATAAGTGCTCCAAATATTGCAACAAACACATAAGGTCTATAAGTCTTAAAATATGCTAGTGAGAGAAGTAAAAATGACCAAATTCCTAAAAATACACCTAGAGCTAGACTTATAAACAGCCACAAGAAGGGTACAAGTTTCAGTTTTTCTATGTAGCTTTTAGTCGGCATCACAAGGTTTGTTAATTATTTTCTATCTAAAGAGCGATATTGTATAGCTTCTGAGATGTGGGCAAAAGTTATGCTTTCAGAACCACTTAAATCAGCTATCGTACGTGAAACTTTCAATATTCTGTGATATGCACGTGCAGAAAGCCCTAACTTGTCTATCGCTTTATGTAGTAAAACCTTAGAATTTTCGTCTAAAACACAAAATTTTTCTACTTGTCGAGAATTCATCATCGAATTTGAGTGTATCTCGCTATTTTTGAATCTTTCGTTTTGGATTTTACGTGCATTTTCTACTCTTGTTCTAATTTCTAGGCTGCTTTCACCATCTTTTTCCATTGTAGAAAGTTCAGTTACCGCTACAGGTTTAACATTTACGTGTATGTCAATTCTGTCAAGCATAGGGCCTGAAATTTTGCTTTGGTAGCGCTTAATTTCGCCCATAGAACAGCTACATTCTTTTTCTTGGTGTCCATAATATCCACAAGGACACGGATTCATAGACGCTACAAGCATAAAGTTTGCAGGATATTCAACAGCATACTTACTTCTTGCAATAGACACAACTCTGTCCTCTAGGGGTTGTCTCATAACCTCTAAAACGGTGCGACTATATTCAGCAAGTTCGTCTAAGAATAAAATTCCGTTATGTGAAAGTGAAATCTCGCCTGGTTGAGGATTTGTCCCTCCGCCTACGAGAGCCACATTTGAAATTGTGTGGTGAGGAGATCGAAATGGACGTTTTGTGATAAGTCCGTTTTTAATTTCGCCTTTGCCTGCTACAGAATGTATCTTTGTTGTTTCTAGTGCCTCGCTCATTGTCATAGGAGGCATAATTGTGGTTAATCTACGAGCTAACATTGTTTTCCCTGACCCTGGAGCACCGACCATAATAACATTATGACCTCCAGCAACAGCGACTTCTAATGCTCTTTTAGTAGATTGTTGACCTTTTACGTCTTGAAAGTCTAGTTCAAATTGTGTTGACGTTTCACTGAATAGTTTATCTAAGTTAACTTCTGTTTTTTGTATTTTTTCGCCACCATCACTAAAGAAATCTACGACTTCTTTAAGGTTGTGAGCACCATACACCTCAAAATCTGTCACTACAGCAGCTTCAGAAGCGTTTTCGTACGGCAAAATAAAGCCTTTAAAGCCTTCTTCTTTAGCTTTTATAGCCATAGGTAAAGCTCCCTTTATTGGAGATATTGTTCCGTCTAAAGAAAGTTCGCCCATTATAAGATAGTCACCGATATTTGGAGCTTCTATTTGTTCTGTAGCACTTAACATGCCTATTGCTATTGGCAAGTCAAAATATGACCCTTCTTTTTTGATGTTCGCAGGAGCCATATTTACAGTGATACGTCGCATGGGAAGTTTGAATCCATTGTTTTCAAAAGCAGAATAGATTCTGTGTTGAGATTCCTTAACAGCATTGTCAGGCAGCCCTACAATAAACATTTGCACACCTAAAGCAGCATTAACTTCAATGGTGATAGTTATTGCATCAATTCCAGAAAGGGCAGAACCATAACATTTTGTTAACATATCTATTTCTCCTCGTTTTTAAGTGTCGAAATTATAGAATTAAGAGTTTTTGTTGTTTTTGAAGTTTCTTCACCCATTAAAAAGCCTATTTTTTGTATCATAGCCATATTTTGGTCAAGAACTTCTTGTATGCGGATTGAAATGTCTTCTTTTACAACTTCTTTATTGTATATGTCCTTAAAGATAGCAAAGGCTAAATCAGCTTTCTTGATTGGATATGTCGATAAAGATAGCTTTCTTGTTTCTGTGCATATTGTTTTGTTTATATTAACGTCTTCGCTATACAATGAAGATTCTATATATGCAAAAGCGTTGTTACATAATATATCTTTAATTTTAACCCCCTCTAAATGGATGTGTGTATTTGCTAAAGATTTTGCTTTGTAACCTTGCAGTTCAATGAAAGCATCATTTGCGAAAGTTATACGTTGGTTGTTGTTGAAAATGACGATTCCATAAGGGATTCTGTTTATAATAACTTTAAACTCTTGTTCTAATAAGAAATTGCGTTCTTTTAACAGACGGTTCTCTTCTAAAATAGCACTTAACTTTTGTTCTAGTTCAAGATTTTCTTTTTTGTACTTCTCAATCTCTGAAGACTCGTTAGGTAAGTTTATTTCAATAACCCCATCGCTATTATTATTAAATGTAAGTTCATCAGATATATTTAAATTATTATTTTTATTTTCTGACGCATTTACGATATAAATTTTCCCACAATTTGCACATTTTGCGCAAAGTTTATTATTAATTGAAAAAAACTTCATTTTTTTTAAATTGATTTTTTTGACTATTAAATAGCTGATTTAGTAACGTTTAACACTAAAGATAACCCTAATTTGAGTGTTTTTATTATGTAAAGAAAATGAAAAAGTATTGTTTATGCAATTATTTTGACTTACTTTGTTGTGAATATTTATTTACAAAACAAAATTTTTTATGAAAGGTACAGTAAAATGGTTTGATTC
>JAWXTO010000007.1:0-27037 GCA_044433545.1 Rikenellaceae bacterium
TTTATTTTAGGGAACTTCTAAAAACTGAACTTTAATGCTTTTTCATTATAAGACTTCATCTTCGAATTTTATAAAATACACCGTAGGAATCCCTACGCTAACATTTTATAAAATCCAAATCTAAAGCCCTATAATAAAAAATCAAATAAAGCCAGTTATTAGAACTCCCCTTTAATTATCAATTTCTATCTCTATTCCTTCTACTTTTTTGAGTCTTTCTAATAATCCATCAGCTAGTGATTCTCTAATAGAAAGTTTCATAAAACAGTCAATATCAAAAACCTTCTCTAGCACGTTCGGGTTTGTATCTTTTATAATTTTCATGACATCGTTCATTACAAAATATGTAAATTTGATGTCAAAAGTAGTTTCTACGAATTTTTCGACTATTTCAGCGTTTGTTAAAGCGTCATAAGCGGCTTCTTTGTATGCACGAATAAGCCCAGAAGCTCCTAGAAGTGTACCTCCAAAGTATCTAATGACTACAATCAATACGTCAGTGACTTCTAGTGATAAAATTTGCCCTAAAATAGGCTTTCCAGCCGTTGAAGAAGGCTCTCCATCGTCTACAACACGTGTTTTCTCTCCTTTTGCGCCCATTCTCCAAGCAAAACAGTGGTGTCTAGCATCAAAGTATTCTTTTTTTAATCGGGAAACGATTTCTGACACTTCTTCTACTGTTTCGACGTGGTAGGCATAAGATATAAACTTGCTGCCTTTCTCCTTGTAAAGCCCCTCGCTCGTGTTGTTTATTGTTTTGTATGTATCCAAAATGAATTTTTTACTTAGAAATAACATCCAAAGGTACATTATTTTTTTGAAAATACATCAAAATTCTCAATATTTTGTTAAATGTGTAATTTTTTATTAAAAATATTGTTTGAATTAATATTTTTTCATACATTTGCTTTTTCGAGTAAGTAATTGTAATGAAATAATACATATAAATTATAAATTAAATCTATGGATAAATCATTAAAAATTGTAGTTCTTGCGAAGCAGGTGCCAGACACTAGAAACGTGGGCAAAGACGCAATGAAAGAAGATGGAACTGTAAATCGTGCTGCTTTAGCCGCAATTTATAACCCAGAAGACCTTAATGCTCTGGAATTAGCATTAACTCTTAAAGACATGGTAGAAGGTTCAACTGTAACAATTTTAACTATGGGACCAACACGTGCTGCTGACATTATCAGAGAGTCTATTTTTAGAGGAGCAGACAACGGAGTGCTACTTACAGACCGTAAGTTTGCAGGTTCTGATACTTTAGCAACTTCTTATGCTTTGTCATGTGCTATTAAAAACATTAACCCAGACATTATTTTTGCTGGTCGCCAAGCGATTGACGGAGATACTGCTCAAGTAGGTCCACAAGTAGCAGAAAAAATGAATCTACCACAAGTTACCTATGCTGAAGAAATTCAAAAGGTCGAAGATGGAAAGATTTTTATTAAACGTAGACTAGAGAATGGTGTTGAAGAAGTTGTATGTTCTTTACCTATGGTCGTAACTGTAAACGCTTCTGCGCCAGACAGCCGTCCACGTAATGCGAAACGTGTAATGAAGTTCAAACACGCTAAAACTCCTACAGAAAGACAAGAAATTGAAAATGCAGATTATTCTAAACTTTTCAGTGAAAGAGAATACCTTAACATCGTTGAGTGGGGTGTTGCAGATGTTGATGCAGATCCAGAACAACTAGGTCTAACAGGTTCACCAACAAAAGTTAAGAAAATTGAAAATATCGTATTCCAAACAAAAGAGGCTAAAAAATTAACAGCTTCAGACGAAGATGTTTCAGCTTTAATGAGTGAATTAATTTCAAGTCACACTTTAGGTTAATATTTTAATAATTGAAACTATGTTTTTTAGCATAGTCCGCTTTAATAGTTAATTTTTATGAATAATATATTTGTATATTGTGAGATAGATAACGGAAAAGTAGCTGATGTATCGTGTGAATTGCTTACGAAAGCTCATTCTTTATCTCAAACATTAAATTGTAAGGTTGAAGCTCTAGCTATAGGTCACAACTTAAACGGCATAGAGTTAGAATTGGCAAAATATGGAGCTGATATAGTTCACGTTGCTGATTGTGAATGTCTTGCGCCTTACAGAACACTTCCTCACGCATCTATAGTATGTGGAGTTTTCAAAGAGCAACAACCACAAATTGCCCTTTTCGGAGCATCAACACTAGGTCGTGACCTTGCTCCTCGTGTTTCTTCTGCACTACACAGTGGTTTAACAGCAGACTGTACATCACTAGAGATTGGTGCACACTCAGACAAGAAAAATAATAAAGAATACACAGACCTACTATACCAAATTCGTCCAGCTTTCGGCGGTAACATCATCGCTACTATCATAAACCCTGAGCACCGCCCACAAATGGCAACAGTTCGTGAGGGCGTTATGAAAAAAGAAGAGCTTGCGAATCCATCACAACCAGAAGTTGTTGTTTTAGACTTCAAAAAATACCTTAACGACACAGATTTCGCAGTAGAAATCATTTCTCGTCAAATTGAAGAAAAGAAAATCAACATTAAAGGTGCACCAGTAGTCGTAGCAGGAGGTTATGGCGTTGGTTCAAAAGAGAACTTCAAACTTTTACACTCTCTAGCAGAAGCTATCGGCGGAGAAGTGGGAGCTTCACGTGCTGCAGTAGACGCAGGATATACAGAACATGCACGCCAAGTAGGACAAACAGGAGTTACTGTACGTCCAAAACTATACATTGCATGTGGAATTTCAGGACAAATCCAGCACACAGCAGGTATGGACTCTTCAGCGATGATAATTTCAATCAATACAGACCCTGAAGCGCCTATCAACAAGATTGCTGACTATGTAATCACAGGAGATTTGGCTGTGGTAATTCCAAAGATGATTAAATATTATAAAGAAAATTCAAAATAGCCTTTTCCTCTATTTTGTAATGTTTAATTATGTGTAAACGCCAGGGTTATGCTGGCAAAAGTTAAAATTAGCGCTTTCAAGTGCTTAAAAGTTAATAAATTATGGCTAATTTCTTTTTAGATAATAAAGATATACAATATCATCTTAATCACCCAATGATGAAAAAGATTGTTGAGTTGAAAGAGAGAGGATATACAGAATTTGAGAAATACGACTATGCACCAAAAGATTATGAAGATGCCCAAGACAGCTATTTCAAAGTTTTAGACATCATTGGTGAGATTTGTGCAGACGTAATCGCAGTAAATGCTGAAGGTGTAGACCAAGAAGGTCCACGAGTTGAAAACGACCGTGTTATTTACGCTTCAGGTACAGCGCAAAACCACGAAGCTTTAACAAAAGCAGGTGTTTATGGCATCTCTTTACCACGTAAATGGGCAGGTTTGAACTTCCCTATCGTGCCTTACGTTATGTCATGTGAGCTAGTAAGCCGTGCTGATGCAGGTTTCGGTAACATCTGGGGTCTTCAAGACTGTGCTGAGACGCTACACGAATTTGCTTCAGACGAAATCAACGATAAATTCTTACCACGCATCTATGAAGGTCAAACATGCGCAATGGACCTTACAGAGCCAGATGCAGGTAGTGACCTACAAGCTGTTATGCTTAAAGCACACTATGACGAAGAGCAAGGAACATGGCTTTTAAATGGTGTTAAACGTTTCATTACTAATGGTGATGGCGACATCTCGTTGGTTTTAGCACGTAGCGAAGAGGGCACAACAGATGCACGTGGTTTGTCACTATTCGTATATGACAAAGCACACTATGCAGTGAAAGTTCGCCGTATCGAGCACAAAATGGGTATCATAGGCTCACCAACATGTGAGTTAGTGTTCACAAATGCGCCTGCTGAACTAGTTGGAGACCGCAAAATGGGTCTAATTCGCTATGTAATGGCGCTTATGAACTCTGCACGTCTAGGAATTGGTGCTCAAAGTACAGGTCTTTGTGAAGCAGCCTACCACGAAGCGTTGAAATATGCTGGTGAGCGTGAACAATTCGGTAAAGCTATCAACAAATTCATCCCTGTGTCAGAGATGTTGGCGACTATGAAAGCAAAAACTATAGCGTCACGTGCTATGTTGTACGAAACTGCACGTTTCATTGACGTTTATAAAGCATACTATCACATCTCTAAAGAGCGCAAGCTTACTCCAGACGAAAGAAAAGAGATGAAAGAGTACACTAAACTAGCAGATGGCTACACACCGCTTCTAAAACTGTTCTCTAGTGAATACTGTAACCAAGTTACTTATGACGCTATCCAAATCCACGGTGGTTCGGGCTACATGAAAGACTACCCAGTAGAAAGACTAGCACGTGATGCACGTATCACTAACATCTATGAGGGAACATCTCAACTACAAGTTGTTGCAGCTATAAAATCTGTTACTACAGGCGTTTACTTATCAAAAATGAACGAATATGAATCTGTAGAAGTTTCACCAGAGCTAGCCGTAGCAAAAAGCAAGCTAGTAGAACTTCGTGAAGATTACGAAAAAGCAGTAGCATACGTAGCAGAAGGCAGTGAGACAAACTCTGACTTTGGTGATTTACACGCACGTCGTCTAGTTGAGATGGCAGGACACATCATCCTAAGCCACTTATTAGTGATTCAGGCGTCAGACGAAAACATTCCATGCACAAGCGAATATACACAAGTTGCTGAGGTTTATGTTAAAGAGGCATACTCAAAAGCTAAAGGTGCTTATGCCCACATCATGAACAGCACTGTTGAAGATGTAGCGTTGTATTTATAATACTCCTATATATACATAGGTATATAATACCAAAAAGGAGCGTAAAGATTTATTTGATAAACTTTGCGCTTCTTTTTTTATAAATTTTACAAAATTTTACATAAAAATGACGTTTTATTTGCAAAAATAAAATAATAATACTTATATTTGCAGCTTAATATTCCTTTTAAGAAGAAGGGTACTTTAAAATGATATAAAGAATACAAACTAAATAAACGAAGAAAATGAATGTACGGGTTATGCTTCTGTTGTAACTTATGTTTTTAACAAAAAATCAAAATTGTATACAATTTATAGTAATTATACGCTATTTTAGCCTTTTTTTAGTGACGAAATAGTGATTTTTGGTTATAATTACATAAAAAATGTTAATAATGTGATTTTTTTTCGTTTTTTATTTATTTAGTTTTCAATAATATAGGCTTATCTAATGCTTCACAAATGATTTTAGTGTAAAAAAAACATAAAATAATTTTGGAAGAAAAAGAAAAGAATGTATCTTTGTATTATTGTTATTATATATATTCGATGTGCGAGGTAGATTTTGCAAGTTCGATGATTATATAAAAACAATGTGGATATTTGAGAGAGAAAGCTATTTATAATAGTGAGAGAGATTAGAGAGAGAGAGTTTATAATTAGCATGGTGATTGAAAAGTTAAAGAATATCGTTTAAATTGAGAAAAAGATTTACAACTATAAACTATTAATTAATTTTTTTTAAAAAACTATGAAAAAGTATTTAAACAATCTTTTTGCTGTTGCGTTTGTTGCAGTAATGGCAATGTTTACAAGCTGTTCTGAAGACTATCAAGCTGACATTGATAGCCTATCAGATAGAGTATCAGCTTTGGAATCAACGGTCGATGATTTGAACGACCAAATATCAGCTGGTGCTGTTATTACAAGTGTTACTTCTACTACAAGTGGTTGTACATTTACATTATCTAACGGTAGTACTTACACAGTTACTAACGGTGAAGATGCTACTGGCGAATCAGGTACTGTTGTTACATTTGACAATGATGGCCAATTATTAATCGACGATGTAGAATCAGGTTACTATGCTTCAGCTACAGCTGGTGCAGACACTGATACTGACACAGACACTGACACTGAAGTTGCTGAGTATTTCTACTTCAAACCAGTTGATGGTGTATTCTACTATTGTTCTAACTTAGAACCAGATGGTTTTGCTACAGAATACACTTACTCTACAGCATGTAATGTAGTAGTTGTTGATAACGATAACGGTACTTACACTTTAACTGTTGACGGTACAACTTTCACTATCGGTTTAGTTGAGATTACTTCTCTTCTTGCTGGTGAAGCTATTGAGTATGGTTTCGTATTCGAATCAGGTGACAACATGCCTTACGTAACTCCTTACGCTTTGGTTAATAGCACAACTGGTGTAACTCTACTTACTTCTTATGAAGAGTTTGGTTATATTGTTAACCCATCTAACGCTACTGCTCCAGCAGCTTGGAATGTTAACGTTATTGATGTTGCTACTAAAGCTTCTGAAGGTTTATTCTATGGTGCTGTAACTTACGAAAATGGTGTTGCTACAGTAAAAGGTAAATTTGACGTTGCTAACTTAGCTCCAGAAGCTAACACAGAAAGTCGTTTCTACTTAGACGCTGTTTTATCAGACGGTGAAACTGTTTCTTCTAACACAGCAATCGTAAAGCCTATTTTATTTAGTGAAGTATTTATTGGTAACACAACTTTAAACGAAAACTACAAAACAGCTGCTTCTGCTTCTGACGATTACGATGCAACTGATTATTCTAATGCTGAAGCTAGAAACGGTTATGACTTTATTCTTTATGCAAACGGTACAGTTGATACAGCATTCGATTTAGATACTTTAGTTTACGCTTCTGCACAAGTAGGTCGTCAAACAAGAATGTGGTTAGATGCAATGGGTATCACTGATTATTCTTTCGAATTCTCAATTGAAGATGAATTCATTAGTAGTGAAACAAACAATGCTAACCAACAAGAATATGTATCATTAAGTGACGAAAACGTATTAACAGTTGCTAAAGGTTCTTCTTCTTACGATAAATTACCACGTGTTAAAGTTGAACTTTTCGCTGATGAAACTTTCTCTGCACAAACAAAAGCTCTTGCTACAGTTTACATCCAATTCTTAATCGATGACGAAATCGTTCTTCCTGCAGAAGAATTAGAAGATGTAGAATTTGAATATACTATCGATGCAATCGATTACGCAGATCTTTATACTAGCGTTCTTGAAATTTCAACTAATCAAGCAACTATGGATGCTGTTTACGATGAGTTAGGTATTTCTTATGCACAATTCAAACAATACTATAAAGTATTCGAAGAAGTAACTGGTTTCGGAGGTTATTCGGGATGGTTTAATTACACAGGTGTTAGTATTTCTACATCTGAAGGTTGTTACGCTGAACTAGATTGTACATCTATGTATGAATCATTATCTAGCAACACAACTCCTGTAACATACCACACTGTTAACATTTTACCTACAACTAAAATTGGTACACACACAATTACTGTATCTTACCCAAGTAGAGATAATACACTTTATCCTAACATT
Organism: Rikenellaceae bacterium; assembly: GCA_044433545.1. Classification (GTDB taxonomy): domain Bacteria; phylum Bacteroidota; class Bacteroidia; order Bacteroidales; family Rikenellaceae; genus JAWXTP01. The sequence goes on from JAWXTO010000007.1 coordinate 7,333, forward strand.
GATTTTGTTTACACTGTAACTATCATCGCTCCAGAAGAAGCTCTTCCATCATTCACTTCTATGTATGTAGATGCTGACAGTGTTCAAGTAACTAAAGGTGCTGAATTTAGTGGTGTTTATGAAATGAAAGTTGCTCCTGCTGAAGCATTTGTTGACTTCTTAGATACTTACAAAGATACAGAAACAGTAATTTTAGATAAATATGGTGATAAAGTTAAATTTACATTCACAAAAACTGACGCTGAAGCTGCTACAACTGGAAGTACATTAACAAATTCTGCTACTACAGTTGCTGGTTTACAAAATCAGTACTTAATGTTAAATTCTGCAATTACTGTTGCTTCTTTAGATGTTGCAATGAACTTTGTTATCACTTATGAAAATGGTTATACTCAAAAATTACCATGGACAATTACATTCAACAACCCATTGTCTATCAATACTGTTGATATCGAACTTGAAACATTAGATATTACTTCATATAGTGAACACACTTATGGTTATGCTGAGTTCTTATTCAAAGATAAAGTTGCTAAGACATATGGTGATGCAACTAGTACACTTGGTAGTTGGGATTCAACTTTAAAATCAATTTATGGTTTATCTGGTTCTCCTAATGAAGAAATTAGTACAACATTAAAAACAGTAAGTGTTGATGCTAATCACATTATTTCTTGGAATAATGAAGGTTCTGATCTTCTAGAAGATACTGTAGTAGGTTATGTTGAGTACACTTATAATGCTGCAACTTCAGGCGGTTATACATACGCTACTGCTACTGCAAAATCTACTGTAACAGTTTTAAAATAGTTTATCGTAAATCAATACAAAGCGAATTAGATTACTCTATATAGCTTTACCAAGCGCTACCGCCCGATTTTTCGGGCGGTAGTTTTTTGTATATATACGTGATTTATTTATATTTATAAGAAAGATATCTAATTATTATAATAATTCATATATTTTTCTTATCTTTACGTTTAAATACCAATCTAAATTTAATGAAGAAAATATGGAAACAAACTACTTGTTTTTCAATTCTAGAGACGAATTGCTTAGAATGGACGTTTCTAAAATAGTTTATTTCGAGGCTGATGGCAATTATACAAAGATAATTCTAGCTAATAAGCTCTGTGGAGTGATATGTATGAACCTTGCACAGACCGAAAAAGCCTTAGCAACCCAACTAAAAGAAAAAGCTCAGTCTTTTGCTCGTATAGGAAAGCGTTATATCATCAATTTAAGGTATATTTATCAAATAAATACTATTAAACAGCGTCTAGTGCTAACGGACTATAAAATGTTCTCATATCAGCTAGAAGTGTCAAAAGATGCCCTTAAAAAACTTAAAGAAATCATAATTACATCTGTAACGAATAAATTATAATATGGAATTAACAATAGGAAGAGAACCTGGTTCTTCTCGTTTATCAATAACAATTGATGGAAATAGAGTAGCAATTTATGGTGATGCGTATAGTGTACCTCAAAGCGTCAGCCGTGAGCACTGTAAAATCACAATAATTGACGGGATATATAAGATTAAAAATGTTAAGGTGAATAACTTTACATTTGTAAATGGAAGAGCCATTGTACAGAGTGTTTTTGCGCCTGATACTGATGTTATTACTCTCGGAAGTGAGCAATATGTGCTTGACGTGAATAAAATACTCATTGCTCTTAACCTTAAAAAAACAGCAAATCAACCTCAGCAAGCTAGTCAGAGACCTCAACAGCCTGCTCAACAGCCAGCACAGCAACAACAACCTCAGGTCGAAACTTTCTCAATTTCGTTCTTAGAGGATGTTTGGGAAAATCATCACCAAACTAAATTGAATATACAAATCAAGGAGAAGAAATTTAATGCACTGCGCTCTGTTACAGGTCTATTTTCGATGGGAGCAATAGCATGTGGATTTATTCCTGGTTTGGCGGAATATGATGTGCTTAGGGTGGCATTATATGCTTTAGGATTTATACTTTTAATCTATTTTTTCGTAATTTCTTATATGTCTTCATCAAAAACACCAGTTAAAATGGCAGAATTGGATAAGGAGTTTAGAAATGATTATGTCTGTCCTAATCCTAAATGTGGAAGATTCTTAGGAAATCAACCTTATGATGTAATAGCTAGAATGCCTACGTGTCCTTATTGCAGATCGAAGTTTAAGCACGATTAAAACCTCATGAAATATGATGGTTTCGTACATTAATCTCTAGATTTTGTGTACTACACTGTATAAAACTTGTTTCTACCTATTCGATGTTATATCTTTGTTGTACAAGCATTAAGGGGAAGTCCTCTTAAGAATTATTAAATTATTGAATTATGAGTGAAAATACTAAACCAACAAGTAAGGTAGTTCGTGATACTTCTGTAAAAAAACAGGTAAAAGCTAATCAAGTCGATAATACAGATTTGAATATTAAAATTGGGGCTAGTGCCGCAATTGGTGCAGTCGTAGGTGCAGCTGGTACTTATTACGCAACTACAGAATTTGAAACGGCAGATACAGCTGATACTATCGAGTTGTCAAGTGAATCTAACAATGTGGTAGAATCTTCTGAGGCGGCAAATGAGATTATCGTAGAAGTCGTTTTGCCAAGTCAAGACAATGTAGTTCAACCTGTGAGTGCACAGCCAAGTTCTGATAGTGTTCAGTGTATGGAGGTGAATGTCGATGGAACACCAGTGTATTTTGCTGATGTTAACAATGATGGAGTAGCTGACCTTGTAGCTTCTGATTATAACCAAAATGGGGTAATAGACGATTTCGAGGTAATGGACATATCTAATGACAATGTTTTAATGGCCGAGGTGGCTGAAACTCCTCAAGAAGCACCAAACCAAGTTAATTCTGATATTAATTTTGCTAGTGTGCGAGTTGATGGTGTAACGTATGAAGTAGCTGATGTGAACCAAGATGGTATAGCAGACTATGTGGGTGCAGATTTGGATAATAATGGAGTTATTGATACTTATGAAGTGGCAGACATTCAATCAGAGAACATTATGATGGCTGACCTTTCAGGAGATTATTCATCTTCTTATTATGATAATGACCAGATGGCTTACAATGATTCAGATATGTTAGATTATACTAACGATGCGAATGTTGATGAATTTATGGCTTAATTATGTTAAGGAGAGTTCTGATTTCTCCCTAAAATATTTCTCGGTCACTAATCGCCTATTTTTTAAAATCAAAAATAGGTAGAAGGAACCATTACAGCAAACTTTTACAAAACCAAAAATAAACAATTATTAACAGAAACTTAAAATCAGGGAGAAAATAGACCTCCCCTAAAATATGAAAAGATTAAAATTTTTATGTGTGCTATGTTGCACTCTTATCGCAACAGTATCTTTTGCGCATGACTTCTCAGCAGAGTCGAAAAATGGACAGAAGTTTTTTTTCAATATAATAGATGCAAAAGCGTTGATCGTTGAAGTGACTTATGAAGGCTCAATAACGAGCTCTAAAGATTCACAATATGAAGGAGATATTATTGTTCCTGTCAAAGTGAAGTATAAAGATAAAATTTATACGGTTAAGAAAATAGGTGCTAAAGCTTTCAGTAACGCAAAATTCTTAACAGGTATTGAAATTTCAACTGAGATTGAAACTATTGGAGAATTTGCCTTTGAAAAGTGTGAAAACCTTCGAAAAGTTGTGTTCCCAGGTACTAAACCTGCCTTTGGTGAGGGCGTATTCTTTGGATGTACCTCTATAAACAATATTAGCCTTGGGAGTGACTGGACTTCTGTTAATTTGAAGATGTTTATGTGGAGTGAGCGACTTACTTCAGTAACAATACCTGCTAAAATTACAGCAATACAAAATATGAAGTCTTTGAAATATTTACAAGAGATAAATGTTGATGTTAATAACACAAAATTTGTATCTATAGATGGCGTTTTGTACAATAAAAATGAAGATACGTTGTTAGGATGCCCACGTGATTATGTTGGACATTTGAAAGTTTATGAGGGAGTGAGAACCATATATTATGGTGCACTCGTTGACTGCCCTTATATTGAAAGTGTTGATTTTCCAGAGACTTTAGAAAGTATGTCTTGTTTTGAACTGTCTCGAATGGTTAATTTGTCTAGGGTTATAATGAGAAATCCTTATCCTATATCTACTGCTACGATGCGAGGAAAAGAGGTTTTTGCTTTAAAAGTTATCAATAAAAGAAAACTGCAATTAGTTGTGCCTCGTTTAGCCGTGGCAAGTTATAAAGGTGCGATATGCTTTGAATCGGCAGACTATAAAGCACTGGCAGAGGTGCCATCAAGTGTGAAAAATGTGCCAATAAGAGTGATGTATGATGAACTTATTGATCCTGGTCAAATAGTTGGTGTTAAGTCATTTGTGAAATATGAATAGTGTTAATTGATAAGAAGAAAAATTATGAAAAAGATATTGTTTTTGTTGATAGTTTTTAGTGTTTTCAGTGGAGAAGTTTCTGCTTTTCAATCAAAAGAACTTGCAGCGGTTGGGACTCAAGCTTCTAGAATAAACGTTCTCACTGAAAAGCAAAAATCGCTAGAGAATAAAATAAAAATAGAAGACCAGAAGCGAAATTTAACAGATACTAGAGTTTCTCCTGAGGTTTTAGAGAGAATGAATGATAAACAAGATTATATTTGTTTAGAGTTAAGGTCAGAATTAGCGAGTGTCAAGCTTGAAATTGCTGAGATAAAAAAGGCTAAGTTTATATCTGCGGTTAATAATGCTGTAGATAGTTCTAATAAGAAGAAATAATTACATGATTTGCAGTGTTTAATTGTGTTGTGTCTTAGTCTAAGGTGGGTTTTATGACTCACCTTATTCTGGTTAATAGGGATAAATGACACTTTCATACATAAAAGCTACTATTTCGTGTAATAGGTTTAAAAATATTATGAAAAACATGTATTATGCTTTATCTTTGTTGGTATAGAAATAACAATTATAAAACTTTAAAATTTTGAATTATGAACTTAGAGAAGAAAATTACTAAAAACGAAGAGACTGAGATAATTAATAACGTAAGTGCAGGAGTAAAATCACCTATGAATGAAGAAACTCAGATAATTAATAATGTAAATGCCAAAGCAAAATCACCTCTAAACGAAGAGACTCAGATAATTTCTGGTGCTGGTGCTGCTAAACCTGGTGCTGCTGCTAGTTCTGCTAAATTTGCATCTGCAAGTGCTGCTGCAGCTAAAGCAAAGGCTGCCAAAGCTCCAGGTGAAAAAAATAATAAAGTAAATTGGTCAAAAGTTGCTATCGGTGGAGTCGTAGGTCTTGCATTAGGTAGTGCTGGTGTTGTTGCTGCAAATGAATATTTAACAAGTGATACTGGTGTAGAGGGTGTGATTTTAGATGAAGACAATAATACATTAGGTGAAGGTGAAGGCGAAACTGGAACTGAAGAAACTCCAGTTGAAACAACATTAGAAGTAGAAGTTACGATTTCATCAAACAGTGAAGAAGTTCTTCTTGCAGGAACACCTTATGGAGTTGATACTAGTGTTGATGTTGCTAGTGTTAGTGATAACATGTCATTTGGTGAAGCTTTTGCTGAAGCTCGTGGTCAAGTTGGTCCTGGTGGAGTGTTTGTGTGGAATGGTGGAATCTACTCAACATATCAAGCGGAAGAGTGGGATTCTATGTCACTTGCTCAAAGAGAAGAATTTGGTGAACAAATTTCTTATCATGCACGTTCGACAAGTAACTACGCTGAAAATACTACTACTAGTGAGGCTAGCGATGATTTCATATCATACGATAATTCTGATACAGATGAAATTAATATTGTAGAAGCTCAGGCTACTGATTCGTCAGATTCAGAGGTACAAATTCTAGGGGTGACAGAAACTATTGCAGATGATGGTTCTTTATTGACAGTAGGTCAAGTTGAAATTGATGGACAAGAGGTATTCCTTATAGATACAGATCAAGATGGATTATTTGATGTTATTGCTGGAGATTTTAATAATGATGGTTATATTGCTGAAAATGAAATTGATTCATATGAAGATTGCGGTTTGACAGTTGATGATTTAGAGCTAAATATGGATATCCAAAATGACCAATATTTTGCAGATGCAGGACCTGATTATATTAACGATGACTTTAATTTAGTGTAATTTTATATAATTTATGAGAAGAATAATACTATTAACATTTATACTTTTTACGCCGTTTGGCTTTTTGCATGCCCAAAAGATTTATGTGTTGTCTGTTGGTGTCACTGATTATCCAGGTACACAGAGTGACCTTAATTTGACTGTAAATGATGCAAAAACAATAAAATGGGTGTATGATAAAAATAAAAAGGCTGAGACGCTGTTGTTGACAAATGCACAAGCAACGAGGCAAAATGTTTTATATCACATGAATAAGCTTTTTTTGAAAGCTACGGAAAATGATATTGTATTATTCTTCTTTAGTGGGCATGGTTATCAAGGCGGTTTTGTAGGTTATAATACTGATTTGATCACTTATACTGATATAAAAAATATAATGGCAAAGAGTGCATCTAAAAATAAAATGATATTTGCGGATGCGTGTTACTCTGGCAAGTTTAGAGAGTCAAAAACTAGTTCTTCGCCGTCAGTCGCACCGTCTGATTTAAACGTACTGTTGTTTTTGTCATCTCGAAGTAATGAAACTTCTATTGAGAGCCCTAGAATGACTAATGGTTTCTTTACTACTTATTTGCAAAAAGCTCTTAGAGGAAATGCCGATGCAAATAGAGATAGAAAAATCACAGCTAAAGAGTTATTTACGTACGTAAATAAAGGTGTTGTTGATTTGTCAAGGGGCAAACAGCACCCTGTTATGTGGGGGAAATTTAGTGACTCAATGCCAGTCATTGTTTGGTAATAATAGAAAATATATATAAATGGAAAATGTACAGAAAATAAAATGCCCTGTGTGTGGGGCAGTTTTGACAATTAAAACGATTCCTGGATTAGAGAATAAAAGCATTTCTTGCCCTATTTGTAAGGTTACATCAAAATTTACAGATTATAAGAAGCCTTCAGAAACAGTTAGCAAACCAGAAGAAGATGTAAAAACTGCATATTTTAATGGCAATAATGCTTCACAACAAACTGGTGCTAATAATAATACCATTGGGCAATTAAGGCATGTAGATTCTAGAAAATTATATTCTTTAAAATTAGGAACTAATATCGTGGGGCGTAAGGCTGTAACATCTAAAGCTGATGTTCAGATTGATACTAATGACAAAACAATGAGCCGCTCACATTCTCTTATAGAAGTTATAAAACTAGATAATGGAGCGTATGTTCACCATTTCTCTAACGCTAATAATAAAAATGAAACATTTTTAGATTCTCAAAAAGTAGGGACAGGTGATAAATTTATATTAAATGACGGTGATACTATCAAAATGGCTAATGTTGTTTTGAAATTTGTCATTTTAAATGGTGAGGAAACAGAATGTTAATATAAGGGAGTTTATAGGGAACTTCTAAAAACTCAAATAAAGCCAGTTATTAGAACTCCCCTTTAGGATTTCACATAAAAAATTGATAATATGAAATGTGTAATTGCGACACCGTGTTCTATTTATGAACTAGGACAGCGTGCAAACCAAGAAGATTCAATATACCCTATACATGGCAAGGCAACATCAGACGATAGCATGTTTGTTGTGTGTGATGGAATGGGGGGACATGAGTCTGGAGAGGTTGCGAGTAGTACAGTGTGTGAAGTGATGTCTAGCTATATAAACGCTAATTCAACACAAGAAAGTTTTGACATTAATACGCTTCAGGCGGCTCTTCATGCAACCTACGATGCGTTAGATGAAAAAGATAGTGGAGCTGCTAAGAAAATGGGTACAACAATGACTTTTATGAAATTATATAAAGAAGGTTGTATATTAGCTCATATTGGGGATAGCCGCATTTATCATGTTCGCCCTGCAACAAAAGAAATGCTTTATAAATCTCGTGACCATTCATTAGTTAACGACCTATATGATGTTGGTGAAATTACGCTAGAGGAGATGAAAACTTCAAGACAGAAGAACGTCATTACTCGAGCGGTGCAACCTCACCAAACACGTAGAGCTAAAGCTGATGTTAAGTATGTAAAAGATATAAAAGCTGGAGATTTTTTCTATCTTTGTACTGATGGGATGTTAGAGGAAATGGAGGATGAGAACATCGTCAATATTCTTAGTATGAATAATAGTGACGCTGAGAAAGTTCGTATCCTTACAGAGCTTACAGTAGATAATAGAGATAACCATTCAGCTTATTTAATTAGAATAGAGCAAGTTTTCGAGGATAAAAAACTGAGCCCTAAAGTTATGTCTGCTGAGCAGGAAGTGTATGTTGATGAGCCTGATACTAAAGGTGTATTAGAACAGGCTGGAGTGAAGAAGAATATGCGAAGAGAAAGATCAAAACCAAATCTTTTACTTATAGGTGTGATGTCGGCTGCTTTGATTATAGTAGGTCTTTTCTTTGGAATTAAGCAATTTAGTTCTAAACCAGCCGAGCATAACAACGATGGTGTTGAGATGACTGGTGAAGATTCGTCTTCAAGATATTCGTCTCCAGGTAGTTCAACCTCTAATCCATCGCCTTCTAGTAGTTCTACTTCAACAAGTTCAACCTCGAAGCCATCGTCTTCGAAGCCATCGCCTTCTAGTAGTTCTACTTCAACAAGTACAACCTCGAATCCATCGTCTTCAAGTGGAGGTGCTAGTGTATATATTGAGACAACTAGAGAAGATACCCTTAATGTAGATACTACAAATCCAGGGGATGTTAGTGTAGATACTCCAATTGTAACAAATACAGAAATTGCTGATTCTACATCTGTTTCAAGTGAAGTTCCATTAGGTGAGATAATAGAATAATATTCAGAAAAATTAGTTTAATTTTTATAATAAAAAAGTTATGAATTTACAATCAAATACTTTTCTTCAAGGGGGTAAATACGAGATAATTGAGTCTTTAGGTCAAGGAGGTTTCGGTATAACATATCTTGCTGAACAAAAGGTGGTTATAAAGGGCGACCTTGGTGAAATGGAATCTGTTGTTAAGGTTGCGATTAAAGAGTTCTTCATGAAAGAGCATTGTAACCGAGATACAGACACATCTTTCGTTTCTATACCTTCGTTAGGAAGTAAAGAAATGGTTGAAAAATTCAAACAAAAGTTTGTAAAAGAGGCTAAACATATATCTGAACTTAAACATAAGCACATCGTAAAAGTCCTTGACGTTTTTGAGGAAAACGGAACAGCATATTACGTGATGGAGCATATAAATGACGGTTCTCTTGCTGATTATATTAAAGAGAGAGGCGCACTTAGCGAAAAAGAATCGTTATTTTATATAAGTCAGATTGCTAGTGCTTTGGAGTATATTCATGCTCAAAACATAAATCACCTAGACGTAAAGCCAGCTAATATACTTCGTCGTGTGAGTTATGATACTATTGACTCTGTGTTAATTGATTTTGGGTTGTCGAAGCGTTATGATAGACAGGGTAGCCAAACAAGTTCGACGCCAGTGGGTGTTAGTGCGGGATATGCGCCTTTAGAACAATATAATCAGGGTGGTGTCGGTGTGTTTTCGCCTGCTACAGATATATATTCTTTAGGGGCAACACTTTATAAACTTTTAACAGGAAAGACACCGCCAAATGCTAATGATGTGTTTAATGTGGGTATGCCAGCGTTGCCAGACGATGTCTCAACTGCCACTAAAAATGCAATAATAGCAGCAATGCAACCTCGTCGTAATGACCGACCTCAATCAATTTCAGATTTCTTGTTTATGCTTAATGTTCAAGCTGATAGCCAGGAGGCAGAATTAATAATAAACGTAGTAAAAGGTAATGATAACACGGATAATAAACCTTTAAACCCACGTAAATTAACGTCAATACCTAAAGCACCATCTGTAGCATCTACAACATCCGAATCGTCAAATAAAGCTAAGAGTAAAAAGCTTGTTATTTCTGCTGTAATTGCGATAATAGTGTTGGTGTTGGGAATTTGTATATTTAGCTCAACTTCAAGAAGTAGTGATTTTGATAAACTTTCTGAAGAAATGCAACTGCTTTATTTAGATGCAGAAGATGGTGATGCAGAATCTCAATTCTATATAGGTTCTATGTATATCGATGGGGATGAAGTTCCTAAAGATTATAAAAAGGCTGTTTACTGGTTTAAAAAGTCAGCAAACCAAGATAATGCCTATGGACAGTGGGCTATGGGTGTTTGTTATGAATCAGGGATTGGTGTTGAAATAGATGAGAAAAAAGCAGTAGAATGGTATAGAAAATCAGCAAATCAAGGAGATAGTGATGGAGAGTACAGCCTAGGTGTCTGTTATTACGATGGGATAGGCGTAAAAGTTAATAAAACTGAGGCTATAAAATGGTTCAAAAAATCTGCTGCGCAGGGGAATGAAGATGCTATTGATGCATTGATAGAATTAGGAATTGATATTACAAGTTCAATGATTATTGATGCTTTAAAATAAGGATGTTATGATAATAAATTTACGATTAGGTTCTTCGTTACAAGAAGGTAAATATAAAATAGAAGAAATTATTGGTCAGGGAGGATTCGGTATAACGTATCTTGCAGAGCAAAAAATTGTTCTAAAAGGGGAATTGGGTGAGATGGAGTCTGTAGCCAGAGTTGCTATAAAAGAATTTTTCATGAAAGAGCATTGCAATCGTGATGCTGATACGTCACATGTCTCTATACCGTCGTTAGGAAGCAAGGATTTGGTTGATAGATTCTAGCAAAAGTTTATAAAAGAGGCTAGACAGATTGCCGAATTTAAACATAAGCATATTGTAAAAGTACTTGATATTTTTGAAGAAAATGGTACAGCATACTACGTTATGGAGTATGTTAAAGATGGTTCTCTAGGCGATTATATTAAGAAAAATGGTGCTCTTACAGAAATTGAAGCCTTGTTTTATGTTCGTCAAATTGCAGGTGCATTGAGTTATATCCATGAACGTAATGTTAATCATCTTGATATAAAACCAGGTAACATCATGCGTCGTGAGAAAGACAATAATGTAGAATCTGTGCTTATTGATTTTGGTTTAGCGAAGCGTTATGACAAAGAAGGTGAACAAACGAGTTCAACTCCAGTGGGAGTGAGTGCGGGATATGCTCCTATGGAACAATATAATCAAGGAGGTGTAGGTAAATTCTCTCCTTCAACAGATGTTTATTCTCTTGGAGCAACGCTTTATAAACTTGTTACAGGTAATACGCCACCCAATGCAAATGATGTTAATGAGGATGGGTTGCCAGCTTTCCCTAGTAACGTTTCACAATCGGTGAAGAATGCGATTGAGGCTTCTATGCAGCCTCGACGTAAAGATCGCCCTCAAAGTATTGGTGATTTTTTGGAAATATTAAATGCTGATGTTGCAGAAGAATCAGAGAATATGGTTATGGCTAAGTCTAATGCTGCTGCTGCGGTGGTTGAATCTGAGAATACGGTCATGGTTGAATCTGAGAATACGGTCATGGTTGGGGCTGATGATACGGTCATGGTTGGGTCTGAGAATACGGTTATAATTCCGCCTACGAATGTCGCACCTGTAAATGCGGCATCAACTAATGATGTGCCTGATAAACCTGTTTCTAAACCTAAATTAAAGTCAATTAAGTTAGGAGGGGTTAATTCGTTGAAGTTAAAGTCTAAGGAAGATGATGTTCAAAGGATTGAAATGGAGCCAAAAGCTAAAACGGAGGATGCAGTGCCACAAAGTAAAGAAGCAGATGTTAACGCACAAGCTAAATCGGCTGTTTCTGAGCCAGAAGTTGCTAGTAGATTTGCAAAATTTAGAGCTGAATCGTCACAACCAAAACAAGATAAATCACAGAAGAAAAGAAAGTCTATGATTTGGGCTGCGGCATGTGGTATGGCGTTGTTGGTAAGTTGTGCAATTCTAGCTAAAACAGTGTGGTTTCCAAGTGAAAATGACACAGTGACAACAGATTTAGCTAACAATGAAAATAAGGTGGATGTTGATTCTTTAGATACAACAAATAATGAAGTAGAGATAGATGCGGTTATCGAAGAAAACGGTCAAGAAATAGCAGAAAATAGTTCTTCTTCAACACCACGAAAGCCAAAGGTTGAAAACGTTGCGGTATCGGTACAAGAAGAAGCTTCTGAGCCAGAAATGAGTGAAACTGTTAAACATTATTTGGCTGATGCTGAGAACGGGAATGCGTTTGCACAATACAATTTAGGTACTAGCTATTATTATGGTCAAGGTGTTGATAAAAATCTTGGTGAGGCTGTAAAATGGTATACAAAAGCTGCTAATCAAGGAAACGTTGATGCTCAAAGAAGTCTGGCGACATGTTACAGTTATGGATATGGTGTAGAGAAAAATGCTGACCTTGCTGAAATGTGGAATAAGATGGCTACTTCACAAAGCGAAACGTCTGTTCAAGCAAATACTGTAAGTCAAGAGCAGACAGACGTTTCAACTAGAACTTCTACATCAACTAGTAGAGTAGCGAAGCCATCTTCCTATGTTAATTCAAATGTAAATAGTTCTAATTCAGGTGGTTCATCATCGGGTCGTTCAATATCAGGTGGTTCATCATCGGGTCGTTCAGTATCAGGTGGTTCATCATCGAAGACATCAACTTCAAGAAGTTCAATCTCAAAGCCCACGTCTTCAAGTCGTTCAAAAAGTAGTGGTTCTAAGAGTAAGGCTGATACTGAGAAGAAATAGTGTCGAGGATATAATTATAACTTAAAATGAAGGGATATGAAGCCAAACATAAGCGATACACATCAAAGCAAGGTTGGATTTTCAAAAGGAAATGAAGACTTAAAGACTAAAAAAGTTAGTAAATCGTCTATGGGTTCGTTAAATTTAAAAAAGATAAGTTCAGCAAACTCAAAAACTACAGAAGTTGCACATGAAGAACCTGTAAAAACAGAACCGAGACAGCCTAAAAATCGTAGCTTTTTCGATGAAATTGATGATTTCTTTACAAATTTAGATAAACCTGCACCCACGACAAAAACAACTAAGACAGTTAATAATACACCGAAAAGTAATAGTGTCAATTCGAATGGTAAAACTACAAAACCGAAGCATGAATTTAAGACATTTGATATTATTGCAATAGTTTTAGGTGCGTCAGTATTGTTTTCAATAATTATTGGGATATTTGTTTTCCTATTAGGTTTATAATTTTGATTGATATTAATGTATAAATGGTAAAAATAAATTCTTAACTAAAATAAATAATATTATTATGAGTTTAACAGATTACGTAAAATGGGATGGTGATATAGGTGCGTTAGCCTATTGTTATCCACAAAAGAATATTAGAAAATATGCTAAAATCTTAGTGACTGAGGCACAAGAGGCGGTGATTATTGTAAATGGAGAGCGTTCTCAAAAGTTTGGTTGTGGAACACACAATTTAGACTCACCAAATGTGCCTATTCTTAGCAGTTTTTATGGCATACCATACGGAGGAGAGAATCCATGGGTTGTACAAGCGTGGTTTGTTAATAAACTAACGCCAATGAATATCCGTTGGTCGACTGATTCATTCTCGATTTATGATGAAAGTTTCGGAGCGGCAATTCCTATATCAGCAGAAGGTTCTTATGGTATCACAATCGTAGATGCCGAAAAATTTATATTCCAGTTGGCGTTAGGTTATCCTGCGGGGGGTAAAAATGGTGTCACAGTTACAGCTAATGATTTCACAAGTCATCTTTATGGTGAATTAATGACCCATACAAAGAGTGTCATTACAAGAGTTATGGCAGCAAATAAGATTAGTATTACTGCTGTAAGTGCTCATTTAAACGACTTGTCCAATAGCATTGAAGCTAGCATTAACGATTTCTTTGAGGGGTTTGGATGTCGATTACTTAAACTATATGTTACTAGTGTAGGAGTTGATGAATCTACTGAAAACGGAAGGAAGATTAGCGAATCTATAATGCAACAAACTGCACAAAAGATTTCGGGGCACACTTGGCAACAAAGCAAAATGTTTGAAACTGTAGATAAAGCGTTCGGTAGCGGCAATGGTAATGGCGGCGGTGGCGGTTTGTTAGGTGCAATTCTTGCTGTGAATATGATGGGTGGCGGCAGTGGCAATGGCATGGGAGGTAGTGTAATGTCTCCTCATTATAACCAACCTACATGCAATCCTGTGAATCCAAATTCTACAAATCCAGTGGCTGAATTGCAACAAAAAGCTGTTAAAAACGTATATTGCTCAAATTGTAGTAAACGCTTTAATTCTAACATGCAGTTTTGTCCTCACTGTGGGGATAAATATATACCATGTCCTAATTGTGGCAGCGACAATGATGCTGAGGCTTTAAGATGTGTAAATTGTGGTACGTCTCTGAGCTCTCAATCTATGGCCGTTTGTGGAGGATGTAACAACACAATCGCTGTAGGGTTAAGCTTTTGCCCACACTGTGGTCGCCCAGCTACAACCGAGAAGAAATGTCCTAGATGTAACACTAATGTGACAGGATTGTCTTTCTGTCCAGGATGTGGAAGCCCAATTCGTTAACTATTAAAACTTGATACGATGAATAAAATATTTGTATATTTATTAATGCTCTTAGGTGAAGTTCTGCTGTGTGCAGCTTCGTTCCTTTTCTTAAAAGAATTAGTCCCTCAACATCTTTTTACTCTTAATACAATAGTGTTATCAATTGTCTATTTGTTGATTTTCTCGTTTGTTTTTGATGTGTTTGATGATTTAAATCTTAAAAGTAATTCTTCTACTGCGGGGATAGGTATTACATGGACAGGAATTATAGTTTATTCTTTAATTGCTGTTGCGCTTGTCGTTGCATCATATTCATGGGAGTGGAAATTAATATATGCGATATTTGCTCAGTGTGCTGCGCTTTTTGTGTTGTTAATTTTCGTCTTCATGAGTCGTTCGGCGGTTGATAGTGTAGAATATGCTTTACAAAATGTTGAGGTGCGTAAAGAGTCGCTTAAATTAGTATACCAACAATTTGAAAATCTTGAAATTGAAGTGAAACTAAACCCAGACCAGGCTATTAAGTCACAACAAATTGAAAGGCTTAAAAGAGAATTACGTTTTATAACTTATTCAGATGGTGAAACAGCGATGAATTTAGACCAAAAATTGGTGAATACATTGTCTGAAATGACCCTTATGTTAAGTCACTCTCAGTTTGACAATAATCGTTGGTTAGATGCTGTTGAGAGATGTGAGGCACTTATAAAATTAAGAAAACAACAAATTTAAATAATTGAAATATGGAAGGTAAAATTTTTAATGAGTCGTCTAATATCTATCAAGATCAGGCGAAAATTCTTTTCAACTATTACAAAACTGCTGCCGAGAAGATCGTGTCGCAAGAGATTGTTATAGAAGAACAAGTTGCACAATGTGAAGCTGATATTTTGGCTTTAGACGCAAATAAGAAACAACAAAGTACTCAACAAATTATAGGATTTGTTGTTGCAGGCTTGGGATTTGTTGTTGGAGGTTTAGGAATAGCTTTCGATTGGGTTCATCCTGCGTTGCTGATTATACCAGTTGTAGCTCTAATCTTTGCAATTGTCAAAATTACTAAGATTAAACAGATTGATGCTTCTACTTTGGCAAATCAACAAAAAATTGATGAGTTAGGAGAAAGTTACGACAACATTTTTAGAGACTATAAAGTCTCAAAACTAGGTGTAGCTTATGTTCCAGTTGCAAGTCGTGTGGCATTTAGCGATAAAAGTTTCCTTGTTGACCACACTGGAAGCACTATAAACGAGAAATTTACGCTTCAAATACTACGCCAAAACCAGTTGATAAATTCGTCAATAAACGAATTGCGTAATTTGACTCAAGAAGCTCCAATTATTGAGCCTTCAGAAAATGTAGAAAAAATTGAAACAGGCAACTACTCTCGTTCAATTCAGAGTGTTAATTTTAATGATTATTTTGGCAAACTAGACCGAACATTACGTACTATTTCATACTGTTTAAACGATAAAGACGAGACAACAGTTGAACTTCCTGTAATTTTCCCTGAATCACCTTACGTGAAATTCTTGTCTGATTATGCTACAACTAATGTAGCAGACAAGCCAGTGTTTAAGGTGTTCGATACACATCAACACGATGATCAAATCAATGGATTTAAAGAGCTAAATGAGACTCGTAAGTCTATTTCTAGTGACACCGAAGAGGTTGATTTGACTTTACGTCACTTAATGGTCGATATGGCAGCATCTGTACAAACTACTTCTAAAATGAAAGTTACGTCAGTGTCTACTATGATTGACTATTCTAATAAGTTGATGTTTAATATATTAAAAGCTCCATATAATTTCTATTCTCCGATGCTTGAAGCTGAAGAAATTGACCGTATTAAAGGCGAAACTTTCAACTATGGTGAATTTGACATAGACTACAAGCCATTTGATTTGAGAGAAAGCTCGAAAATGCGTTTTGACCTTATTTCTATGTGCTGGGTAGACGAAAGTGGAGCTAAAACAACTGTTCCATTTGGTGTGAATCAAATTCAAAGTGAGATTATGGCTCCTATGGTAACAAACTTACTTAAAGAAACTTATAAAGATCGTCTACAAATTTATAATCACATTAAAGATCAAAAAATTGATTATTTGAATCAGTGGCATCGTGATACACAAGACTTCTTTGGTCGTAATAGAGCTGAGGCAAGTGATTTAATCAACTTGATGAGAGCAAACTTTACTGATTACACTGCGGCATATAACACTTTGGCAGCATTCCAAAAAACAGAGGAAAATATGCGTAAAAATGCAACATTGGAGTCTACAGTTACAGAGTCTCAAGACAATAGTGCAGAAGTTTTAGTAGCATATCAACAACAATCTGAACAATTTAGAATGACGCAAGACGAATTTGCTGATTACATGGAACGTTTAAGTGAGGATATTGATTTCAAAGCAGCAAAATTTGGTCACGTAGAATATTATGATGCTTCACTTCGTGATAAAAAATCTAGAGATACGGCTATTGCAGCTGATAATGTAAGTAGTTTAGATGATCGTCGTAAACCTCTTGCTGAAGTTAACCCATTATTAGCTCAAATTTCTGATTTACCTCCTGCGCCTAGTGTTGAAGATATAGCTTATGAACATGTTGGAGTGAATCTTATGTCCTTAGCTCAATCTGCAATAGAAGATCTTGATTCTGTCGCTTATAAGCATGTGTCAGATGAAGATTATGAGGATGATGACTATGAAAACGATGAGGAATATGAAGATTTTGATGATGAGGACGATTTTGATGATGAGGAAGTTACAACAATAGATGTTGAGGAAAATGATGAAGTTACAACAATAGATGTTGAGGAAGATGATGAAGACGACGAAGATCTAAATGACGAAGATCAAGGATTAGTAGTAGGTATGGAGGCTTTCGCTTTAGACGAAGATGGCAATAAGGTTTATTATGATGATGGAGAATACGCTGATAATGACAATAATGCAGTTATTGTGATACGTGATGGTAAAGTTGCAGAGATTCGCCAAGGGGATAATGAGTCTAATCAATAAATTTGTTAATATTTAAAAAAAAGAAATTATGGCAAATTTTAATTTTACGGTGGATACAGATCCAATGGCTAAAGAAATTAAGACAGTTTCACGTCGTGTAGATATTGTGACAGGATCAGTCATTGCAATGCAAACCGCAGTTATAAAAGCAGAAAAAGAAGGTGCAGATCTAGTTTGTAGTAATGTGAATAAGGGGTTTTACTCGTTAATTCAGTCTCAAATTAGCCAGAAAATAGCTGCATTGACCTCTCAGATAGATGCGAAATTGATGGATCTTGGACATCAAGCTATGGCTTTGCGTGCTATTCAAAAGCGCATGGAACGAGATTATAATATGATATCTAACAATTACAACAAACTATTTAATTCTTTAAATACTTCTTTATATAAAAGGATACAAGAAATAGATAAACCTGTCGTGCGTTTGGTTCATAGTGATTTAGCTTTGGTTGATAGTCGAATTAATGGCTCTATAGGTAGTGTTTCTACGAATCAGAATGAAACAGTGTTTAACTCTCAGCTAATACTCGCATCTAAAACTAAAAATGATGGAGTAACGGCTATTGAAGCTATCCATAAATACATAAGAGAGGTTAATCTTCAAAAGAAACAGTCAGAGTCAGTGATGTCAAATATAAAAGTTGATAATGTCTCTGAGATATATGTTCCTATATCAGTTTCTGAAACAACAAATGAGTTGGGAGGTAATAGCGTAAGATATTATACACCTATAAGCAATATAAGTGTGATTGACGAGACAATTGACAAGTCTGTTCAACAGAACGCTATGAGTTTTATACGTAATGGAGAGTGGGAGAGTGTTCCGACTGCTGAAAAACAGACGTTAGATAGTGAATTTTCAGCTATGTTGTCGAATTCAAAGATGGATGACCGTGTTAAACAAGAAATCTATAAGTTATATAATGCAGCTTCTGATGTTAAACGATTAAAAGGTTCTGAGTTATGAGTTATACTAGAAGATATAGCAGAACGGTAAGTCAGTCGTATAGCAAATCCGTTACTGTGAGCTATCCAGCGAGTGAATCTGGAGGTTCTAAAACTGCCACAGTGTCAGGTACGGTTGAAATCCCTATTAACATAGAGATTTATGTTGATACACATAACTTTGACAATAGTGTAAGCAATTGTAGAAGCTCGGTCACTGGTTTAGATGCGGCAGTTGTTGCTACAACATACGAAGAAATTAAGGCTAAAGAAAGAGCTACAAAGCAAATTAGTAGTTCGATTATCAATGGTTTTTTTGGTTATATAACTTCGCAATTGTCTCAACTAAAAAGTGAACTTTCTGCAAAATGTGAGTCTTTGATTATTACGCTTTTAGAGCAGAAAAAGGCGTGTGAAGGTAAACAATTGCAGATGCAAGGAGATTATGAGCGCATTTCATCTCAATACAATAAGCTTTTTACTGATCTTGATAATGAATTATCAACACGTATAAAAACAATAGATAAACCGTTATTTAATTTTAATAAGGAAATTTTAGGTTGTTCATCACGTACCGTTGACACATCATTATTAACAACTTCTACTATTGTCGCAGCTGAAAATGCAAGATTAGATGCTATTATTGCTGCTTCGTTAATAAAAAACAGAGCATGTCAGTTAATAGGTAAAACGAAAGATTTTTTAAGAAGAACTTACGTGTTACAAAATTCTATTAAACACATGTTGTCAGATGGTTCTGAGGCAGAAACATATATGGTTCCTGTGATTTATGCTGAAACAAACGAAAATGATAATAGTTTTAGGCGTACAACCTATGGAACATCTGCGCTTCCTTTCGGCTCAAATTCTAATATCGAAGCTGAATTGTCGACAAGATTTCAAAATTCTTCATTAGAGTGGAAAGAGGCAGATTCTTCGGAATATAGTAAAGTAGATTCTTATTTTAGTAATGAGCTAAATTCAGCACAACTAGATTCTCGTGTAGCAAAGATGGTTCTTGAACTTAAAATGAGAAATAAATTTAATGTAGTAAAAAATGTGTGAGCTTAATTGTTCATCTAAAAAATAGTTATATGAAAGAGCTAAAAGAGATACAATTCCAAAATGGATCAATTACACTTAATACAAATAGAGTAAAAGGTTCG
>JAWXTO010000007.1:27047-29524 GCA_044433545.1 Rikenellaceae bacterium
CAAACAGTTAATGAATTAGATCAGGATGTCGTAATTCAATGTGATACAGTGGTTGAGGGTGCTGTTTATGGATACAAAATTGAAGTTAAAAATGGTGATGTGGATGTTGAGGGAGCTGTGTTTGCACAAAAAGAGTTTTATGTAAATAGCGATGCAAAAGGAGATATTAAATTTAGAAAATGTGTAGGTACTCCAGGTTCTATAGTTTCGCATGCTAGAGAATGCAATTTGATGTTTTTGTCAGACCTTAATGCTAAAGAGGTGCGTTTGACAAATGCTTATATCGCAGGTAGCATATTTGCGGACGAGATTATCCTAGTAAATTGTGTGGTAGTAGGTGGTATTTTTGCTACACAGAACCTAGATATTAAGAATTCTATCGTTGGAACATTTAACAGCCCTCAAGTTACGATTGACGGAGAGGTAAGTTTGTTGCTTCCTAGTGCATTTTCTGTTGAAAGTGTAAAATATAACCCTGCAACAACAAAATTATATAATTTAAGCCTAGCAGATTTAGGAAGTCTTTATCGTAATATGCCTCAGTTGCCTAATACGGGACGTATAGAGATGAGCCTTGTTAATGATGAGCAAAAAAGTGTGTTAACTGAAGATGACAGACAGCTTCTTGTGCGTAGTTATACAGTCATAGGTAAGGTGTTAGCTGCAAGTTTGCTAGATTGGGATAAAATGCAAAACTTTATGCTCCTAACAGCTGCTAGTTTAAGTAGTCAACTTCTTAAAAATTATGATTTAGGAATTGATGATAAGGGCGAAAAGGCAAGTTTAACACCAGAGCTAATTTCTAAATTCTTCTTTGATATACTTAATGGCAAATATACAATTAATGAGATTGAAGGTTCGTTCTCAATTGATAATTTAGCAGAAAGTTTTAAATAATTTTATATTGAATCACATTTCATTTAAGAGGTTATCTAACAACTATTTCGTAGTTTTTAGGTGACCTCTTTGCTATTTACAAAAAATAATTTGATTTTTTTTTGCCTGTTTATCGACTTCTGATGGTGCTCTAAGGTGTATTTTTGCTAAATTGTTGAAAATTAATGCAGAAAGAGTAATTATAAAATTGATGAATAGTTTGTTTTTAATAAAAAAATAATATATCTTTGTTGGGAATGATGATTATTCCATGTATGTGTAGAATACGGGTTAGAGGAATAAGGCTGGGTGTGGATTTTCAGAAATTTAAAGAGTTTATATCTAAGTTTTATTGTTATGAAGAACGTATTTAAATCACAATTTGTAAAAAGCTTGCTTTGCGTAGCATTTTTGCTTGCAGGAACTGTTACTTCAGTTGTCGCTCAATCAGTAATGAAGTTTAAAACAACCGATTTCGCATACAAAGTTAATGAAGGAAACGGATGGACTGAGTGGAGCGACTGGGAAGAATCTTCTATTTTAGTTGTAATTGATAGCAATAAAGATGTGATTACAATTTATAGTGAAGGAACCCAAGAGTTTGACATTTATGAATATGAAGGTCAAGAAAAAAGTAGAGATGGTGGCACAATTGATACATATAACAGTGTAGATGCAGATGGTGTTCGTTGTCAAATTCGATTAAGAGACTATGATGATTCTAGTCAACTTTATGTAGATTATAGCAATATAATGTACGTTTATAATATAGCACCAAGGTAATAAATTATTTAATAGTATAAAGGGAAAAAGGATGATGCTGCTTTTGTAGTATCGTCCTTTTTCTATGTAGACTGCTATCAAAGTGAGGTTTCGTGAATTCTGGATCTCACATACACCGAACTGGTCAAAATGTTTTATTTCTCACAACTTTCAATAGTTTCTTAAACTCTTTGATTTTACTGTTTGATAATTCATAACTAAAGTAGTTTAAAATATTTTGAGGAATAAATTATTTTTTCTATCTTTATGATTTGTAATACATTGATCATGTATAAATCATATAATTATGAATCTGGAACTAGGGTCTGCCTTACAAGGAGGCAAATATAGAATCGAAAAAGTATTGGCTCAAGGCGGATTTGGGATAACTTACTTGGCAGAGCAGAAGATAGAGGTTGTGGGTGCCATTGGCAAGATTAATACTATCTACAAAGTGACTATAAAGGAGTTCTTTATGAAAGACTTTTGTGATAGAAACAGCTTTACCTCGCATATATCTGTAGGATCGTCAGGAAGTAGATCGTTAGTTAATGCGTTTAAAGCTAAATTTTTTAAGGAAGCTCAGAATATCGCTAAACTTGATCATGGCAATATTATCAAAGTCTTTGATGTTTTTGAAGAGAATGATACGGCTTACTATGTGATGGAATATATTGAAGGTGGATCGCTTAATGACAGAATCGCTGAGTATGGATTAATGTCAGAGATTGAGGCGTTGCATTATATTCGTCAAATTGCCGATGCTTTAAGATACATCCACGGTAAGAAAATGAACCACTTAGATGTGAAGCCCAGTAATATACTTATTGATGAAGGTG
>JAWXTO010000008.1:0-26513 GCA_044433545.1 Rikenellaceae bacterium
GGTCAGACTCTTTTTGTTTCTTTTCGCTTGGAGCAAAGAAATCTGCTAACATAGCTCTAACTTCAACTTCTTGTTCTTCAGTAAAGTTTAAGCTAGCATTAAGTTCTTTGTAGCGTTTCTCTACAAGTCTCTCAGGGCTGATTTTCATTTGGTTTCCTTGTTGTTGTCTACCTTGTCCTTGTTGACCTTGACCTTGTTGACCACCTTGACCACTTTGACCACCACCACGGCTTTGACCTTGTGCGCTAGCTGATTGAATTGCAAAAACTGCAACTGCTGCTAATAAAATTAACTTTTTCATGTTATCCGTTTTTATATGTTATTTATTTAGTTCGGAAATATATTTTTCTCATATAACACAAATCTAACGATAAAAACATAGCTGTATAATATTTCGTATATTATTTGGTGGTAAACTACGTAAAAATGGTGGTAAACGGCAAAAAATATTATTAATATTTGTTGAATAATTTCATTTTTTTATGAAAAACGAATATCTTTGTAACAAGAAAAGTGTTTTTTTGAATATAATCATAAGAAATTAACAATATAACAATTCGTTAAGAGAATTTATATATGAAATGTGTTGCCATAGATGATGAACCTGCTGCTTTAATGATAATAAAGCAATTTTGTGAGCGTATAGGGGGTATTGACCTTCTTACATTCACAAATCCGCTTGTTGGCATTGAACAGGTGAAGTGTGACAAGCCAGATTTAGTGTTTTTGGATGTGGAAATGGGAGTCGTAAATGGTGTTGATTTAGCACGTCAATTGCCAGAAAATACATTTTTAGTGTTTTCGACGGCTTACGCACGTTTTGCGTTAGATGGATTTGAGCTAGATGCAGTTGATTTCTTACATAAACCTTTTTCGTTTAGCAGATTTGAGAAAACAATTCAAAAAGTGACAAATCTGTTAGCTTTGCAGTGTCAAACTTCCGTTATTGAGGATTTTGATGATGAAATAACAGTAAAAGTAGAGTATAAGAACGTTAAAGTAAAGTTGTCCGAAGTGATGTATATTCAGGCTATGGATAACTATGTGAGGATACATCTTTCTAGTTCAAAATCTGTGCTTTCTCAGATGTGTATGAAGACCATGTTAGATATGCTGCCTAAAGATAGGTTTGTAAGAGTACATAAATCCTTTATTGTGTCGATGAAACGTGTAGACAGCTATAATCGAAGTAAAATAACACTATCAACAATGGGGGTTACTATACCTATAGGTAGAACTTATGTTAACGAATTTGCCGAAGTGATGAAAACGGAAAATCATTAAAATAGTTCTATGACTTGTGCCCCAACAAATTCGATTAAATCTTTAGGGTTCACACAAATCTGAAGACCTCTTACCCCTGCACTTATATAAATGTAGTCAAATTCTAAACATGTAGGGTGAATAAACGTAGGAAATGCTTTTTTCATGCCTATAGGAGAACATGCGCCTCTTATGTATCCAGTCGTAGGAAGCAGCTCTTTCATTGCAATCATATCAGCGCTCTTGTTTAATGATGCTTTTGCCGCTAGTTTAAGGTTAACTTCTTTGTCACCTGGTATAACACATACAAAAATTCCATTTTTATCGCCTCTTAGCACTAAAGTCTTAAACACTTGTTCGATATTTTCATTAAGTTGTTCGGCAACATGAGTTGCTGCTAGATTGTTTTCATCAACTTCATACGGAATTAATTCATATTTTATTTTCTTTTTGTCTAGTAGTCTAGCAGAATTCGTTTTCTTGATATTTTTTAACATTTTGAGTGTTATTTGTTTAATATTTGTAAATATCTGTATTTTAGATATATATAATAGATGAAAATCTATTTAAATTTTGTATATTTGAATCATTAATAACACAAAAGTATAAAAAATATAAAAAAACACTATACAAATAGTTATCTATTTGTTAAAATAATCCTATCTTTGCAAAATAAATAACAAGTTATAAATATACTAAAATTAATATTATGGAAATTATAAAAGAATTAACTAAGGTTGAGCTTGAGATGATGAAAATTTTGTGGCAAACAGACAAAGCTTTTTTGTCAGACATCGTAAATGCTATTCCAGAACCTCGACCAGCCTATACTACAGTTTCCACAGTTATAAGAATTCTAGTAAAAAAAGGGTATGTTGCGTATAAACAATATGGTAAAATTCACTGTTACTATCCTTTGATTACTAAAGAAGAATATGCTTTCTTTGCAATGAATCGTATGAAATCTAATTTCTTTGGAGATTCAGTGTCAAATATGATTTCTTTCTTTGCTAAAAAGGAAAAAATTTCTGATGCAGAAAAAGCAGAGATTGTAGAATTGCTTAATAGTCAAGACTAAAAGGTTATAGAACGTATTAATGTTTAAATTTTTGTTATGAAAGGCATGTTTTCAATAAAAAAAATAGACATTTAGGTGACTGTGAAGTGATTTCAGAAGTTTTATAAGACTTCTGAAATCACTTTTGTTTTTTGTACATATTTTAATCTATCCTAAACTATAAATATCAATTATTGCACCTATATTAAGTAGAAAAATGTATAAATAGTAGAGTGTTTATAGTTTTACGTTAATTTTAACAAATTTAGTTGTTTTTGTTAAAATATAGAGAATGTGCGTTTTAAGCGTGTCTATGATGGCTTTTTTAGTCACAAGGACTAATTTTTTTAGGGATTTAATGTCGGGAAAGGATGTAAAATGAAAAACAACGACATGTATTTAATGAAATAGTTGTAAGTTTGATTAGATAATTGTATGTTTGTAAAAACAAATAATAAATTATTGTCTAATCTTATAATCTAAAGTTATGGAAATTATTAAAGAATTAACCAAAGTCGAGCTAGAGATGATGAAAATCATTTGGCAGAACGAAAATGCTTTTTTATCTGACATCGTAAAGTCGATACCAGAACCTAGACCAGCTTATACTACTGTTTCTACAGTCATTAGAACGTTAGTGAAAAAAGGCTTTGTCGCTTTCAAATCGTATGGCAGCATTCACTGTTACTATTCTCTAGTTAGTAAAGAAGAATATGCTTTTTTTGCACTGAAGCGTATGAAGGCGAATTTCTTTGGAGAGTCAACATCTAACATGATTTCTTTCTTTGCTAAAAAAGAAATGATTACAAAGGAAGAGAAGAGTGAAATTATAGAATTGCTCAAAAGTGAGGAGTAAATGATTGAAAAATTTTAATTTTTAAATGAAGTTATTATGGTTGGGGTATTGTTAATAGTATTGTTAAAGTATTTATGTGTTAGTGGAGTATTATTAGGAATTTATGTGCTTTTGTTCAAGAATAAAGCGTCTTTTTTATCGCAAAGGATATATTTATTGCTTTGTCCTGTGATAGCAATTCTTGCGGCTACGGTTTCGATAGATGCAATAAAGGTCAATAAAGATAATGCCATAGGTCAAGTTATTCTTAGGTCGCAAGAAGTTTCACACGAAGCGGCTGTTGAAGAAGCTGTAGATTACTCTTTTGAGGGTTTAGTGATTGAAAATGGCGGAATTTTTATTGATATGATGACTAT
Organism: Rikenellaceae bacterium; assembly: GCA_044433545.1. GTDB lineage: Bacteria > Bacteroidota > Bacteroidia > Bacteroidales > Rikenellaceae > JAWXTP01. The sequence goes on from JAWXTO010000008.1 coordinate 3,533, forward strand.
ACTGCTTGCTATATGGGCTGGTATTTCAATATATTTGGTGGTGCGCTACATCATTAACGTGCGCTATGTCCTAAGTTTACGCAAGATGTCCACAAAAGAACAAGTAGAGGGATATACATTATGCAGAAGCGGGATAATTGAAACTCCGTTTTCTTTTTACAAGTCAATATTTGTTAGCAGACTGCTTAATGACGAAAAATTTGATTTAGTTCTAAAACATGAGCTCGCTCACATTAAAAACTATCATTATCTCGACAAATTAATTTCTCAAACCTATCTAGTTTTATCATGGTTTAACCCTATTGTTTGGAAAATCCATAAAGAACTTGAAATCATACATGAATTTCAGGCTGACTATGATGTGATAAATAGCAACTGTGATAAGCAAAGGTACAAGCAGTTTTTATTTGATGAAGTTTCCTATAATTTCCCGACTGTAGCGAATGGATTCAATGGTTCATTAATTAAACAACGCTTTATACAGATGAAAAATAATTATAAATTAAGATATACGGCAGTACGTAAATTGTTGACAGTGCCTGCTATTATTTTGGTGCTATTGTTAACTTCGTTTACTTATGTGAATGAAGAAGCGGTTAAAGAAAAAACTACACAAATCGCTGCAAATGCAGAAAAGTCTATAAACGACTTAATCTCAGACACTAATAATGTTTCTGCTGTGGTTGAAGATGTTCGAGTTCCAGATATTCGAGTTCCAGATATTCGAGTTCCAGATGTTCCAGTTGCTGATGTAGTTGTGGATGATGTTGTAGATGATGTTGTTATAACAGCAGATCATGTTATTGTTGCGGATGCTAGAGTTGAAGATGTTAGAATTGAAGATGTTAGAGTTGCTGATGTTAGAGAAGTTCCTTCTCAAACTGCGACAAAAACAGAGGGCGTGAACACTGAAACAACTAATAAAGACCTTCCTCAACAAAAGAAAGCTACGGTAGAGGTTTCTAAATCTAGTGTTGACCCTGAAGAAAAGCATAATTACTATTATATGAATGATAATCAGTTCTATTATGCAATAGTTAAGGATATGCGTACAGCAAATCGTTTAGTGAATGAAAGAGCACGTGTTTACAGAAAAAGTAACTACACAGAGGTTGATATTATTAATAGACTGTATGACTCTTTTAGATGGATGTCACTTTCAAAAAACACATATCTTGAAGATTTAGATACAGGAGTTCGTTATAAAATTCATAGCATAAAAAATAATGTGCCATTAAGTAGAAATCTTGCTTTCAAAGGGAAAAAAAGTGGTGTAATTTATTATACTTGCATTTTCCCTCCATTGCCTAGAAGTGTTAAATACGTTAAATTGGTAGAAGAAAAAGATCCAGAACGATCTGAGCCTGTCCCTTCAAATGGTTCTGGAAATTATAACTTCCTAAAATTAAAGGTTTATAATGATGTAGAAAAAGAATATTATGCATCTTCTACAGAAGTGATTGAATTAGACCCTAATTTTAGTGTAGATTAATAACGTATTTAATATATTTAGAGTTATGGGTAAATTATTTTATGTAATTTTATCATCAATAGTTTTTTTTGCCGTTTCTTGTAACACCATAAATACAAAATTTCAAGAGGGTATAGAATTTCCTAAAGAAGTTAGCTCAAAATCTGAGATTGTTGTTAAGGCTGACAGTTTATATTTGTCATTCCCTATACAAATGGCAGTGTTGGATTCCATGTTAATAATATTTGATGCAGAACCTTCAAACTATTTTTTTCACATCTATACAATTAGTGGAAAGAAGCTTCTTTCATTTGGAGCACGTGGTCGTGGACCTGGAGAATTGATTTTCCCAAATAAATTTGTTATAGATAAAGAAAATAAGATATTTGTAGTCAGTGACATTCGTAAAAAGGTTATTATGCGTTATGATATTCCTGCTTTATTGAGGGGTGATGAGAAGTCTTTTACTTCAAGAAACATAGTACTTGACAACAACAATCTTCACATTATGCCAATAAATTTTGATAAGTATGTGAGTATAAACATGTCTAATAACAGCAGATTTAGGTTGTATGAAGGTGATAAGGAATTGTATAATTATAACGTAAATCCAGAGTTTCTTAGTGATAGTTTAACTAATGTAGGTTTTATTCTTGGTCGAGGCATTTCAAATCAAGTTCTAAAACCAGATGGAACTAAATTTGCAAATGGAGGTGAAATTGGTGCAGCTTTAGAAGTTTTCTCTATCAAAGACAACACTATCGAAGAGCATAACCGTAATTTGATTTACCGACCAATATATACATTAAAAGGGGGTTCTCCTTCACAGAGCCTTGAAACTCGAAGAGGTTTTTCTACTATGACTGCTACGGATGATTACATATATACCGTCATAGACCAAAAGAAAAAATCAGAAGAAAGGAAATTTGTAAAAGTAATATCTGTATTTAACTGGGAAGCAGAACCCCAGTTTGAAATTAAAACAGATTATTTCATCATGTCATTATGTGTGGGAGATAACGGCGAGATTTATGCCGCATGTTTAGATGATGATGGAAACTTATCTTTAGTCAAGTTTACTATTTCATAACTTCGCTAAATTTGCTCTAAATTTAAAAGGAGATTCACAAAACTAAATTTGTGAGTCTCCTTTTTGTAGATACTTACTCCTTATTACTTTTTTTAATCGCCATACAGTGACTTCGATTTTTAAACATTATTTAAAGGTTTTGCACGTCACGAATAATTGACATGTAGATGCTGCTTAGTTCTTCAGCGCTTTCTTTCATTCCACTGATAAGCCACTGTTCAGTGATTTTAAGAACGCCTGCCGTGTGAAACAGGAAACTGTAATTACGATGTGTTTCATTAGCTTCTTCTAAAACATTATTAGGTACAAGAGAAATTATGTAACTAAAATTACGTATTGCTGTATTCCCAAAAATGTGGTAGATGTTGTTGTTAATCAATGTCATGAATATATCTTTCTTTAAGGCTACAAATTTGCAAAACGTAGTAGATATTTCAGCTAAAGTGTATGCTTTCTCTTTGTGGATTCTGATAATGTATTCATGCATCAAGTTATCACAAATGTATACTACTACTTCATCTTTTGATTTGAAGTTATTATAGAATGTTCGGCGTGTCAGTGGGGTATTGTCGCATATTTCACTTATCGTCACAACATCATAGCTCGACTTCTCAATTAGTTGAAGTAGTGATTCTGCATATATATCTTTTGTTTTTTTTCTCATATTTTTAAATCTGTGAAAAAAGAAGTTAATAAAGTTGTAAAGTTATTAAAAAATATGTAACTTTACACATCTGAGAAGTGTGTTTTTGTAATTAAATCATTAAAAGAATATAAAAATGAGAAACTTTTTAACCGTAATTGTTGCTGTTTTTAGTGTGGCTGGTCTTTGGGCTCAGACTGCTAAAGATGGAGGAACATCAAATTGGATGAGCGAAATGCTATCGGCAAAAGAGAGCCTACATAGTAGTGCTCCAGTCCCTTTACCTTATGAATCCCCAGTTTTAATGCGTGAACAGCAACCTATATCCTTAGATGTAGATATTTCGAGTCTTGACGAGTTAGTACTTTCTGCATGGGCTACTGGTGATGGTACAAGAAATGATCATGCTGTTTGGGCTGATGCTGTGTTGATTGATAAAAATGGGAAGGAGTACAGATTGCAGGATGAACAATTTACTACACGTGAAGTGACTAGTAACTGGTATCGTCTAGGCACTAACTTCACAGGTAAACCATTGTCAATAGGTGATAAAACCTATAGTCATGGTGTTTTAGCACATGCAAATTCACTTCTTGTTACAAACCTTAAAGGACGTGATATTGTTAGATTTAAAACAGACATAGGAGTTGATAATGGTAGTGGAGTTGGAGGTACTGTCGTTTTTAAAGTATTGACTACTACTGGTGCTGCAGAAGCTAAGGCTTTAGTGGAAAAAGTTCCACAAGCTGATGTTGTTTTTAGGTTATTCAAATTGAGCGGTGCTGACTGGTTGTCAAGTAAAGGTATGACAGCTGAAGAAAGTGCTTTAGTTAATTTCTCTAAGATGTTAAATTCTAATGAATTTGTAACAACAGAAATGAAACGAATCTCTAGTTTGCCAACAGAATTAGAGCAGTTTGAGAGTTATATAAACCTTGCCAAAAGAATAGACCGTATAAAAGCTATACAGGAACAACTTGATTGGTTGAATATACGTGCAATAAAAGAAGCATTTGCAGATTTTAGTACTGCAAATGGTTATGATAAAGCCAAATATCAAGCTAAGCTCGATGAGCTAGTTGAGCTTTCAGAATGTGATTTGAAGGAGGGTATTTACAGCCTTGAAGACGAGGGTATTGAGCGAGCTGAAAGAGCCTTAACGCTTAAAAAAGAGATTTTGTTAAGTAACAAAGTCCTTGATTTTGACAAAATCTTACTTACACGTTTTGGCTTAAATGAAACAGCACGTACTGCTGGAGCACAAGTTCTAGGAACTCCACCTGCTAACTATTCAAGTCAATTACAAGCACGTCGTACAGGCTATGATGCAGAGATTATGGAAATTAGTAATATTCGTGGCGATGAGCTAAACAAACGTACTGTTTATAGACCTACTAACGGAGGTGTTATTTCAGAGCCTGAGCTACACTGGAATGCTGACAAAATAATGTTTACTAGTACAAACGACAAAAATCAGCTTCAACTGTTTGAAATTCCTGTAGAGGGTGGCGAGGCAAAACAACTTACAAACTTCACAGACGACACAGACCTAGAATTCTTTGATGCAACGTATCTTCCAAGTGGTAAGATTATCACAGCATCTAATATTTCATATAATGGTGTGCCTTGTGTGTCTGGCACTGACTATGTAAGTACTTACTGTTTGTTTGACCCTGAAACAGGTCAACTTCGTCGTTTAACTTTCGACCAAGACTGTAACTGGAGTGCTACAACTCTTCAAAATGGTAAGGTGATGTTCACTCGTTGGGAGTACACAGACCTTATGCACTATTATTCACGTATTGTTATGACTATGAATCCTGACGGTACTGAACAAAAAGGATATGTTGGTAGTGGGGCTATCTTCCCTAACGCTACTTTCGATATGAAACAGTTGCCTGACAACCAAAATCGTTTTGTAGGTATCATCTCTGGTCACCACGGAACTGTACGTAGTGGCCGTATGATTATTTTTGACCCTAGTAAAGCTCGTAAAGGTAAAGAGGGTATGATTCGAGAGTTGTTAAAAAGTAAAGAAGGTATAGATGACACTTACCAAGACCGTCTAGTAGATGGTGTATGGCCTCAATTGATTGCTCCTCAGCCTTTGAATGACAACTATTATCTAGTTACAGCAAAACCTTCTCCTACAGCACTTTGGGGTGTTTATCTAATAGATATTTATGATAACCTAACGTTAGTTGCTGAGTTTGAGGGAGATGGTTTAATGTGGCCTATGCCTGTTATGAAACGTGATATTCCTGCTGTGATTCCTGAGAAAACTCCTATGGAAGTTTCAGACACTCCACAAGAAGCTACAGTGTTCATTCAAGATATTTATGAAGGTGAAGGTCTTGTAGGTGTTCCTAGAGGTACTGTTAAGAAATTTAGAGTTATGTCTTATGAATATGCTTATTGGGATTCTCCATCTGACCACATGAACAATGGTGTTCAATCTGGTTGGGAGATTAAACGTGAGTTAGGAACTGTAGATGTTAACCCTGATGGTTCTGCAATCTTTAATATTCCTGCAAACACACCAATTTCATTACAACCTCTTGACTCAACGGGAGCTGCCATTCAGCTTATGCGTAGTTGGCTTACTGCGATGCCTGGTGAGGTAGTTTCTTGTGTTGGTTGTCACGAAGATCAAAATCAAATTGCTATTCCTAAACGTGTGATGGCATCACAACAGGACGCTAAAGAGATTGTTGTTCCTGAAGGTGGTGTTCGTCCATTCACTTTCGAGAGAGAAATTCAACCTATACTTGACCGTGCATGTTTAGCTTGTCACAATGATGAAAAAGCCTCTGGAGGTATAAACTATTCTAAAGGACGTATAGATAGCTATCGTGGTAATGATTTTGCTGAAAACCGTATGGATTCTCTTGTTGCATGGGGACAACATTATTGGTCTAAAGCTTATCTTCAATTCCACCCTTACTTCTATCGTCAAGGACCAGAAGCTGAAATGGCTGTGTTAAATCCTTATGAATATCATGTTGACAATAGTGAGATGATTCAAATGCTTCGTAAAGGTCACCATGGTGTTGAATTAACTGAAAAAGAATGGAATCGTCTTTATACATGGGTTGACTTTAACCTTCCTTATGATGGAGTTCAACGTCATAACCCTCATAAATCGTTAGATGGTGAAACTTATGACCAATACGAAAGACGTGCCGAATTGTCTAAGAAATATGCTGGTAATCCTGTCTACTGGAAAGAAGAACTTAACAAATTTAGTGAATACCTAGCAAGTCAACCTAAACCAGAACCTGTAAAACCAGTGCAAGAAGAGGTAGTTGTAAAAGAAGTGAAAGCTAAAGGATGGCCTTTCTCTCAAGAAATAGCCGAAGAGATGGTAAAAGGTAAAGAAAGACGTATTGTTGATCTAGGTAATGGTCAAGAAATGGCTTTTGTATATATCCCTAAAGGAACTTTCATAGCAGGGGGTAGCGGCGCAAAAGGTCAAGCTATGCCATATAAAGTGACTATTAAAAAAGGCTTCTGGATGGCTGAAAAAGAGGTAAGTAATGAACAAATGCGTGCATTGTTGCCTGACCACAGCAGCCGTTATGTAGGTCAACAATGGAAAGACCACACTACACCAGGTTATTTCGTAGACTCTTGTCACCTTGCAGCTACAAAAATCAGCTTTAACGATGCTATGTTGTTTAGTAGCCGCTTATCTGAAAAATCGGGCTTAAATGTTACTTTACCAACTAGTGAACAATGGGAATGGGCAGCACGCTCAGGTTCAGATTCAGATTTCTGGTTCGGTGACAGTGGTGAAGACTTTAGTAAATATGAAAATCTTGCTGACAAACAGCTTAACGATATGGCAGTAATTGGAGTAGACCCTAAACCTATGGGTGAAGATCACAATGTATTCCGTTTCCAAGCATATATTCCTAAAAATGCCGATGTAGATGATGGAAGCATGTTAATGACAGCACCAGGTAGTTACCTTCCTAACCATTGGGGACTATACGACATTAACGGTAACGTTGCTGAGTGGACTCGTTCACAAGGTGAAGGCGAAAAACGTATCGTAAAAGGTGGTTCTTGGTATGATAGAGCTAAGAAAGTCACAGTGTCTGACAACAGACAATTCTTACCTTGGCATGAGGTTTGGAATGTTGGATTTAGACCTATTATCGAAGAATAAATATAGATCAATGTTTTATACAAAGAACCCACGTTACAGAATTTGTAGCGTGGGTTCTTTAAATAGGGAAATACACAAAACGGAGTTTTGCGAATCTACCTTAATAACAAAACACATTCCAAAAGTCAAGTTTCAATTTGACACTTGCGCATAAGCTTTAGCGTTAAGAAAATCAAGTGTCTGAGCACAGAGAGAACTTTGTGCGAAGCTAGTATTGTTTCCAAGCGAGTTCTTGATTTTTAGCTTAAATAATTGATTTTTAGCGTAAAGAAGCGACCTGCGCAAAGTTTTTTGTTCTACTTTTTTCAAAAAAAGTAGAGAATAAGAAATTCTATATAATTTCCAAAATATTAAAAGAAAATTACAGCTCTCCGAGCTGTCAGCCGACTGCGCAAGCAGAGCTTGCTTTTTTAGTCGTGTCGGCTGTAAGCTGCGCATATAGAGTATGAGATGAATAGGGCTGTGCTAATGCCGCACAGGCAGGGACAAAGTCCCATTTAATAGATTATATACATTATTAGCAAAATCCACAAAACGAAAGTTTTGTGGATTTTGCTAAATATATTATTTAGATATTAAGTCATTCAAGAAATCAATTCTTGATGCTAGTTCTGATGTGTTCATTAAAAAACGAACGGCACATACATTTTTAGCTCCTGCACCGATAACAACTTTTATGTTGTTTTCGTCTATGCCTCCAATTGCGACAACTGGCACATCTGCAAATTGCATAACCTCATTTAGAAGATTAGTTCCAACAACAGGATCTGCAATTTCTTTTGTTGGAGTAGCATAAATAGGCCCAAATCCTATATAATCTGGCTTTTCTATTAAGGCTTCTTGTGCTTGTTTGATTGAATGTGTTGAAAGACCAATTATTTTGTCATTACCTAATATCTTGCGAGCTTCTGTGATTGATAAATCATCTTGTCCTAGGTGTACACCATCAGCGTCGCTCAATAAAGCTATGTCAACTCTGTCATTAACGATAAAATTTGTTGCTGTGCCTTTTGTGATTGAAGCGATTTCACGTGCTACTTTCAAAAGCTCCTTGTCATTGAAGTGCTTTTCTCTAAGTTGTAACATTTTAACCTCTTTCGCAACGCAGATTTCAGCAATTTCTCTATAATTTAATGTAGGTTTTGTAATAATTACGTATAAACCAAAATTTTCCATATTTTCCTTTGTAATATTTTAAAGAAATATTTTACCAGTTCTTTTTGTGTGCTCTCTGAGTTTTAGGCTTCGAAGAATTGCCTCCTTCGCCTCTTTTAGTGTTTGATTTTGAGAACCAGCCACCACTCTTTGTTCCTGTTTTTGTAGAGTCTCCAAAATTGCCTTTTTTAGCTCCAGTTTTTGAAATTCCGCTGTTAGAATTAGCTTTCTTAGTGAATTTCGCTACTGTGCTGCTTTTTGCAAATGGTTTTTTAGGGTCTTCTGAGCTCTTTTTAAGAGATTTTTGAGTTGCTTTATAGTCAATGCGAGCGTTAGAACGTCCTCCTGCAACAGGTCTTTTCCCTTTTGATTTTGCAGCTTCACCGTTTTCACCCTCTGGTGAATTTCCAGCGTATGGCGCACGTGAAGAACGTGTTCCGAAACGTTTTGCTCTGTTGCTGCGAGATGAAGAGCCGCTGCTTTTAGAATCTTTGATGCTACCTAACAATTCTTCTACCTCTTCAGGTTCTAAGAAACGCCATTGTTCTAAAGGTAGTTTGTTAAGAGTTATGTTCATGATACGCACACGACGAAGCTTTACAACTTCATAGCCAAAAGCCTCACACATACGTCTAATTTGACGATTTAGACCTTGTGTTAGTATGATGCGGAAGTGTTTGTCTCCTTCTTTTTCAACGAAACATTTTTTTGTAGTAGTTCCTAGAATCTTAACGCCACCTCTCATTTTTTCTATGAAATCTGGTGTTATAGATTTGTCAACTTGCACCTCATATTCTTTCTCGTGGTTGTTTCCTTCACGCAATATTTTGTTTACAATGTCACCGTTGTTTGTAAGCAAAATAAGACCTTCAGAATCTTTATCTAAACGTCCAATGTGAAATATACGAGTAGGGTAGTTAACGAAATCTATCACGTTTGTAGAATCTGAAGTATCAGTAGTACACGTGATACCTACAGGCTTGTTTAAGGCTATATATACCGATTCATCACGTACTTCAATTAAGTTTCCGTTGACTTTCACAACGTCTCCAGGCGATACTTTATCACCTACAGAAGCTGTAACTCTATTTATTGTAACTTTTTGTCTTTCAATGAAACGGTCTGCCTCACGACGTGAGCAGTAACCAGAATCACTGATAAATTTATTTAATCTAATATCCATATTATCGTACAAATTGACTGCAAAGATACAACATATAATTTATATATTCTTCTAAGTTTGAATAAAAAACTATTTTATCGTAGCCCTAAACGTTTCAAAGTCCGTATTGACCAGTTCAAAGTCCGTTTTCTTTAGTTTAGCTTTTGTGATTTTGAAATCAAAGTCATCTAATGTCCCAAATACATCAACCCCTGCTTTAAATGGTAAAGGTGATTTCATTATCGAGACGTTATAGTTAAAGTTTAGCTCTAAATCATAGTCTTTAGTCATAGCAATGGTTTGTGAACCGCCTATGATTGCTCTATATCTGTCAATAACGACCTCAAAAGGCAGAACTTCAACGTTAGACTCATTTATGATAATGTCAACACTAAGTGAATCTATCAAGTTTCGGTCTTTATTCTTGAATTTTAACATGCTTGATATTTCAGAGAAAGTTTCACCATCCATTAAAACGAGTTGTTGACCGTCTAATGAAATCGCACTTTTTAAAGTCTCAATATCAAGTACCATATCGCTGTTTATCTCAGAAGTAGCTTTTAGGTTGAAGTCTACAATTCCCTCGAATGACTTTAACATAGGCATCAGTGAATCTACAGATGGAAGTAAACCTCCGATACGATTAATATCAACTTTTTCGATGTTTAAATCTATGTACATGTTTGACCTTCTGCGGTTAACATTCTTATACATCATAGAACTTATAGCTTTAGCGCCTATAGCCTCTAATTCTACATCGTTAAATAAAAGGGTGCTGTTTGCGACTGTTGCTACACCTTTGAATTTGTCAATTGTTACTGAGTCATATTTTACGTCTTGTAAATCTAGGTTAAGAGTAAGATTTACGCCTCTCGGAATCAGTATCATGTCAGTTTCAGGAAGAGGTTGTCTTTGTTGTCTATTATTTCTTAATGAGTCTGCTGAATCTCTTAACGGTCGTCTTTGTTGATTGTGTTCATTCATTGAAGACTCATCACGTATATTAGGTGTCTCAAAAGATAGTGATGTCGCAACTTTCATATTTGTTGATTCAGAAGCGTTAGGGTTATTACGATTTTCTTTTGTTTCGCTATTCCCTTTTTGTCTGTCAAGTCCAGATGGCACACCAGTTATGGATAATGTGTTGTTTTCAGTTTCTGAAGAATCGCTAAGGTCGTCGCTTGTTAGGTTCTCAGCATACATAACACTTTGATTTGTAACCTCAATCAACTCTGAGACGTTTACGGTTCTAGATTTTAATGTAAGGTTGCCTTCAACAGTCACTTCCTCATCAGTAAAGAGTGCTTTTAGAAGGTGAGAAACAGAGCCTGTTGTTGCAAAAAGGCTTTCCCCAATTTTGATTCTTGTGTTATCAAGGGTGATAGTCTCGCTGTTTGTTACTGTGACAGTAGAAGCAGGTATGCTAACATTCACAGGGAACAAATCACTGTACATTTCGAAGTTAGAGAAGCCAATTGTGCCGTCAATATCCCAAACTTTAGGCTCAAGTCGTGTCATGTCTAAGTTGAATCCAGCTTTTGACAAGACTAAATCAGAGTTGTTGTTAATCTCATATAAACTTATAGAGTCACTATCAAAAACAGCCTTTATCGTAGCTTGACGTCGTTCATTTTCAGGGAAAAGTAACAGTTTTGCTGACGTAGTTTTCATGAATAAATCAATAGTGTCAATAACGCCTGCATTTAAGTCTTGTACATCAAATTTCACATCTAAACCTGTGACTTCGTTTGTCTTTTTGTTAAAGCTTGTAGCAGCTAAAAGAGAAAGGTTTTTGACTTCTATAAAGTTTCCGTTATTGTCCCTAAGTCCAACCCCCGAAAAGTCAATAGATGACAAAAGTGACGCATTTTTTATTATTCTGTTGTCGCCTGTGTTTACGTTTTCACCGAAATATAACATCCCTTTATTCATCTCAATGTGCATGTAAGCTTCTGTAGAGTCCTGAGCTATGCTGTCATTGGTCATAGAAATTATCACATTATCAAAACTAGATTCACCGCCTATGTATATCTTTCCATAGTTGCTTGTTTCTATGTCATTCAAGGCGAATTTTGTGTTTAAATTACTTGTGTTTGAGCCTTTTAGTGTAATGTTGTTTTCTAGTGGGAACACCTCTGTTAAACGGTCAAAGTCTATATATGATTTTAGGTTTACATCGAAAAGAGGGTTGTCTAATAACCTTACAATTTTACCATTTACGTCTAAATCAATAATTTCAGTGCTACTTAATGAAAATTTATTTATATCGACGTAAGATGTGCTAGGCTCATTAAGGTTAACATAAGCAATGGCATCACAATTAACGTCTTCAAGTGACACTTTACGTGAATTATATTTTGCACTAGCTCCCTCTATAAATAATTTAGCTGTGACATTAGGGGTTAAACTATCGCTATATTCTCCCGTTATGTTTAGATCAAGATTTACGCTACCAGTTGTTGTTAAATCTCGCTTATCTTTGATAATTGAAGGTGGAATAAGGTGTAAAAATTCAGAAAGTGATGGGGTAGTTAGCGCACTATTTAAATCAACAAAAAGTTTTGTTTTTGTCGAATCTGCTTGTAGAGTTCCTTCTGTTGTTAGAGCAATTTCGTTGATATTTATGTTTGCTTTGCTTAAAGTTAGAAGTAAGGAATCTCTATCAAAGTTCATTTCTGAATTAATGCTAAATGATACGCCAGTTAGCCCCTTAGCTCTGTCAAGGTCACCCATAAAAATGTTCTCCCAGCTGAAAAGTATGTCAAAGTCGACCAATTTCTCATTTAAATTGCCATCTAGCTCAAGATTTAAATCTTCGAAGGCGAGAGTCCGCCCCGTAACCATGTTATCAATAGAAATATTTGAAGAATCTATTTGCACACCGCTAATTTCAAACTGATAGTCATTAAGAGGATTAACAGAAAGAGAGTCAACAACAGTAGTGTCAGTTTCTGATGCAAAAATGTCAAGTGAAGTGTATGTTGAATCTATGATAAAGTTTATGTCAGCCTTTTCTAAATGTAAACGGCTCACTTTTATCTTATTGTCAAGTAGAGCTAGAGGGTTGAATGCCACAACACATCTTTGAGCAGTTATTAAATTAGGCAAAGAATCTATTTCTTGCTTAATTTGTATCGAATCTATCTTTGCTGAGAATCTCGGAAATGTTGAAAAAAATCTAAGTTCAACTTTACCTATAGAAATGTCGCTATTAACATGTTCTTTAACGATTTCATTTACCATAGGGGTAAGTTTCTCAGGTGTAAATACAAAGTTAAATGCTATAGTAACACCGATGACTAAAATAAAAAAGATAGATAGTATAGTTATAGTACTGATAATAATAATTCGCCTAATCATAATTGAAAATATTTTAAAAGTTTGTGTTGTGCATGACCATTTTAATGTTTTATATAACAGATAGAATTTCATTTATAAAATTACCTAGAAGTTTAGGCTCTAACAATATCGGAAAAACCAGTCCCCATGCAGCGCCCCAAAGGTGAGCTCTGTGATTTACATTTCCCTTTGAGCGTTTGTTCATATATTGCTCATAAATTATGTATAGAACACCAAAAACGACACTCGGAATAGGTAGCACTGCCATAAGGTATATTTTACTCCACGGAGAAATAAGTATAGAAGTGAAAATAACTGCCGACACAGCTCCCGAAGCACCTATCGAATTGTAAAGATAGTTGTTTCGTTTTGTAATAATGTCATAAATCGAAGCAAAAATTAGTGCGCCTAAATAGAATATAATAAATATAGGGCTTCCCATAGAGCTTATCGAGCCTAGAACAGCTTCAACATAAGACCCAAACGAAAACAGTACAAACATATTCACTAATAAGTGCGCCATGTCACCGTGGACGAATCCGTGTGTTATGACTCTATACCATTGATTCTTTCTAAAAACATCATAAGGGTTTAGAGCTAATTTATAGAATAAACTACGGTTACGAAATGACATAAATGACACTATAGCCGTTATTGCGATAATTATTACTGTGTAAGATATTTGAGACATAATTTTATTTTAACAAGTAAATATTTTAAATATTAATTCTTTAAGTAGCTCGCCATTGTCACTAAAGCCACCATCAACGCCTTTACTTTTCATGTCATATTCACGAATAAGCCCTAAAATGATAAAGCTTTTAGATGTTGGAAAGTTCTTAACAGCCATTTTATACTCTTTTATGAAATAGGCATTAGGCAATTTAAGAGTTTTGGCTAGTTCAAAGTCAGAGGGTAACATCTGCCCCTTTTTTTTATACTGCCATTCCATTATCCCTAATGTGAATATTCTTTGAAAATGTGTGAACATCATAGAAATTGTCACTACAAGAGGGTTGTTTTTCGGATTCTGCTCGAAATATTTAACTATAGATAAAGCACGAGTTAAATTCCTCTCAGATAGAGCTTTATTTAGTTCAAAAATGTTGTATTCTTTGCTTATCCCAATGTTTTCTTCTATTTCATTAGGTGTTATGGTCTTTACTCTACCAGCAATTCTTACGAACATTTTGCTGCTTTCGTTCACTATTTTCGACATAGATGCTCCGAGGTGTTCAGTAAGCATAAACATGGCCTTGTCGTCGATAGAATAGTTGTTGTTTTTGTAATATTCCTTAATCCATATCCCAATTTCATAGTCACGTGGAGCTATAGATTCAAAAACGAGACCATAATCTTTTATTTTTTTGAATAGGCTGCTTCTTTTGTCTAAGTTTCCATCTTTATGACAAATGACAAGTATCGTAGAGTCTAGCGGACTTGTGAAATAGTGCACTAAGGTGTCTAAATCTTTCATTTGTTGTGCATCTTTAAGAATTACAACATTGTGTGTAGACATCATAGGATAACTTCTGCAAAGTTCGACTAATTCAGTTCCATTACAATCTTTGCCGTATAAAATATTTTGATTGAAAGCCTGTTCGTCCTCTTTTAAGATGTTGTTTGCTAGTGTGTCACTAATTCTATCAATGAAATATGGCTCATCTCCCATTAAAAGATACACTCTTTTAAAGTTTTTTTGACGTATAGACCCCATGACAGTGCCAAAGTCTTCAAAACATTGCTTAAAAGTGTATTTTGTGCTGCTTTTATTGAAACTTTTTGCCATATTTAAATAAATATATCACTATTAAAATCTTCACTCTTGTTTTTAAGGAATTGAAGCACTGAATCTTTGCCTTTTTGCTGTAAATCTAAAGAATATTCATTAACAAACATCTTTATATGCTTAGATATTGTGTCATCTGACAGTTCTTTAGCGTTTGACTTGACAAAATTGTATGACAGCTGCGGATTTTTAAAGGCAAAATCTATGCTTTCACGAATTAAGTCATTTATGTCATTTTGTATCTTAGCTTCAAGTTTTCGGTTTACTACAATTGCACCTAGAGGCACTAAAAATCCAGTTTTGTCTTCCCAATATTGCCCTAAATCTAATACTAAACTTAATCCTTTGTCTTTATACGAAAAGCGTTCTTCGTGTATTAACACTCCTGCGTCAATTTCATCGCCTAAAATAGCTTCTGAGATGTCCGAAAACAAATATACTCTCTTTTCTTTTACTGTAGATGAGGCAAAATTTAATAATAAGTTTGCCGAAGTGTCCTCTCCTGGTATGCCAATTTTAAGATATGGAATTTCGTCTACATAAATTTTCTTTCTTGACACTAACAAAGGTCCATTTCCGCTGCCTAATGCTCCACCACTTTTCAAAATCTTATAATTTGAGACTATGTTAGGGTAGTTGGCATAACTTATTTTTGATACATCGACTACACCCTTTGCGACTTCTTTGTTAAGCTTATCTATGTCGTCCATGTTTAGCTCAAATTCATAACCTTTTGTGTCAATGCGCTTATGAATTAGTGCATCGAACATAAAAGTGTCATTTGGACAAGTCGATATGTTTAATGAAATTCTCATTTTAGTTTTTTTGAAATTTCTTGTTAGGATTTGTTGGCTTTTAACCATTCAATCAACACGTTTAATGATTTTGTAAGGTTCTTAATAGAAGTTTCATAGTCCCAATCATCATGTTCTATGTCAACTACGTTAGAGATTGTTCTTAACTCATAAAAACGTTTGTTTTCTTTAGTGCAAACTTCAAAAAATGCAGCGCCTTCCATGTTTTCTATTTCAACGTCTTCAGTTTCTACAAATTCTGCCATAGCAGCGTTCATAGAATTACTTTTTGCAGTTTTAAAAGGCAAATTTTCTTCTAAATATGGCGATTCTATCATGTCATAAACATCAAATTCCATGTCTAAGTTCATTTTAGAGATGTGTTTGAAGCCGTCAGGATAAAAGAAGCCTAAATCTGATTGTCTTTCATGAGAAACAATCACGCTGTCTCCAATTTTAAGAGAAGAGTGTTTATAAACACCTGCAATGCCTGCCATTATTAATATGTCAGGGTTTTTGTCTTTAATTATACAAGTTGTGTTGTATGTTGAGGCGGTAAGACCTACTCCAGAGAAACAAACGTCTACATCTGGATTGTTAAAATATTGAGATTCAGTAATTGTTGGAAATAGTACAGCAATTTTCATCGTTATAAATTGTTATAAACAGTTTTTAATTAGTCGTTCCTAAAAAAGGTCAAATTATATTTTTGAGCTTTTAGCAGAGAGTTTTTTATCTTAGCAATAAGCCGTATAGTGGGCTATATGGCTTGTTGTTAAGGTGAAAAAATATCGCTAAAAATCGGAAAGATTTTTGACCAGTTAATTTTACCTGCAAGGTTTACAAAAATAAGCATTAAAACCTTGCAATATTTCAATACTTACATTTACTATAACATTCAATAATTAAGTCAATTAACCCCTTTTTAAGGTTCGACTAATTATGTAATCGGCTATTAATATAGACTTTTCTGATATTTTTACCTTTCTGTCTGTTGTTATTAGCATATCGCCATTGTCAACAAAGGGCTTTATGTTCTTTAAAAATGTGTTATATTGTTCATTAAATCTTTTTTCTAGCGTGTCCAAACAAAGACCATTTAGCTGCCTTAAAGATAACATAATAAATTCAAAATATAAATCATTATTTGTTAAAATTTCATTTTCGGTGTAGTTTTGCCCTTCTTTTACACCCTTTACATAGTCCCTTACAGAAGAAACACACCACGTGCGACATTTTTTCCCGTCAAAAGAGTGTGCAGAAGGCCCCACACCTAGATATGGAATGCCTGTCCAGTATGAAGAGTTGTGTTTAGAGACGTGCTCGTTGTCAATGGCGAAGTTACTTATCTCATAGTGAACAAACCCCGCATTTGTTAGCGTTTTTATCATCTCATTATAAGAATCTTCACTGATGTTTTCATCAACAATGTCAATTTTGCCTTTTTGTAGCAATTTATCAAAAGGCGTACCCTCTTCGATAGACAGGTGATATGCTGAAATGTGTTGAACGTTTAGCGAAACTGCCGTGTTAAGGTCTGCAATCCAATTTTCTAGTGAAACATTATGTACTCCATAAATTAAATCTATAGAAATGTTGTCGAAACCGTTGTCTTGAAGCTCTTTTACAGCGGTTTTTGCTCTTTCTGCATTATGTCTGCGGTTCATTAAACTCAGAGTCTCATCTCGAAATGATTGAACGCCTAAACTGACCCTATTAAAGTCATATTTTCGTAAATTTTGTATATATTCTGTTGTTAAATCTTCGGGGTTAAGCTCTACGGTGATTTCGTCAAAAGTTTCTGTGTTAAATACGTCTTTTATTGTATCTATAACACTTTGCAGTTCGTTCGGAGCGTATAAAGATGGAGTTCCTCCACCAAAATATATCGTTTTAGGTTTGTATGTTCCCAAAACGTCACTTCGTAATTTTATATCTTTCTTTATCGCCTCTAAAATTTGAGATTTATACTCGTCAAAATTAACGATAGAGTAGAAATCACAATATCCACACTTTTTGGCACAGAAAGGAATGTGTATATATACGCCCATGTTTTATTTATTATAAATATATTCTAGTAGTTCATACACCATGTTTGTTTTAGAGGCTGTTGTACTCAATGAACGAAATCCAGCGTTGCCATTTACCTCACAAACAACATATCCTTTTTCTAAAAACATTAAATCTACTCCAGCAAATTCAAGTCCTATAGCTTTAGTGCTGTCTAGTGCAAGTTTTTCGGCTTCTTTGTCAAGTGAAATTTCTTTAACTGAGCCTCCAAGTGAAAAGTTAGATCTAAAATCTGAACCAGATTGCCTTAAAACAGCTCCTACGACTTTATCCCCTATGACCCACGCTCTGATGTCACGTCCATAGCTAGTTTCTATAAATTCTTGTGCAAGAATAGGCGTTTTAGCAGATGTTAATACATTATCTACATCTTTTTGGCTAGTGACAAGGTGTACACATTCGCCTTTAGAGCCTTCTAGTTCTTTTAGAATAATTTTTGTAGAGTCAAAAAATGATGAAAGTTCGCTAAAACTATAATTCTGAGCTGTGTCATACATTGTTTTAGGTGTAGGAATGCCATTTTTAGCCAAAATTTGATGAGTTAACATCTTGTTTTTAGAAAATTCCATAGATTCTGAGCTATTAACGACCCTTACTCCCATACTTTCTAAATGTTTAGATAAAATGTTGTCATAACAGCGCAAAATTGCTACATCTGGTGTTTCTAAAGGCTCATTATCATATAGAATGCAGTTCTCATTATGAGACAAAAGCCTGAACCTCTCCGCAAAGAGAACTTCAAGCTTAATATCTAGTTTTGATGCTTCTTCTTTGAACCAACTGTAAGCGTTAGGCTTATTTTCGTTGGTACAAGAGGGATATATTACGTGTATTTTCATTACCAAACTTCTACACCACCTAAAAAGTTACCATCATTGTCTTTTACGAGCATTTCGTCAGCTTCAAAATAAGGTTCTTCAAATTCTGTTTTCCCTTCAAGCATAAATTTTAAGAATGTTATGTTTTTATTTAGCTTTAAGAATTTAGATTCATAAGTTGTTTGTAAAGAAACAACGTCAGAGCTCATTTTTTCAATGTTGTTGTAAATGTCGTCACACACAACTGTTTGTTTTAGTGAATTTTTTTCACAAATAGCCTTTGTGTAGTTGTGTAGATGATCAGAATCTGTTTTTAAGTTAATGTATCCGTCATTTTTAAGGAATTTTGAATACATTGCTAAAAAGCGAGACGATGTAAGTCTTTTTAATGCTCTATTTTTCTTTAATTGAGGGTCTGCAAAGGTAATCCACACTTCATCAACCTCATTTTGTGCGAAAAATGAATCAATAAATTCGATACGTGTACGTAAAAAACCTATGTTTTTAAGCTCATTTTCCTCAGCAGTTTTTGCTCCTCTCCACATGCGAGCGCCTTTAATGTCTATGCCTATAAAATTTTTGTCAGGATACATTTGACCTAGACCTACAGTGTATTCGCCCCTGCCACAGCCTAGTTCAAGAATTAGAGGGTTGTCATTTTTGAAAAAGTCTTTTCTCCAGTTTCCTTTTAATTTATAGTCTTTTTGGTAAACCTCTTCAAATTTAGGTTGTACCATACATTTAAATGTTAAAGTTTCTTGAAAACGTTTTAATTTATCTTTTCCCATTAAAATTATTTGTAAAAAATTGTAAAGGAGAGTCTTATTCTTCCCCTAAAGCTAAACCTACTCCTATTACACCCTCAAGAGGAAGCGATAGGAGAGGATTTATTTCAAAACTATATGTTCCACAGCTGTCAAATTTAACATTTTTGACAATTGTTTGTTCTAAATTTAGAATAGTGATGTAAGTGTCGTTTGTTTCAGGCACGTCAACTCTTACTGTATCACAAAAAGTGTCTCCCGAAGGACTTGTGACTGAAAACGAAAACTTTAAGGTGTTATACTTAAATGTGTTGTCATATCTCATTAAGAAAATGATGTTTCTAAGAGACACTGTATCTTCATTTTCTAATTGAAGATTAACACTTTGTTCCCATTTGCTATTTTTTATGTCTTCAATTAAGACTTCTTCTTTCAAAGTTGCACAATTTGAAAACATTAAAGACAGAAAACATGTTATAAGTACAGTAATTTTCATTGTTAAAAATACATTCTATTTTTTTAATCCTTATGACTTATTACCTGAGTTGTTGTTATAACGGCGTTTGTTGTTATAGTATCTCTTTTTAGGAGCTGCTGCGCCATTATTTTCGCCACCTTTATTCTCGTTACTTTTGTTTTCTGTGCCTTTAGCAACAGAATTTTCTCTGTTAGTATTTGCAGCCTCTACATTAGCTTTTGTGTCAGCATTATCGTTACGACGAGGAGGGCTAGGCTTTCTTTGTGGTCTAGGTGTTTGCTCTTTTTGTTGCTCTATATTTTGTGGTTGAGCACCATTTTGAGAGTTGTTTTGAGCTTGTGGGTTACGCTGAGAACGTGAATTTGCTCTTTTGTTTTGTGAGCCTTCGTTCTGAGTGTTTTCACCATCGTTTTGACGATTGCCACCACCACGTCTGTTTTTGTTAAAGTTGCCTTTGTTGTTTTTTCCTCCACGACTACGTGTAGAGTCAAAACGTGTGATGCTGTCTTCACCAACTACGTTCTTGAACTTTGGTTCAGGAATTTCATTTGCTATGTCAGACTCGCTTTGTAGCTTTTCTGGTTTAACGCCCCTTTTGTTAAGACGTATAATTTCTCTTACTCTGTCAGAATTTAATGTAATAACATTAATCATAGAGTGAGGGTCGCTACTGAATGTCATTAGTCCTCTTAGAATGTCAGTTTTCACAAGGTGGTACTGTGCATCTAAAGTTTCTAAAGGTTGATAAACACGAGGAAGCTTCTTTTTGTAGTCTATATAAGAGTCAACTTCATAGTTTAAACAACATTTTAACTTGCTACATTGACCTGCAAGTTTTTGAGGGTTCAAAGAAATCTCTTGGAAACGTGCAGACGAAGTCGTTACAGAAACAAAGTTTGAAATCCATTTTGAACAGCACAGTTCACGTCCACAAGAGCCAATCCCGCCTATACGTCCAGCTTCTTGACGAGCACCAATTTGCTTCATCTCGATACGTATCTTAAATTGCTCAGCAAAAATTTTGATAAGCTCTCTAAAGTCGACACGTTCGTCAGCTATATAGTAAAAAATTGCTTTTGCGCCATCGCCCTGATATTCAACATCTCCAATCTTCATGTTTAAGTCTAGAGATGCTGCAATTTGGCGAGAAGAAATCATAGTTTTATGCTCCAAAAAGATAGCTTTCTGCCATTTTGCGATGTCAGAAGGTTTCGCTCTGCGGTAAATCTTTTTAAATTCAAATCCGTTAGGTCTAAAACCTGTTTTACGCATTTGTTTACCTACCATTTCTCCCGAAGCAGAAATAATACCTATGTCATGACCTGGTGTAGCTTCTACGGCTACGATGTCTCCCACTTTAAGGACTAAATCATTTACGTTTTGATAGTAGCCTTTACGAGTATTCTTAAAGCGAATTTCAAAAATGTCGCTTTTGTTAAGTGTATCTATATCTTCTAGCCAGTCGCTGCTGTTTAGTTTGTTACATCCTTTACAAGGAACAGCTTTTATGTTCTCGTCATCTTCGGAGTCAACAAAATAACAGCCACGTGGTATTTCTAATTTTATATCGCTCATTTATGTTATATTTACATTCTATAAAATCGCACATTATTAATATTACTCCATAACGCACGATATAATCCTACAAAGATACTAAATTATTTGGTAATTTGAGAATACTCTTTGTAGAATTGAACTATAGTCTCTATGCCTTTATAGAAATTCTCAAGAGGGAAGTTCTCATTAGGTGAGTGAATGGCATCAGTACGTAAGCCGAATCCCATAAGTACACTTTTCACGCCTAATATTTTTTCAAAGGTCGTAATAATTGGAATGCTGCCTCCACTATAGAAAGGAAGTGGTTTTTTGCCCATAGTCGCTTCCATTGCACTTTCTGCCGCAATATATCCTTCAAAAGTGTCAGGACAGTTGTATGCTGCACCGCCATGTAGATAGTCTACTTTTACAGAAACCGTAGGAGGAGCTATTTTTTTGAAGTGTTTTTCAAATAATTCAGCGGCTTTTTCGTGATTTTGATTAGCAACTAAGCGCATAGAAATTTTTGCGTGAGCTTTCGATGGAATTATTGTTTTTGAGCCTTCAGCTGTGTATCCACCCCATATTCCGTTAACGTCTAGTGAAGGACGAGTTCCAGAACGCTCAATTGTAGAGTATCCTTTTTCGCCAGATAATTCACTAACGCCTATAGACTGTTTGTAGTCTTGTTCAGAGAAAGGAGTTTCTGCGATTTTTGCTCTTTGTTCATCAGAAAATTCAATAACATCATCATAAAATCCGTCGATAGTGATTTTGCCGTTTTCGTCAGTTAAAGAAGCTATCATTTTAGACAATACATTCAGCGGATTAGCTACAGCACCACCAAAAAGACCAGAATGTAGGTCGTGAGAAGGTCCAGTGACTTCTACTTCTACATAAGAGATGCCTCTAAGTCCACAAGTTACAGAAGGAGTCTCCATAGAAATCATGCTTGTATCAGAAATTAAGATAACGTCAGATTTAAGCATGTCTTTGTTGTCGCTACACCATTTTTCAAGTGAAGGAGAGCCTATTTCTTCTTCGCCTTCAAGCATAAATTTAACGTTGCAAGGCAGTTCCCCAGTTTTTACAAGAGCTTCAAAGGCTTTAACGTGCATAAATCCTTGACCTTTGTCATCATCTGCTCCACGACCCCAAATTTTGCCGTCTCTTATTTCAGGTTCAAATGGTGCAGAATCCCACAATTCTAAAGGAGTAACAGGCATTACGTCATAGTGACAGTATACAAGCACTGTAGGTAAATTTTGGTCAATGATTTTCTCTGCATACACAACAGGGTTTCCTTCTGTTGGGCAAACTTCTGCTTTTGTTGCACCAGCGTTTAGAAGTGATGTTTTAAGATGTTCAGCACATGCTATCATGTCACCTTTATGTTCTGTTTCTGCGCTTATAGATGGAATTCTTAGTAGTTCGAATAGTTCTTCTAAAAAACGATTTTTATTGTCGTTAATATAATTTATGCTTTGTTTCATTTTCTATATTTATATAATTTGTGATTGAAAATATTCCAATTTTAGCAAAATTAATAAATTATACGTTAATTAAAGAATTTAACACGAAAAAATATATCTTTGTATTAAAAGTCCCCTTAATAATTTTTAAAATCTTAACATTATGAGTGAATATTTAATTGAAGTCTGTGCAAATTCTACAGAAAGCTGTATTAAAGCACAAGAGGGA
>JAWXTO010000009.1:0-25656 GCA_044433545.1 Rikenellaceae bacterium
TGATGTTATACAGTTTCATAAATATGAAACTAAGAGATCAATATGCTTCACTTGATGAATTGTGTGAAGATTTGAATATTAATAAAGATGAGCTAGTTCTTAAATTAGGAACTGTAGGTTTTGAATACAGCGAAGAGAATAATAAATTTTGGTAGAATTTTAAAAGGACAATTATGGAAGAGATACACGCACATGAAGTGCTGCGTATGATGGAGGGGAATAACTACTCTGTTGACTCGCTAAAAGAGGCAATTATTAATAAATTTGGGGCAGAACAATTGTTTCATACATGCTCGGCGAAAGGCTTAAATGTCGATAGCTTAATAGAGTTTCTAACAGCTAAAGGCAAGTTTAAACCATCTACTACGGGGTTTACTGTAGACCTTACAAAGGTTTGTAAAGACTATTAAAATAGAGAGTGGCTAACAAGGCGATTTTTGACACTTCCTTGTTAGCCACACTCTCTCTGTTAAATGGACTTATAAGTCGTAAAAATTTATATTTTTCTTATTCTAAATAACTATCAACTAAATTGTATCTAGTTTGAACGTGTGTTTTAAGTGTTGAAATAGCACTGTCAAATTCGCTGCCTTTACTAAGGAAAGAATATTTGTTAAAACTCTCATTGTAAACAGATTCGTATAATAAGCTATAATAACTTTCATACGTTGCAATCATTTTTGTAGGTTCAAATACAGTATCTATAAAATCACGAAGATAACCATCAAAAATAGCCTTATATTTATCTACACCAATTAAATAACGAATAAATGGCCATGATGTACTAACGCTAGTTAATTGTGAAGGAGTGTAAGTTGTATAATTACCTGATGCACTTTTCATTGCTTCGTTATGGTCCCAAGGAATCCATGTTAATTTTCCACTATTATTGTATAAATAATAGTTATGCGCCATATTACCATAAGAATCCCAATTCTGAATAGTTGTGTTTATTGCTAACCATTTTAAAAATGTATCAACATCAAAAACACTTTCCAGTTGTTCACACCAAGCATCTACATCAGAAGTGCGATTTGACGAATGTAAAGCACTGTATAAAGCATTTGCATCACTATAATCAGCAGGGAATGTGTTTGTTTTTAAGTATAATCCGCTAGTGCTGTAACTGCTTGAAGAGAAAGATATTTCAGGCTTATATGCGTTCCCAGAACTGTCATCAAACTGTGTTTTTATCACCGAGTCATCCACCTCTTCAATGATTGTGTATAGCCCATAATATGTTCCATTAACATAAAGTTCACAAAAATTTGCATGAGCAGATACAGCATTAAATTCACGGAATAAATCAGCTACAACCTTATCACGAATAAAAGAGTAATCGTTATAATTGCTGTTTAGATTTAGTTGTTTGAATCCATGAAAACGCTGATTCTTTAAGGCAGGATAGTCGTCCTCAAATTGGTCAAAATCTAATTTAAAAGAGTATTTGCTGTTACTAGAAGAGTAAGTTTGAGAAAGACTTGAATTTCCTTTATAACGTACTCCAACTTGATACCAATCGGTGTCATCAAATGTCACAGTACACGAAACCCATACTGGCGTTTCGCTAATGGTATTTATGCTACCTGCGCTGTTATTGTTCACTATAGTTCTTAAATTTGAGTTCATTGTACTCAAATTTGTAGTGCTAATAGTTAAATCCATGCGTAAAACTTCGGCTTGTTCAGGAAACAATAAATCTATGTCAGGGGCAACATCATTGCCGTGTGTTTCTGCTGTCCAATCGGGATAAGTGTCGGTGTCTTCTTGTGTAGGGTCATAAGCCTCAACATCATTGTCATAGTTTTGTGCATAAATGTAATCTTCATTACGACAAGATGTAAGTGCTAAGGTAAGCACCAAAAGTGAAATAGTATATTTAAGCATAATAAGAATTTTTAAAAGTCAAATTTGTAACCAATATCAAAAATGTGTCTGTTTTTATAGTCCAAAATGAAGTAATCTAACTTATAGTTAAAGTTAAGATATCTTCCTTTTTTTACTTTAAAGTCAAAACCTGCTGTATATCTCATTTTGTATAACATATTTTCTGCTAGTTCTTGAAATGCTTCAGCTGACACATAAGGGGTGATAGGACACTTTGGTATGTCATATTTCACCATAGCTCTATATCTAAAATATTCGCTATCTGTAATGTCTGCATTTGTATAATTGCTATACATCATTCGTAACGACGGGGTAAAATCTCCATATTTTTTTCTTGCTGTGACATCAAACGCATATCGTCCATATTTATCTGCACCCTGTACATATTCATCGCTTGGTTCAACTTCTAGGCGAAAGTTAGCTCCCCAATACAGAAAACCAAAAGTTTTGTATCTTAATCCAGCTCCAAGTTGAAATTGTTCAAATCCCTCTTCAAAGCGCATTTGTGGGGCAAAGTTCACTTTTAATCCTTTAAGAAGTGTCCAGTTCATGTCAAGTCCAAACCTATACTGATAGTTGTTTTCTACTTCTTGAGCAAAAGAGCTTGTTTTTAGCCCACAAAACAACAATCCTATAAGCGCAATTCTTAATATTGTATTATTCATTCTAATTTTCATCATTTTCTTCATTTTTTGGTTTTTGAACCTTTTGAGAGAAGCCATTACAACTTGCATTAAAATACACTGTAATAACTGCAATGTCTTTTAAGTAGTCAATTTTTTCAATTTCAAAATGTTTAACGTCAATACCTGTTCTGTCTTTCAAATCTTGTAATAGCACATCGTGACTATCGGTGTGAACATTAGATATATTCTCATAAATTATAGTCAATGTGCCTTCTTGTCTAAGTTTTAATCGTTTTTCTAATATCCATAAACCGATAAAAATGATAGCATTTGTAATAAATAACTCTGCATAACTCACTTTCTTGTTTGCTAGCGCATTCATCACAGAAATACCAATAATTATGAATAAATAGGTCATTTCTTTTATAGGAATCGCATCAGTTCGATACCTAATTATCCCAAAAATGGCAAATAGACCTAGTGCAAACCCTAATTCTAGTTTTACGCTATTAAGTAAGAAGCATAGAAGAAATACGACAACTCCTACAGCCATATAACTAAAATAAAAATCCTTTCTTTTGCTGTTTTTAAGATAGATAAAGTGTAGAACTAGAAAAAGTACTAATGTGTTTAGCGAAAATCTCAATAATAACTCTGAAAGGTCGCTTATGTTTACTAGTTTAATTCCTAGTATACGAATACCTTCTATCCATTCTCCGAAATGAACAGATGATGAAAAGATTGATGATGATTGAGCAAAAATTTCTTGAATCATATTATATTAAATTTATGAGTTGACTAATCGGTGTTTTAATATGTTTTTCTATTTGGCGATGTTTAAATTTAAATGAATTAATTTTAAGTGAATTGTCTGTAATGCTGCGTCCAATACAATATTTACTAAACCCAGAAGCCTTCAGTCGCCTATTGTTTAAGCTGTCAATTATGCGACTCTTTGAATATCCTTCAGTCTTTACCTCTACGATGACGAGTTGTTCAAGTTTAATTTGTACACCATTACTTACGAAAGCTAACTCTTGGTCTATTGTACACCTTTCATTCATTTGTTTGCTAACTAACATTAATCGCTTAAATCCATTTACTAAAACTTTCTGAAGTTTATATCCCTCATAGGGGCTTTTGTTATGGATAAAAACGCCTTCATTTTCATTAAAATTAGAACTATTATACATTGAAGGTATCCGCTCTTTAATTGTACGCCCTTTGTTGCTTTTAAACTTAATCTCTAAAAAGCTACTTTCTGTAGCGACATAATTACGCCGTCTTATTTTAAACCTATTTAACTTACCACGATGATGATTTAAGTACATTTGATTATCAGAAGTGTCATAATATGTTGTTGAGTAGGGGAGGTTCTTTTCTCCGTTAACCTCTAAAGCATAGTAATCATCCTTTATGTCTGAAAGCAAACTTTCTAAATGGCTAATGTTAAACCAGAATTTACGGTCTGTACGATTCATTAATTTCACGCCATCCATTTGAGCAAGACTAATACCTTCAAACATGTCTATAGCAGTTGTAATACTCATTATTTCTCCATTTATTGTTTGAACTTGTGTTTTTAACACGATTATGCGTTATTTTTCACATAATTATTGTCATAACTATATTAGAACATAGTTTTGCCTAAAAATTAAATCTAATTATGAAAAAATATTAAAAAAAATTAATTACTATTAATAAATCAGTATGTTATGTAAGAAAAATATATATGTTTTTTTTGTGAAATGTAAAAAAAAAGAGGGTGGCCATCTCAAATGGATCAAAAGCCACCTTCTCGCAAATGAAGAGAATGTTTATATATTATAAAAAAAGTATTAAAGCCAATTCAGTTAAGTTTATGGGGTTGTATTTTCTTTACGCCTTATGCTTTCAAGAGTTATTCGTTCATAAAACTCTCTCTCTACGTCATACATCATTAATATTTGGCGCACAGTAAGTATTTTCCTAAATTCTGGATAATATTTACGTTTTATCGCTGTAGTATAATCAATATTATTGAGACTACTGAATAATTGTGCTTCAAGTTCATCATCAGTCGCATCCCCCTCAATATCAATAGTAACAATAGGTAAATTTGCTACCTCATTATAGTATTCAGTGAAAATAGTAGCTACTTGTTTGCTTGTTTTTGTGTCAAGGTTTAGACGTTTTGTGATAGATGCAATATAAAGATTAATTATAGTGCTTCTAGCTTTTGCATCTTGTTCTAGTTGTTTTATAGGTGGCGGTATAACACCAGGTCTTTCTGGAGCATTCACAGGTAAAGGTCTCATTTGTGTCCCCACTCCGATGGCACCAATCCTTTGTGGTTGTGCATTAATCGAAAAGTAAGACAACAACATTATAAAAATAAATAAATACCTCATATCATTCAAATTTTGGCAAATTTACGTAAAAATCTCGCTGTACAGAACTTTCCTCAAATAACTGAGAAAATTCTTCATCACTTAAAGTAGTAAGATAAGTGTCTAAGCTCTCAACAATGTCGCCTTCCGCATTAAATACATCTATATTGTTGTTATTACGAACATGATTTATTGTAAAAACTGTCATTAAAACCAATATAACTGCGGCAGCAACTCCAGAAAATATAGAATACGGAGAAAATAACACTCTACGACGTTTTTTGTTTTCTGTTTTAGCAGGTTCAATTGGACGTATTTCTTCTGACTCAATTTTAGTGTATAACTTAGCTGAGAAGGTTTCAAAATAATCTTCTCTAGGTAATTTATGAGGCATCTCACGCTCTACCTTATTTAGGTCAAATTCTTCCATGTCAACTATTATATTAATACTCTTTTTAATACATATTCTTTTATCTTTTCACTAGCGTAATGATAATTAGTTCGCAGTGTAAATATACTACTACCCGTAATCTCTGATATTTGTTCATAGCTCATACCATCAAAATGTCTTAGATTAAACACTATTCTTTGTTTCTCAGGAAGTGAAAGTATAGCTATTTGAATCTGAGCTTGAACTGTCTTGAAATCAATGTTGCAATCAGATGTAAATATATCTACAAGTCGACTTTGCTCATCATACGACTCCATTGTTAACCGATTTTTAGAAATGTAACGTATCGTTTCATTTGTTACTATTCGATATATCCACGTTTTAAGAGACGATTCACCTTTAAATATATCTATATATCTTAATAAAGCATTCTTGCATCACATCTTCAGCATCTTCATGGCTCACTATGAGTCGTCGAATATGCCAATAAATCATTTGCTGATAGGTTTCAACCAATAATTGGAATCCTCTGTAGCATGATTGAGGGTCTGCAATCAACTTTATTATTTTATCTTCATTTCCCATATAAAATTCCACTCAAATATAGAATAAATATCAAAACTATTGTCTTGATATAACTCTATATAAATCACCTTTTCTTTTTAGACACTCTTTTATGCAAAAAATTAAATTTAAAGTGAAAATTATATAAAAAAAGAGGTTTACAGTAAATCATTACTATAAACCTCTTCACGTATATTACTTATCTTAAAACTTACATTCAAAAAGAACGTCGCCTGTTGCTGCCCACTCTGTTCCTCTTAAAAGGGTAACTTCAAATCCTCTATTTTTTAATGCTTTTTCATGACCTTTGCCCGAATGACCTAAGACGGTATGAAAAACACGTCCTTTGCCATAGTTCACTGTGAACAATACTAATTCTTCTTTGCCTGTACCGCCTGTTTTTGAGTCAGAGAAACCTGTAGCTAGAGGATGAATGTTTTTTGCTGGACCTCTCAAATTTCCGTATAATTCATCATCATAATGTGTCCAACTAGTCGGTAGTCCTTTCATAATAGGATGTATGCTGTCTCTCACGTTGATTTCAAAGGCAACACGGTTTCCATGTTTGCCTCCATCACCTAATGATAGAGAGTCTGTTACATAATCACCATCTAAATAATAGAAAAATGGTCCATATTCAATAGTGCTACGACCTCCCCAACCGCCGAGACCTATCATTTCATTGTATGCTGCCCACTCTGGGAAAGCATTGTCAGCCTCATGAACAACAACTAACCCTCCGCCATTAACCATATAACTCTCGAAGTTTTGTTTTTGAACATTTGACCATTCTATTTCGTTAATGTTAAGAACAATTACATCATACGAGTCAAATTTTATTTCCTCATTTTCAGTTAAAGTAACATCAATTAGCGTTATCTCAAAATTAGGGTTTTCGGTTAGTGTTTTTTCTAGGTATGGAGACATAACCTCACAGCTGTGAAATCTATCTGTATGCCCTGTGACAAGTGCAACATTAATAGTCTTATTGCAAGACCCCAAAATAATACATATAACTGGAAATAAAAAGAATCGGATTAGTTTGTTCATCGAATAAAATATGTTTAGTTATTAATTTTCTATTATTGCAAAGATAACAAAAAATCAATTAAGTTTACAATAACAATTTAATAATCATTTTGTTCGCTTTGTCAATGATTACATTATCTAATGATGCTAGATATATTTGAGTTGTTGCTTCAGAATCATGTCCCATGCCCTCAGATATTACAGAAATTGGGACGTTTTTATTCTTTGCTACAGATGCCCAAGAGTGTCTTGCAACATACATTGTAAGTGGTATGTTTAAATTAAGAATTTTAGCTAATTCTTTTAATTGATAATTTGTTTTTGTTAATATTTTTTGATAAAATAATCTTTCATTGACATCTGATTGTGTTATGATGGGTAACAAATATTGAGTTTTGTTTACGGGATACCTACTCAGAATGTCTTGCATACACTTTTCCCATTTGATGTGTAGCTGTTGTCCAGTTTTACGTCTGCGATAGGTGAGAACTCCATTTTGTAAATCTTTTTTTCGTAGATATGCCATGTCAACAAACGACATTCCTCGTGTATAAAAGCTAAAGAGAAACATATCTCGTGCAAATTCTACTCTAGGGAATTTTAGAAGTTCTATTTGTTTGATTTGTTTAATTTGTTTAAGAGGTAGTGCTCGTTTAATAGTTTTGTCAACACCTGTGTAAACATGTTTGAAAGGATATCTTTGTGAAATAAGTTCTTGTTCAACGGCTCTATTATAAACAGCCCTAAGAGTACGCATATAGAAAGAGATAGTATTTATTGTGGCATTTTCATATTTAAGATATGCTTCAAAAGCTACCATTAAATCTGAATTGTATTCTGTGAGTAGTACATCTTTACCTCCTCTGAAACGCATAAATTTATTAAGAGTAGTTGTATATGTTTCAACAAGTCTAGCTTTATGTAATTCTTTTAAACGTGAAATTACCTCTTGCATAAATTTAAATATAGTAGGTCCTTGTGATGTGTTTTTAAAGTGTTGAACAATGTCTTCTGCTGTATATGTGACAGATTTTTTATTTAATGATGTTATTATATGATTTAACCTATTAACATCAAGTTTGATGCCTTCTTTGATTTCAATTAGTTTTTTATTGCGATTAGTTTCGTGTGATGGTATAGAAACGCACATGCCTTCTCCATCCCATTCGGTTGGAAATATTTTATATTCAGTATGAATTTGGCGAACTATTCGATTTTGTATGATTTGGTAGTAAATTCCACCTTCTTTATTTTCTAACTTTGATTTTCTGAATTTAACTTTTATGCTAGCCATAGTATATACCTTTTTTAGTTCAAAGTTAGTCTATAGCACCCTAGAATTAATATTTAGGGCATTGTATTGAGTTAAATAAGTATATTACTACCTTCTAAATTCATTAGTAATTTCTTGAATAAATGCTTTACAGCGTAGTTTGTTTTGTTCAAGGTCGTCGCCCTTTATGAAACTGTTCATTTTTAGGTTATATATGCTTATTCCCTCATCTGAAACGACACCTGCATCATTAGAATATGAATAGAATGCGAAGCCTTTAGCTCCATCGTTTAATAAATTGCGACTATATTCATAAGAGCTTGCATCCAACCCAAGTTGTGCAAAGACAGTTGCAACCATATCTGTTTGACTGCCTATTGTTGTAATTACGGTATCTTGTACAGCTACTGCGCCTCCTGTCAACAAAAGCGGAATGTGGAAAGCTTCTGAGTCATAAGATTCAAGCCCTCCAATATTCTTAGTTGAGTGGTCTGCCATTAATATAAACAATGTGTTATCCCAAATTCCTGAACTTTTACAGTTGTCAATAAATTTACCTATCTGCACATCTGAATAGTGTATAGAATTTAGAAACTTACTCTCATTGTCATTGTCATAAAACTCTGATTTTAACGGCACGTCAAATGGCTCGTGGCTACTCATATTAAAAGCCATGTACATGAATGGTTGAGGAGCTTCAGAGATATCATCATACAGGCGTTCAAACATATATTCATCATGTACACCCCATTTGAACCTGTTTTTAATTGCTTCACCAGAGAAATCGTCTTCTGTTACGACATCTTGAAAGTTCATACGTGTATATGAACTAAAATTCCCAAAATTTAAATCTCCAGCATAATAAAAACGAGTAGAGTAGCCCTTTTCTTCCATAGTTTTTGGGAAGGAAGGATATTTCATTAGCTTTGCAGGGCTGTCAATAAATGCGTAATATGGATTAGCAGGTAGTCCACTTATCGCAGCTACTAAGCCTCTGTCAGAACGAGACGAAGTTGCATAAATATTACTAAATAACACGCCTTCTTTAGCTAGAGCATTAAGATTTGGCGTTACGCCTGGTTTTCCTCCCAATACTTCAATCGCTTGAGCTGAAAAACTCTCTAAAAGCAACAGTACAATATTAGGCTCTTGAGTGTTTAATATAGTTGGAAAACTATCTCTTTCTATGTTAACCTCTTTTATGATTGATTTCGCTTTTTCTTCATCCATAAAACTTAGAACTTTGCTGCCATCTTTTATGTGTGCTAATTCATATACGAAATTCCATACTGGATTTACGGCTGCTTGATTAGCATACATGTTTGTAGGGTGAAAAAACACAAAACTAGCGTTCATAGGTGCGACATTAAAGCCACCTCGCACAGGTATAATCATAACACCGCCCAAAAGTAAAAATATAGGTAGAGATTTTATGTCAATGACTTTATAATCTAGCTTTTTAATGACAAAACGAGAGTAAAGAATGTAGGGTAGAATAATCATAGAGCTGTAAACTAATGCCCCTAATGTCAACATAAAAAATGACGACGATGCAAACATTTCCTTAGGAGTAAGGAGATATTTTAAGGGTGATGTGTCTATGTGATAGCCCCAATTGCTGAATAATTCCAGATTAAAAGTAAAAACTGCGCTGTAAAAGACTAATAAAGCTATTGTTATAACATTGAACGTATAGCGAACATATTTAGTCGGCACAAATGACGATATTGCTAGAACAACTGAAGCTAACAACATTACGTAGCCTCCTAAAGAAAGGTCATGTTGTAAGCCGTTTCCAAAAATTCGCACGAAATCTAATGCCTCTAGCTCAATAGTTTGGTTCCACTGGTATAACATAAAAAATATTCTACATACTATAGAAAATAATATCCAGAATATATAATATTTTATAAAAAACAATAACTTTTGTTTCATTCTCAATCTAATTTTTACTATAGGGGGCTTCTAATAATTCCCCTATAAACTTTATGCAAATTTAATAAAAAATTAATAACTACATAATGTGAATTTAACCCCTAGTGCCAAACTTAGATAATCTCTTGGTTTTAAATACGAATTGTTGATTTTGTTTACTAAATTAAAATCGCTAACACTCAGTTCATAATATGGAGATATTGATTTTATCCCTAAAATATCACATTTTGGATAATAGGTAAACTTTTGTCCTACATAAGGATTAATTCTAATTGCAGTTGGAAATCCATAGTATGGCGGATTATATTTATCTGGTTCTATAATCCAAAAATTTTTATCAAAAACAGTACTTACAAATATGCCACACGTAAGTGGGGAAATCGAAAAACTGCTATCTTTTATCTTGATATTCCAAGGTGTATATCCTTGTTTTATGGTCATAACTGTCATGATTTTGTCGTATGAAGCCTTTGGAACTAAACCTACAGCAAGGTCTGAGTCCCATTGGTCATTACGTCCGTAAGTCCAACCTGCGGCAATAGAGCCTGCACCAACAGAGCCTGCATATTGAACTCTTAAATAGTGAGGAATAAGCTTTTGTCCAAATGTCTTAGTCTCATCGTTCGATATTTCTTGACTAGAAGCATTAACAATAGCAATAAACAGAAATAATATACTAAAAAAACACTTCTTCATAGTTGTAGCCAATTTTTGTAATTGTGAATAAGAAAAAACTTCGTTGTTTTATGTTTGCACATTGATAATATAAGATTCCATCATCAAAAACATCTGTTATTTCGGTATTGTGTCCGTGCGCATTCAAACAACACATAAGACCATTGAATTTTATTAATTCGTTGTGCATTTTTTCGCCTTGAACGCTATCTAGTTGTTCTGTGCATGGGCGTGCGTGCATAGTTACGATAGTTCTTTCGGGGTTGTCTGATTTGCTTAACTCGTCAGCTATGTATTCAAAATTGGGAATGTCTTCATCGCTGCCATACTCTAAAGCATTTGTGTTAAGACACAAAATTTTAACGTCGGCTACAGTGAATGAAAAGTGGTCGTCACCATACATCTGTTCAAACACATAGCGTCCTGTGCCTATAACATCATGATTGCCAATTAAGGCTAAATATGGTACGTCTAAACCATCCATTATGTCGTGTATCAGTTCAAATTCAGAGGTAGTGCCAAAGTCAGAAATATCACCTCCTAACATAACAAAATCAACATCTAAATTATCATTTACATATTCGACAAAATCTTCTGTTTCGTCATAACTTCGCTGAGTATCGCCCATCCACACAAAACTAAACTCATCTTTATCTTGTGTGTTGGTTGTAATCTTCTGAAGATTAGTCGAATTTACATTACTTACTGAGGTTTGACCATCATAGGGGTGGTATTCAATTAAGTTACAACTAAAACAAAATACGCAGGTTGAAATAAGATACACAATTGTTTTATTCATAATTAATTACATTTAATAATAGTGGAAAATTATACGACATAAGGTCTTAAATTATTGCAGTTTTGTTCATAACGCCATTTTTAATAAATTATTTTATTATTAATTTTATATTACGACAAATATTAATCATATAACACTCAATTTATCATAAATTAATATTTTTGAACAGATATTTGTTTTAAATTTATAAAAAAAACACTATCTTTGTTGCAAGTTTTTATAAATAACCATAATTTTAATAAATTATAAAAATCAGAACGATGAATAAAAGAAATCTAATTTCAGGTGCAATTTTAACTTCAGCAGCTATAATTGCAAGTCAATCAGCAGAAGCTAAAACAAAAGGAGAACAGCCTAACATACTATTTATATGTATTGACGATTTAAGAACTCAAATTGGGGCTTATGGTCATGAAAATATGGTAACTCCTAACCTTGATGCAATTGCTTCAAATGGACTATTATTTAACAATCAGTATGTTCAAGTGCCTACAAGTGGTGCATCAAGAGCTGCAATGTTAACAGGCGTAAATCCTAAAGAAAAGATACACACAACTAATCACTGGTTTACTGAAGCACTTATCGAAAGCACAGAAACTGAAAAACCTGAATCATTTGTTCATCATTTAAGAAGAAACGGATACTATACTGTTGGAATGGGTAAGATTAGTCACAGCCCTGACGGAGGAACTGATTACAATGATGACTATATTGCAGAATTACCATTCAGTTGGGATAAATTTGTCGTTGACGAAGACAGTCCATGGCCTAAAGGTGACGGTTTGTTACACTCTTACGCTAATGGTGCAAGCAGATATGACGGAACTGGTTATGCTCCAGCGTTTGAATCATTAGATGTTCCTGACGAAAGCTATCCTGATGGTGTTGTAGCTCTACAAGCAACTTCAACGCTTGAAGAACTTGCAAAATCTGATAAGCCTTTCTTTATGGCTGTAGGTTTCTTCAAACCTCACTTGCCATTCTCTGCACCAAAGAAATATTGGGATATGTACAAATCAGAAGATGTAGAGCTTTCAGCTAATAGAGATGTTCCTCAAGGTGTTGATGAAGTTTTCCTACACAATAGTGGCGAATTTGCATATCAATACACGCACCCAGAGAAAGCAAAAATGGGAAAAATCCTATCTGAAGAATATTCGAGAGATTTGCGCCATGCTTACTTTGCTGCTATGAGTTATACAGATGCTCAAGTGGGTAAAGTGATGGATAAACTTAAAGAATTAGGCTTAGATAAAAACACTGTTGTAGTAGTTTGGGGTGACCATGGTTGGCATCTTGGTGACCACACAATGTGGGGAAAACACTCGACTTTTGAGCGTTCATTAAATTCTACATTCATTGTTAGTACACCAGATATGGAGCAAAAAGGAGCTAAAACTGATGCACTTGTCGCAACTGTAGACATATATCCAACACTATGTGAGC
This sequence comes from Rikenellaceae bacterium, assembly GCA_044433545.1. Classification (GTDB taxonomy): domain Bacteria; phylum Bacteroidota; class Bacteroidia; order Bacteroidales; family Rikenellaceae; genus JAWXTP01. The sequence goes on from JAWXTO010000009.1 coordinate 12,995, forward strand.
TTACAGGTATTGAAGCACCAGAAGGAATTGACGGAACTAGCTTTGTTCCTGTGTTAAAAAATCCAAAAGCTAAAACAAGAACTGAAGTTCTTAGCTATTGGACTGATGCTTTAACTATTAGAAACGATAGATATCGTCTTTCTCTATATGATGATGGAAAAACTGAGAGAATTATGCTTTTTGACCACCTTATCGACCCTTACGAAACGATAAACGTTGCTGAGCACAATCCTAAAGTTGTTGATCAACTTATGAAAAAGATGAAAAAACTTGGTAATGGTTTCCTTCCTAGTTTAAAGGAATAATTTTTAAGGGGAGATTAAAGAGGGTGACCAATAAGCGCACTCAGCACAGAGAGTGACTAAGAAGGATGAGTTTTGGGGCTTCGTGAAGGCTCACAAACCGCAGCGTACTGGCGTACGTGAGGATTTGGGAGTCGAGGGAAGTGACAAAAATTGCCTTGTTAGTCACTCTTTTTAATGTAGTTTAAGAACAAAGTTATGATAGCACTAATATCACCAGCAAAAACAATGCTTGAAAAAGCAGATGTGAAAATTGGAGAGAAAACTTCCAAAATAAAGCATACACAACCTCGTTTTTTAGAGCACACTCATCATATTTTGTCATTGATGTTGCGATATAGTGCCATAGAGCTAGAAGAAATATTTAAAGTTAGCACACCTATAGCACGTCAACTGAAATTTCGTTTTGAAAGCTGCATTAACGAAAATGAGAAAGCACTTGCTGCGCTAGAAAGTTATGATGGAGTTGTTTTTAAACATTTTAAAGATAGTCTGACGTTTTCTGCGATTCAACAAAGATATTTACAGAAACATTTACGCATTTCTTCATTGTTGTACGGCTTACTGCGACCATTAGATTTTATTCAACCATACAGAATGGAAGGCTTTGTGAGGCTATACGACAGTGATGAACGTGTAGATAAATATTGGCGTAACATTCAAACGCAGAAATTTATCGAGGACATTAAAGAATCAGGAGGAACACTACTTTATCTTGCTTCAAAAGAAGAACAAAAGGCTTTTAATTGGAAAGAAGTCACAAAAGCAGTTCGTGTAATAGATTTTCAATTTTTACAGTACAAAGGAGACAAGTTAAAACAAGTTGTTATACACACAAAAATGGCACGTGGAGAAATGATTCGCTATATGCTAGAAAACAACATCACTAATCCCGAAAAGCTGAAAGCATTTGAATGGAGTGGCTTCTGTTTTAATGAGTCATTATCAGATAAAGACACCTGGGTCTGGGTCATGTGATGAGGCAGAGACGAAGCCTCATTTATTAGATTATATAGTCTAATCTCCCACATTAAAAAAATCAAGTTCCAACTTATCACCCTGCGCATAAGCTTTAGCGTTAAGAAATTTGCAGATTAAAGCGTTAAAAAAATCAAGTGTTTGAGCACCGAGCGAACTTTGTGCGAAGCCATTACCTAGTAACAAGCGAGTTCTTGATTTTTAGCTTTAATCAAAAATTTTAGCGTAAAGAAGCGCCCTGCGCAAAGTTTTTTGCTACTTTTTTGAAAAAAGTAGAGCAAAAGGGTTTTATATAATTTTTTAAAAGTATAAAATAGAAAAATTTACAGCTCTTCCGAGCTGTAAGCCGACTGCGCAAGCAGAGCTTGCTTCTTTAGTCGTGTCGGCTGAGGCTGCGCACATAGAATTTGAGATGAATAGGACTGTCTTAATGCCAGACGGGCAGGGTCACAGACCCATTTAATAGATTATATAACATAATCTAATAAAGCATTACGCCCAAAAGATATAAGCCACAGCAATAGCTGTCAAAACCCCCATTAAATCAGCAATAAGAGAATATGTCAAAGTATAACGTATGCGCTTAATAGCTACAGAACCAAAATAAAGAGCTACAGCATAAAATGTAGTGTCTGTTGAGCCTTGCACAATGCTCGATAAACGACCAACAAATGAATCAACGCCATAACTATTCATGGCATCTATCATCATTCCTCGTGCTCCGCTGCCACTCAAAGGCTTCATGAATATCGTAGGTAAAGCTCCCGTGAAATCAGAATTTAACCCCATAGATTCAATGGCGTTACTTATGCCAGCAATGATGAAATCCATTGCCCCTGAAGCTCTAAATACACCTATCGCTACGAGTATTGCCACAAGATATGGGATAATAGTTATTGCTGTTTTAAAGCCATCTTTAGCACCTTCAATGAAATTGTCATATACGTTAACTTTTTTGAATAATCCTATTACAATAAAACTTGTAATAACCCCCATTAACAACACATTTGAGAAAATTGTTGCCCCAGCTGATAAAACTTCTTTGTCTCCAGAGGTGAAAAGCCATGTAACTCCTATAATAAACGCCACGAAACAAAGTCCTGGCACTAAAATAGCACGTTGAAGTAAATTAATTTTCTGTTTTATGGCTGTAAGGGTAATAGCAGTAAGCGTTGATACGCCTGTTGCAATCATTATAGGCACAAACACATCCGCAGGATTGTCAGCCCCCAGTTGTGCACGATACATCATAATGGTCACGGGCAATAAAGTCAAGCCCGAAGCATTAATCATAAGAAACATTATCATCGAATTGCTTGCGGTAGTCTTGTCTTTATTAATGCCTTGTAACTGTTGCATCACGTTAAGTCCAATAGGTGTAGCAGCATTGTCAAGACCTAGTAAATTTGCCGAGAAATTCATAAACATAGACCCCGTGACAGGATGTTCTTTAGGGATTTCGGGGAATAGCTTGCTGAAAAGTGGTGCAGCACGTCTAGCTAGCATATTTACAACGCCTGCTTTCTCTCCTACACGCATAATTCCGAGCCACAAACAAAGCACACCCGTAAGACCTAGTGAAATTTCAAATCCTAATTTAGCATAGTTAAATGTTTCATTTACCATGGCCGAGAAAAGGTCACCTTCTCCCGTAAAAATAGCACTTAAAGTAGCTACTATGAATGCAACTATAAAGAAAGCTGCCCAGATATAATTTAGAACCATAATATCAATTATTTTAAGGCGACTTTTAATAGTTCCCCTTTAAGTTATGCGATAAAACACGCAATATATTACCACCCATTATTTTTGCAATGTCGACTTCTTTGTGTCCTCGACGCAATAATTCAACTGTTAAACACATAAATTCATTAGCACCATCAAAACCAATGACACCTCCATCTCCATCGAAGTCAGAACCTATGCCAACTGAGTCATATCCAACTAAACCTACAGCATATTCTATGTGTTTCACTAGGTCGTGAATCGTAGCTTCTCTGTCGCTACATAAAAAACCGCCATATCCACAAATTTGTACAACTCCACCAGATGCCGAAATAGCACAAATTGCTTCATCTGACAAATTACGTGGATGGTCACACAACGACTTGCATGATGAATGTGATGCAATTATTGGCTGTGTGCTCAATTTTATAGCCTGCATGGTAGTTTCGTTAGAACTATGAGAAATGTCTACCGTAATGCCTAATTTATTCATACGTGTAATAACTTCTTTGCCAAATTCGCTTATTCCTCCATAAGGTTTTTCGCCTTTTGCTGAGTCACAAATTAAATTAGAGCCATTATGACATAGCGTGATATACACAACTCCCAAATCTTTAAATTTATCTATATTTGAAAGACTTGTGCCTATCGCTAAACCATTTTCAACGCCTAACATAACGCTTCTTAACCCTAGTTTTTTAGCGGCTATTAACTCTACGGTGTCTTTTACTAAAGTCATTCTGTCTTTATGAGCTTCTATGTCTTGCTTAAAGCGGTTTAAGATGTTTATTGTCTTTTCGTACGCTGTTTCTAAGGGTGTAGATTGCGGAATGTATGCTACTGTAATCGTAGCATCTAAGCGACCTTCCTCCATTTTTGCGATGTCAACTTTAGCTAGACTATTTCTAACGGATAAGTCAAAACCTCCATCTTCATAAAGCATAGGCGTGTCACAGTGAGAGTCTACAATTGGTGATTGACGATGTATTTTACGTGCTTTTTGGTATAATCTTGCTTCATTTACAAAGAAACTAAATAGCCGTTGCATAGCTAAACAGCCTCCAGTTGTTGCCATATTCTCAGGATGCCATTGTACACCTAAAATTTTATGATTAGGGTATCCCTCTATTGCTTCTACAACGCCATCATCAGAAAATGCTACAGCTCTAAGCGAAGGTGTTATGTTTTTAAGTGCTTGATGATGACGAGAATTGACCGAAATGTTTGTTGTTTGCAAGATTTCGCACAACAAAGAGTCTTCTAATATTTGCACATCATGTACGCCTAGATGTTTATTTGTTAAAATGGAATGATTAAGAGGTTTAGTAGGGTATTGTGAAGGTAAATCTTGGTACATGCTGCCACCGAAAGCGATGTTTAACAACTGAAAGCCTCGACAGATTCCAAAAATAGGGATTCCTCGGTCTATAGCAGCTCTTAATAGCATAAATTCGTGATAATCACGTGATGTATTGTATTCTGTTAACCCTTCAATGTTTTCTTCTCCAAAATAAGTAGCATCAAAATCTGCTCCGCCACTAAAAAGTACTCCATCTGCTTGCTCGACAAGCGATTGTATAGTTTCGCAATCACAAACATGAGGCACTATCATAGGAATTCCTCCTGCTGCAATAATTGCTTCACTATACGCACTATGTAAAGCTGAATTTTCATCTATAATGTTAGCAGAAATAGCAATTAATGGTCGTTCTGTTTTATTGTTAATGGACTCATTATTGAATCCTTTCTTAAAATCAAAAATCATATTCATTTATGTTCGGTATGAAACATACACATTGAAGCAAATGTAATAATTTATATTTTTATATGCAATTAAGAAATTTAGAAAATGAATAATATTACTTTTTTGTTAAGGGCTAGATTCGCAAAACCCCAAAAAACGATTTTGTCTTTTGGGGTTTTACTTTAGAGGTTAAAAACCTCTTCACACATAATTATACTAAATAAAACTAATTATCTATAAGTCTCTAACTAAACGAACAAAGTTGTAAATTCTGATAGCGTCACCTTGAAGACCATTACCATTTGCGAATTCTGAAGGATCACCTGATTTTGGATCGCTACGTTGAGCACCTGCACCATGTATGTCAACCCACTTAGGCTCGCTATTGCCCATAGCACCTGTTTGACCTTGACCCATTCCTCGGCCTTGTTGCATTCCTCGGCCTTGTTGCATTCCTTGACCTTGTTGCATTTGAGGACGTTCGCCTTGTTGACCTTCTGGACGTTGACCTCTATTTGCCATTAGAGTAGAGTCTCCTGGCTGACCTTCAGGATGTTCTGGGCGTTGACCTTGTTGACCCATTCCTTGTTGACCTTCTGGACGTTGACCTCTTTGACCTTGTTGCATTCCTTGTTGACCCATTCCTTGTTGACCTTGTTGCATTCCTTGTTGGCCCATTCCTTGACCTATGCCCATACCTTCAGAGTTTGACATATTGCCTAAACTACGACCAAATGCAACATAAGAACCAGCACTACCACTATTTTTAGCTCCTGAATTTTCGTGTGTAGTTGATGACCAATAAAATGCGTAGTCTTCTTCACCAGCTTCATCAATGATAGTTGTCATATCAAACATAGGATCAATAGCCGCAGAAGATGTAGTAAGTGGAGAACGAGTATAGTCAACAATACTTTGTAATTCTTTGACATTTGGCAATCTCCAATCTGAATAACCTAGATAGTTTTGTGCATTCATCTCTTGAGCATACTCTAACGCTGATTGCCAATTCATAGATTCTTTGCTGTCTTCTTTAGCCCACATTAACGAAGTTGCTTTATCACTAATTGTTCCATTTGAATTGTCTACAAAATCATTTTGTCCATAAGCTGCGCCTCTAACGAAACGAACTACAAATGGCTTTTCGCCACTACCGAAGTACATTCCATATCCTTTGATACGACCATCTGCAAAGTTTACACCAAAAATTAGATTTTCTGTTTCAGTAGAGCCTACATATCTTGTGTCGCTAAGCATTTGTGTATCAATAGGTCTGTTGCCATTAGCAGCGTATTTAAAGTCAAAATATGTAGTGTCTATAAATGGAATTCCACTAAAGCCACCATTTGTGCCAGATTGACCACTTACATCAGCTCCACTAAATAATATAAGCGAGAATGCTTCTTTTATTGTTGGGACACGCCAATCAGTGTGACCAGCTAGTTCAAAGCTTTTTACAGCTTCAAGGGCATCGCTATAACCCATAACTTCATAGCCTTTTTGCCAAATTAATCCTGTAACATTGTCGGTGATAGTGCCATCACCATTGTCAGTATACGATGGTACATTTCCGATGTGTTGTGCATCTTGACCATAAAAAGCCTCACCCTTTTTAGGTGCAGCAATTTCTTCTTTGTCATCAAAACATTTAGCTTGTTGAGTGTCAACAATTTTGTAGTTAGCTCCACTTTGAGCGTTTACGCTTAGTGTAGACATTGCAGCCAAACATAAAGCAAAAACAGTTACTTTTTTCATATTTTTTTTATTAAATTTAGAATTCATTAAATGAGAATGTGCTTTCAATTATTTATAAATAGAACTAAATTTAAGCCAAAAGTTAAATTTAGTTTAGAAAAAAATATATAAGGTATTTATTCTCAAGAATCTTAATAATAAAAAAAGACAATTTACAAAGTTTTAAGTTTTGCAAATTGTCTTTTTTATGTGAATTTCTAGTGAATTATTCTATTTGTCCTCTGATTTCTTTTTTTCTTCTTTAACTTTAGCATTCTTCACATGTTTATCTAGCCAGTTAATAGTTTCCCACCAAAGTTGATAATTGCTTTGTGTAGCTTTGTAACCGTGGCTTTCATAAGGTAACACGACATATCTCGAAGTGTAGCCAAAATAAGAAAGAGCTTGGTATAAACGTTGAGATTGTACAGGGAATGTGCCAGTGTTTTCGTCTAAACCACCGTGAATTAATAAAATAGGCTCTTTTAATTTGTTCACATGTGAGAATGGAGACATGTCAAAATACAATTCTGGGTTTTTCCAATATGTACGACGTTCTGTTTGGAATCCAAATGGTCTTAAAGAACGATTGTATGCGCCACTACGTGCCACGCCTGCTGCGAATAAGTCACTTTGAGATAATAAATGTGCTGTCATAAATGCGCCATAAGAGTGACCTCCTACGCCAATTCTATGTCTGTCACCTACGCCATAGTCAACAACAAAGTCAATAGCTGCTTCAGCGTTTGATACTAGTTGAGTGATGAATACATCGTTAGGGTCGCCCTCAACACTGTCAGCAATTATATACATGCTCATGTCTAACATAACAGCATAGCCTTCTAATGCAGCTAATGCAGCAGATGTGCTTGAAATGAAGCTATATTTGTGTGTGTGATTTTTCTCTGCTTCAATTGCATTTTTATATTCACGAGGATAAGCCCACATAAACACAGGAAGTGTTCCGTCAGTTTCTTTGTTATAGCCTTTAGGAGTAAGAAGTATAGCTCTTTGTTCAACACTGTCTTTACGTTGATATGAAACATATTCTCTGCCTAATTCACGAAGTGATGGAGTAGGGTCAACAAAGGAAGTAAGTTCTGTTTCAGTGCCTTTTTTGATGTTTATAAGTGCATAATTGTTCGGAGTTGTTGGAGATTGTCTTGAAACAACTACTTCAAAGTTTTTGAAATCTTTAATTTTAATGATATTAGTTTTGTATGGAGCAGGAGATAGCCATATTTGTTCAAATTCTTTAGTTCCTAAGTCAAAAACATCTATGAATGACATTAAATCGCCATCTAAATTAGGGCGATTGCTGCCTGTGAAGTATAGTTTAGAAGGCTTTTTGTCTAAATAAAGAATTTGTGTGCCATATTGACTTGATGTAGTATATGGTTGACCTGTCACGGTGTAGTTTTTAACGCTATCTGGGCGTGTTGTTTTTGTGAATAACACTTCTTGAGCAGCATCAACGTCTGATGGATTGAATTTTAGTGTACGATTGATTTTTTGCTTTTTAGAAGAGTCGTTATATAAAGCGAAAGTTTCGTTACCCCAAGTTATGCCTCCAAATGAGTATTCAGATTTAAGCACTAGCTCTTTTTCAGCAGTGAAAGGTGCTGACTGTTGATAAATCAGTGTTTGGAAAGTTTTTTCTGGTTCGTCTTTATCCTTTTCTTCTTCATTATCTTTGTCTGGAGTGTCTGTATCCTCTTCTTTTTCTTCTTCTTCTGCTTTTTCTTGCCAGAATAGCGTAGATGGAAGGTCTGCTCTCCACGAATATTTAGAAGGTTTAGGCGTTTTGTCACTCTTATCTTTTGGTTTTTCGGCTTCGGCAGTTTTGTCTTCTAAAGTTTTAATGACACGTCCAGTTGTAACTTCAACTAATTCTAATTTGCTAGGGAATGAGTTGTAGGCTGTGATATATGAATATGGTTTATGAACTGTAGAACGTAACATAAACTGTTTGTCAGGTGATAGGTCAATATTTGAAATGATTGCAGGTTTACCAACCTTTTTCGATACACCTTCAGAGACCATAATAAGCTGAGATGTTGTAAGATATTCAAACATGTCTTCTTCGGCAGGGGTAGTGATAACGTCAGCGATTGTTCTATTGCCTAATTTTTTGCCATTTACCTCTTGAACAGCAGGTCCATCGGCAGTTTTCTCCATGTCTGGAATTTTCATGCCTGCTACTGTTGCAGGATACAAGATAGTTTCATCATCAAGAAAGAAGAATCCTTCACGAACAGTAGTAAGATTCATTGGTTGTTCGTTAATTTTCTCAGCTTCAAGAGTTTCAACGTCTACTTTCCAAAGTTCTGTTTCGTTTTCAGTGATGTTTGCAAATGCAACATATTTGTTTGATGGAGACCATTTAACATCAGATATGTTTAGCTCTAAAGGAAGCCCTTTGATAGCTTTATCTACTCCGTTGATTTTTAGATGGATGTTGTTTGGATGGTTGACACGTGTTACAGAGAAATTGTTTACATTAGCACGTATGCCACCTAGTCGATATTCGTTATTTGCGATATCTTCGATGTCTAAAAATAAGTTGTCTTGTTGAAGGATTACCATATAGTTTTGGTTTGCTCCTTTTCCTATGACTACTGTTGGTGCAGGTTGAGAGTCTAACACCTGTTTGATAGCAGTAGAGGGTGTTTTGTAGCTTTCTGATTGAGCATGTATATGTGGGCTTGACATTAGTCCACATAAAACTAGCGCTGTAAGTAGAGTTTTTCTCATTATTTAAATTTTTTGATTGTTTTGTACATTACTTTAATAGACAAAGTAAAGAATAATTATCCACTATACAAAAGGGTATCCACAAAACTTTCATTTGTGAATACCCTTTTGGTATATTTTATGTCAAAATTCTCTTGTTAGCTTAATTTGCGGAACAAAGGAGTTTTACGTAACAGAACCATAATTACACTTGTTAATATGAAAGAGATAATGCCTATAACAAGGATTTGTAATATAGGATTAAATACAAGGTTTTGAGCTATAAGTTCATAAACAACATGTACAACAACGAAATGTAATAAGAAAATTCCAAAAGTTGCAGCAGATAATGAACTTATCCATGCAGCTGGTTTAAATTCTATTTTTTGTACGATTATAAATAATGCAACGGTCATCATTACTACGTTTATGTTAGTGAATGACCATATAACCTCTAGCATATTAAAGTTGTCAGGATAGTTGTCTCTTGTGTAATGAAAGCCATAAAGTGTAATTGCATAACCTGCTACGAAAATTAGTCCACCAATAAGTAGGGTTTTCGATAGTGACCAACTTAATGGGAAACGAACTAAGTAGTGAGCTAATAGTGTGTAGCCTAAAAATCCTCCTACATATTGAAAAGTAGTGAATATATTCCAAGAACATTCACCATAAATGCCCATGCTTCCATAATTTCCAGCATATCCAATAAGAGGAAGAGCTGCTTGGATGTAAGGAACAATCGTAGTAAATAGCCATATTCCTAAGACTATATGTAAATCACGACGTGAAGCCTTTTTCAGCCAGTCAGATATTAGTGGTATGATTAAATAAACACCAATCATCATATAAATATACCAATAAGGGATGGTTGAATATGAGAAATTGAAGAGCCATAAATAGCTAGCTTGAATTGTTGCTAGAAGTGTGTGATTTTCAGCTATTATAGTAGGATTTACTGTATCCATAGACTGTGTGAAAACATAGAATAACCATGGTGAAACCAAACTCCAAAATATGAATGGTATTAGAATGCGTTTTAGTCGACGAGAATAGAAGTCACCTACACTTAATTTCGAAGGTAGAAGTAAAACTCCAGAAATCATCATGAATAAAGGTACTGAGGCACGACATAATGTTCCCCAAAGTGCTCCTGCATTAAAGCCTTCGACCGAGTCTCCGCTAACAAATGGGTCGCAACAGTGTGCAATTATTACTAATAGGCATGCAAGGATGCGAAGTGCTGAGATCCAGGTGATTTCGTTGTAGTTTGGTTTTGTCTGGTTTTGTGTCATATCAATTATAGTTTAGTAAGGTTAAGCAAAGGTACGTATTTTATAGTAAAAATAAAAATACGAGTTCGACATTATGCCGAACTCGTAATAATAATTAGATATATATTTAAAAAGCTTATACTAAACCTTGGTCTAACATTGCGTTTGCGATTTTGATAAATCCACCGATGTTTGCACCTTTTACATAATCAATATATCCATCTGCGCCTGTGCCATATTTAACACATACAGCGTGGATGTCACTCATGATACTTTGAAGTTTAGCGTCAACTTCTTCTGGAGTCCATTGTAGACGTATTGAGTTTTGAGTCATTTCAAGTCCCGAAGTTGCTACACCACCAGCATTTGATGCTTTACCTGGAGCATATAGAATTTTAGCACCTTGGAAAGCAGCGATAGCTTCAGGTGTAGATGGCATGTTTGCACCCTCAGCAACACAAATACAACCATTTTCAAGAAGAGTTTTAGCATTTTCTCCGTCTAGCTCATTTTGAGTAGCACAAGGCAATGCGATGTCACATTTAATGCCCCAAGGACGTTCGTTAGGGAAGTATTTAGCGTTAGGATATTTGTCTGCATACTCTTTGATACGGCCTCTAGTGATGTTTTTAAGATCCATTACATATTCTAACTTTTCAGGGCTGATACCTTCTTCGTCATAGATATAACCAGAAGAGTCAGATAGAGTTACTACTTTTCCGCCTAATGCAGTAGCTTTTTCTACAGCATATTGAGCAACGTTTCCTGAACCTGATATAACAACTGTTTTGCCTTCAAAGCTTTCGCCTCTAGTTGCTAACATTGATTGAGCAAAATAGCAAGTGCCATATCCTGTAGCCTCTGGACGAAGTGGAGAACCTCCCCAACCTTGACCTTTACCAGTAAGCGTACCTGTAAATTCGTTGCGTAAACGTTTGTATTGACCATACATGAAGCCTATTTCACGTCCACCAACACCTATATCACCAGCAGGAACGTCTGTGTTGCTGCCGATGTGTCTTTGAAGTTCAGTCATAAAACTTTGACAGAATTTCATAACCTCATTATCAGATTTTCCTTTAGGGTTGAAGTCAGAACCACCTTTACCACCGCCCATAGGCAAAGTTGTAAGAGCATTTTTGAATACTTGCTCAAAAGCAAGGAATTTTAAGATGCTAAGATTTACACTTGAGTGAAAACGAAGACCACCTTTGTAAGGTCCTATTGAGCTGTTCATTTGAATACGATAACCTTTGTTGATTTGTACGACTCCTTTGTCGTCTAACCATGGTACACGAAACATTACTACACGTTCTGGTTCTGCAATTCTATCTAAAATTTTCATCGTTTGAAGTTGCGGTGATTGAATGATATATTCTGCTACACTTTCTACAACTTCGTGTACTGCTTGATGAAATTCTTTTTCGTTTGGGTTTTTTGAGATTACATTTGCCATAAATGTATCAACATACTGTTTTGTTAAATTTTCCATTGTTTTAAATTTGTTTTTTTGTATTAACTGACATTAGTATAACCACAAATCTAATAAAAATATTTTTACATAACAAGTGTATTTTTTGTGAAATTATTATCTAAATGCTGTTTTGGGCTTTCATTTTTGATGTTTTAGAATTGAATATATTACGTTTTAAAAGCTAAAATTTGAGCAAGTGTATTTTGTTGAATCGTCGGTGGATGGTATAAAAATAAGGGGGTGATGATTAAAATTTATGTGTGATTATTGCTCTCGGTTGAGTTGAGTTTTTTGTTTTTTTATATTAGTGCCTCGAAAAATAGGGGTGTTTGTAATTATTTGAAATTTGAATTTCTGAGGTTTTTATGAGTTTTTTGAGATTTGAAGAGGTGTAAAATAGAGCTTCGTAATAAATGTTTATTTTTTTATATTTTTGTGTAATTTTATTAAATTTAGTCTTAAATTTATGTAATTCAAAGGTAAAAATGTGTTTTATATTTTAAATTTTTCTATATTATTTAAACATAAAGAACTTTTTTTTGCTTTAACCTTTGATGAAGTGTTTTTTTCTTTAACTTTGCAGTGTTCTTAGACGCTGTGGACACTGAATGAGATGACCCATAGGTTTTTGAATCATTACCTCTAGCTGGGTTTTCTGGGAGGTCATCGCTCAAAGTTGAGAGGTTATTATTTAAAGC
>JAWXTO010000010.1:0-25619 GCA_044433545.1 Rikenellaceae bacterium
TGTTTTTTTTTTCATTTTTAATAACCGTTATTTATTTAGTGCAAAGGTATAAATAAAATAGGTCAAATACAATAGTTTTGTTATGTATAAATGGGTATTAAAATTAAGTTGATTCTAATTGGTTTGATTTGCTTACGAATCGTATTTTGATGTGTTTTGTTGTTCTTATTCAGTATAATATTTTTTTATCCATATATAGGAATTAATTATAATTTTATGTGATTTTTTTGTGAAAAAAATATTAACTTTGTGGACATTAAAAAAGAGAATATTATAAATTATTAAAATATAGAATATGAATAGTTTTTTTAAAGCTGGTTTGTGGAATAACGAAATCAATTTAGCTGATTTTATCCACACTAACATCACTCCTTATGAAGGTGATGCATCGTTCCTTGTAGGTGCTACAGAACGTACAAAAAAAGTTTGGAATGCTTGTCTTGTAGCTCTTGAAGAAGAACGTGCAAATAATGGTGTTCGTTCATTAGACAACGAAACAGTATCTACTATCATTTCTCACCAAGCTGGTTACATTGACCGTGAAAATGAGATAATCGTAGGTCTTCAAACTGATGAGTTGTTGCGTCGTGCTATCAAGCCTTATGGTGGTATTGGTGTTGTTGAAAAAGCTTGTAGAGAAAATGGTATTGAACTTAGCGACAAAGTAAAAGATATTTTCAGAAACTATCGTAAAACTCACAATGAAGGTGTTTTTGATGCTTACACTGAAGAAATTCGTTCTTTCCGTTCTTTAGGCTTCATCACTGGTCTTCCAGATAACTATGCACGTGGTCGTATCATCGGTGACTACCGTCGTCTAGCTCTTTATGGTATTGATTTCTTGATTGAAATGAAAAATGAAGATCTTCACCACGTTGTTAGCCCTATGACAGATGCTAACATTAGACTTCGTGAAGAAATCACAGAGCAAATCAAAGCCCTTAAAGCTATTAAAACTCTAGGTGAAATCTATGGACTTGACTTAAGTAAACCAGCTACTAGTGCTCAAGAAGCAGTACAATGGGTTTATATGGCTTATCTTGCTGCTGTTAAAGAACAAGATGGTGCTGCAATGTCATTAGGTAATGTTTCTACATTCTTAGATATTTATATTCAATATGATTTAGACAAAGGTAACATTGATGAAACTTTTGCTCAAGAATTAATTGACCAATTTGTTATTAAATTACGTATGGTACGTCACCTACGTATGAAAGCATACAATGACATCTTTGCTGGTGACCCAACATGGGTAACAGAAGCTATTGGTGGTCGTTTTAATGATGGTCGTACAAAACTTACTAAAACTTCATTCCGTTTCTTACAAACATTATATAACTTAGGGCCATCTCCTGAACCTAACCTTACAGTTCTTTGGAGTCCTGAGCTTTCTGATGGATTTAAAGCATTCTGTGCTAAAGTTTCTATTGATACTTCATCTATCCAATACGAAAATGACAACTTAATGCGTGAAGTTCGTGAGTGTGATGACTATGGTATCGCTTGTTGTGTGTCTTACCAAGCTATCGGTAAACAAATTCAGTTCTTTGGTGCTCGTTGTAACCTTGCTAAAGCATTACTTCTTGCTCTTAACTCTGGTCACTGTGAAATGACAGGTACTTTAATGTTAGAAGGCATTCCTGCTTTATCTAGTGATGTGTTAGATTTCGAAGAAGTTTACAACAACTACAAAAAAGTGTTAGTTCAAATGGCTCGTGTATACAACGACTCTATGAACATCATTCACTACATGCATGATAAATACTATTACGAAAAAGCTCAAATGGCGTTAATCGACACAGACCCTACTATCAACTTAGCTTATGGTGTTGCAGGTCTTTCTATCGCTCTTGACTCTTTATCAGCGATTAAATATGGTAAAGTAACAGCTGTTCGTAATGAAAAAGGTTTAACTGAAAGCTTCAAAATCGAAAAAGATTTCCCTTGTTTCGGTAATGATGATGACCGTGTTGACCACATGGGTGTTGACTTAGTTTACTTCTTCAACAGAGAGCTTAAAAAACTTCCAGTTTACAAAAACGCTCAACCTACATTGTCTCTTCTTACTATTACATCTAACGTGATGTACGGTAAAAAAACAGGTGCTACTCCTGATGGTCGTACAGCAGGTACTGCTTTCGCTCCAGGTGCTAACCCTATGCACGGACGTGACAATAACGGTGCGATTGCATCTTTAAGCTCAGTTGCTAAATTAAGATATAGAGACTCTCAAGACGGTATCAGTAACACATTCTCTATCGTGCCTCAATCGTTAGGTCAAGATGAAGAAACTCGTGTTGATAACCTTGTTACAATTATGGATGGTTACTTCGTAAAAGGTGCTCACCACCTTAACGTAAACGTTCTTAATCGTGAAATGCTTGAAGACGCTATGGAACACCCTGAAAACTACCCACAATTGACAATTCGTGTGTCTGGTTATGCTGTAAACTTCGTTAAGTTAAGCCGTGAACACCAATTAGAAGTTATCAGCCGTTCATTCCACAACAGAATGTAATAAAAGGGTGAGTTTTGCGAATTACACTTAGTTATTTATAGAACGCAAATTCTTGTAACAAATGATAAACATTCATTCATACGAATCAATGGGAACACTCGACGGGCCTGGCATAAGGCTCGTCGTTTTTCTTCAAGGCTGTAATTTTAGATGCCTATACTGTGCCAATCCTGACACTATAGAGCCAAAAGGAGACAGCAAAGAAACCCACATAGATGAAATTGTCAGAATGGCAATGAGTCAGAAGCCATTTTTTGGTAAAAAAGGAGGTGTCACTTTCAGTGGAGGTGAACCTACGTTTCAAGCAAAGGCTTTAATTCCATTGTTTAAATCGTTAAAAGATAAAGGAATACATACTTGTATTGACACTAATGGAGGCATCTGGAATAGTGATGTTGAAGAGTTGTTAAATTTAACTGATTTAGTTCTGTTAGACGTAAAACAATTCAATAACACACGCCACAAAGAGCTTACAAAGCGTAGCAATGAGCAAACTTTACGTACAGCTCAATGGCTAGAAGATAACAATAAGCCTTTTTGGTTACGTTATGTGCTTGTGCCAGGATACAGCAATTTCGAAGAAGATATTCATAGTCTTGGAAACCATTTCAAAGACTATAAGATGCTTGAAAGAGTAGATATTTTGCCTTATCACACATTAGGAATACATAAATATGAGGCTATGGGCAAAGAATATAAGCTTAAAGACGTTAGTTCAAACTCACGTGAAGAACTAGAGGAAAAGAAACTTATATTTGACAAATATTTTAAATCGGTTTATATTGGTTAAGGTACAAAAAAGGACATTCGCTAAACATAGTTAGTGCGAATGTCCTTTTTTTATTACCTTAGTTTCGGGTAACACCCTATTATCTTATAAAGATGCAGTTCTACCTTTATATACATATTCAAATAATAAGTTTCTTAATTTGTCTGCAACTTCAGGGTTCTCTTTGATGACATTACGTGTTTGAGCAGGGTCTGTGTCTAGGTCGAATAGCTCAAATGCTGTGTCAAGTTTTTCTGCACCTAACTCTTCTCTAAACCAGCTAGGTTCAGGAGTACAGCTACCTGTTTTATCCATGATAAACACCCAATTTTCATATCTTAGGGCTAACTCGCCGTCTGCGCTATGATGAATTGCCATATCACGAACATCTTTGACTTCTTTATCAGGCATGATTTCGTCTATGAAGCTGAAGCTATCTTCGGCATATCGTCTGTTATAGTTTACGTCTATTAAATCGGCTACTGTAGCAATAATGTCAGTTTGTGAAACAAGTCTATCGCTAATTTTCCCTTTTTCAGTAACTCCATTATAAGAAACAATAAATGGGGTTGTATGTCCACCTTGATATAAATCACGTTTTACGCCCCTAAGGTCGTTCATAGAACGGTGGTCGTAAACTTCGATGTATTTATAAGTCTGTAGCTCAGGTCCATTGTCTGACGCAAATAAAATTATTGTATTGTCTAGCTGATTTGTTTTCTCTAAAGCTTCAACAATGCGTCCTACAGCCCAGTCTAACTGATAAACAAAATCGCCGTATAATCCAACGCCAGTTGTCCCTTGAAATTGTTTCGCTGGAACATGAGGGTAGTGAGGTATATGTGGTGCATAGTATAAAAAGAAAGGCGCATCGTCTTTCAAGTTAAAGTTTTCATTTTCTCCTAAACCTCCTGCACACTCTACATACTCTACAGCTTTTTCAATATAGTACATTTGAGCTTCTTCCATGTCAAATTTTTCGAATTGAGGATCACCATCCTTACTCATGCCGTTTTCGAAATACCAACGAGTACCATCTTTCTTTTCAGCAGTTGTTGGCTCGTCGTGGCAAGGATAAGTTTGAGAATAATATGAGTGTCCAAACCAACGATGAATAGCTTCGTAAGTGAAACCTATTACTTGTGCCCCTGGTATTGGTTTGCTATAGTCTATACTTTTCGGAGAAACGTCTAATCCTTCACGCTCAGGACGTGCCGCATCTTCCCAATTTGCGCCTAATCCCCATTTACCAATTGCAGCAGTGTTATATCCATTTTCTTTAAGCAAAGAAGCAATAGTCAGCCTCTCAGGTTCAACACGAAGTTGCTCTCCAGTTTTTGGATTGCCACTTTTTAGAGGGGTACGCCATGAATAACATCCCGTAATTATCGAATATCTACTAGGCCCAGAAATGCTGCTTGGTGAGTGAGCATCTGTGAACATAATTCCATTAGAAGCTAGTTTATCAATGTTCGGAGTAGGTATTTTACTGTCTTTATTGTAACAACCAACGTCACCATAACCTAAATCGTCAGCATAGATGATAACTACGTTAGGCTTTTTAGCTTCATCACAGTTTTGAGCCATTGCGCATAATGAACTTGATAAAAGTAGAGCAGAAATTGAGATTTGTTTATTATTCATGATTTTAAGATATTAATATTTTGCGCAAAAATAATAAAAAAATCACACATTATAGCCTTAAACTTGCTTTAATGTGTGACTTTTTATGAAATTAGTTATAAAATGTTATTTCTTCTTTTTCTTTCTGCTACGCATATCTCTAGCGTCTTTTCTTGACATATATAAAATTTGACAAACAAATTCAGTCATCCACGCTTCACTGTATCCTAATGCTTGTTTTGATGCACGTATGCCGTATACAGATCTTGTTGTAGTTTCGTCTTTCCAATATTCTTTAGTTAACAGCTTTTTGATTGCAGAGCTAACTGTTGGGCGAACCATTCCTTTAAATATCATAGAAAATTGAAGTCTCCATTGAAGTTGACTAGATAAGTAAGTCATTAAATCGTTGGTAAAATTGCCAAATGCGAAGAAATAACCTTGAATATCTCTCATGCCTTTGCAATTTCTGCGAATAGAAGAGTCTATTTCTTTGAAGAATGTTTCATTCATGCCATAATCTGCCATCATAGATTTACGAACATGTGATTTTTCTGCGATGCCGACTTTTCCGCCTACAGTAGGTATGCGCATCATTCTTTTGTACATTGCAAATTCAGGAACAATGCTAAGATTTGTGATTCCTACGTGAGCTATGATTGATGCTTGATAATAGATGCGAATTAGTGACATAAATTCTTCAACGTTTGTTTGAACGTCGTTTTTTGCCTCTTCGCCAGTGTTTTTTTTGCCAAAAAGATTTGAAAATAATCCCATAGTTATATAAATATATTTATTTTATTTTAAAATTTATTTCTGTGGCTTCACACACAGATAATTAATCACCAAAGATAATACAATTATGATAAAAAGGAAAGAAACGTATAATAATTAACGAAAATTAATAAAAAATACATTTTTTATAGACTAACATAATATTATAGAATACAGTAGGTTATGTAATTTTTGAAAAATAGTTTTGGTTAAATATTTTATGTGTTGTATAATTTAAAATAGCATGAAAACGTTGCTGTTTTTTTTGAATTGAATAAAGGTGAAAAATGTGTAATGTTTTTTATATGTCGTTAACAGTTAGGACGTTTGAAAATGAATATTTATATAATAAATTAGAAATGGCTGTCGTTATAAGAACTGTAATTACGTATGATTCTAAATAAGGAAAAACAAAACAAATTAAAATTTTAAAAAGTATGAGTAAAAAAATCATTTTACCAGTTGTAGTCGCTGCAATTGTGGGTTCGGTGACTTCGTATTCGGTTACAAAATTTACAGAAAATCAGCAAAATGCACAGGTAATTGAGACAACAGGAGTGAAATCCTCAGATTCCTATACATTTGCATCAAACCCTATGCAGCACACTGAAACAAGTTTTCCAGATTTGACGTATGCGGCAGAAAATACGGTTCCTGCTGTTGTGAATATCGAAAATAAGAAAATAGTAGAGCAGTCTAACCCCTATTATGGAGGTGGTTATGATATGTTCTATGAATTTTTTGGCATTCCTCAACAAGGACGAGGTCAGTCACAAGGAAATCCACAACAAAGAGAGTCTCGAAGTGGAGGTTCTGGGGTTATTATATCTAAAGATGGGTATATTATTACGAATAATCACGTGATTGAAGACGCTACAGAGCTAAAAGTGACACTTTCAGATGAAAGAAGCTACCCTGCAAAACTAATAGGAACAGATCCGACAACAGACATTGCACTTATTAAGATTGAAGCTGACGATTTGCCAACAATACCGTTTGGTGACTCTGAAAAGTTGCGTTTAGGTGAGTGGGTGATAGCTGTAGGAAACCCTTATAGTCTTAATTCGACGGTGACAGCAGGTATCGTAAGTGCTAAGGGGCGTAACTTAGATGTGATTCCGAGCCAGTTTCGTATAGAGTCGTTCATTCAGACTGATGCTGCCGTAAATCCTGGTAATAGTGGCGGTGCTTTAGTTAATACTAAAGGTGAATTAGTTGGTATTAACACTGTGATTAAATCGTCTACAGGTTCTTATATCGGTTATTCGTTTGCTGTGCCTTCGACAATCGTTAAAAAAGTAATTGTTGATCTTAAAGAGTATGGAATTGTACAACGTGCGATGCTTGGATTAGGCTATAATGAAATAAATGATGCATTTTTAGAGTCACAAGGCAAAGAATTAGGAATTACTGAAAAGGGTGGCTTGTATATAGGAACTGTAGACCCTAATGGTGCTGCCTATGATGCAGGAATACAAGTTGGAGATATTTTAATAGAAATTAATGGTGTCAAAACAACTAACTCAGCACAGTTACAAGGTGAAATTGCGAAGTTTAGACCTAACGAAAAAGTAGAAATTTCTGTAAAAAGAGATGGAAAGGTGAAACATTTTGAAGTGCTGTTGCGTAATAAGGCTGGAGAGACAAAGCTATTAGAGAAAAATAGTGTCGATATGGTTGCCTTTTTAGGTGGACAATTCCAAGATTTGTCTGAAAAACAGAAAAAATCTTTAGAAATAGACAACGGAGTACAAGTTATCAAAGTAGGGAATGGAATGCTTGCAAAAGCAGGTATCAAAGAGGGATATATTATAACACACATTAACGGACGTGCTATTAGAACTGTGAGTGATCTTGATAGATTAACTCAGAAAGTTCAAAATAT
Organism: Rikenellaceae bacterium; assembly: GCA_044433545.1. Lineage (GTDB taxonomy): Bacteria > Bacteroidota > Bacteroidia > Bacteroidales > Rikenellaceae > JAWXTP01. Next base: position 7,570 of record JAWXTO010000010.1, read on the forward strand.
TGACGGACTTTACCCTAACGGAAGATACGTAAGCTACTCTGTTATAAATGAATAACAGCAAACAATTAAGATGAGACAATTAAAAATCACAAAATCAATCACTAACCGTGAGAGTGCTTCATTAGACAAATACCTTCAAGAAATTGGCCGTGAGGACTTAATTTCTGTTGAGGAAGAGGTAGATTTGGCGCAACGAATTAGAAAAGGAGACCAAGAAGCGTTAGAAAAGTTAACGCGTGCTAACTTACGTTTCGTAGTGTCGGTTGCGAAGCAATATCAAAATCAAGGTTTAAGTCTACCTGACCTTATCAATGAAGGGAACTTAGGACTTATTCGTGCGGCAGAGAAATTTGATGAAACTCGTGGTTTTAAGTTTATTTCTTATGCAGTTTGGTGGATTCGTCAATCAATTCTTCAAGCTTTAGCTGAACAATCTCGTATTGTACGCCTTCCTCTTAACCAAGTAGGCTCATTAAATAAGATAAATAAAGCGTTAGCTAAATTTGAACAAGAACATGAGCGAACTCCTTCACCTGAAGAGCTTGCAAATGAGCTACAGTTGCCAAAAGAGAAGGTTTCTGATACACTTAGAGTGTCTGGTCGTCACGTGTCTGTAGATGCTCCATTTGCTGAGGGTGAAGACAATACACTTTTAGATGTTTTGGCTAACAACGATTCTCCAAATGCTGATAGAGGGCTGATTAATGAATCTTTGGCTACAGAAGTTGATAGAGCTTTGTCGACTTTAACAGAAAGAGAAAGAGACATTATCCGTTATTTCTTTGGTATCGGATGTTCAGAAATGACATTAGAGGAAATCGGCGAGAATTTTGGTTTAACAAGAGAGCGTGTTCGCCAAATTAAAGAAAAGGCTATACGTCGTCTTCGTAATGCTTCTCGTAGTAAGCTTTTGAAGTCGTATTTGGGCTAGTTTCAGAATCTGCTACCTTATGTGGCATTAATAACTAATAAAAAAGACAACTAATTAACGAAAATTAGTTGTCTTTTTTTTGTTTTAGAGTATTTTTAGAACTGAAGTTTTGCGAGTTACTCCATATAATTTGTTTCGATATTGTCGGGTTGAACGTTAGCAGGTAAACTAACTTCACCTCCATAAATAATAGCATAAACTATAACTGAAACTGTCAGTATAATTGCAACTATTGCTAAAATCCAGATGAGTTTTGCCGAGAATGACATTTTTTGACCAGATTTTCTTTTTGTAGGTGCTTTTACAGGTCTTTTTCCTGTTGGTTTACGCTGTGGTGGTGTTCTTCTTTGGTTTTGAACCTCAGAAGGTGCAGGTCTTTTGTTAGAAGCGTATAAAGCGTTTACTTTGTTTTTATCTGCGGCAGGTCTTGCTCCCATATTTTGAGGGTTGTTTTCTCTATATGAGGGTTGTTGAGGCTGCTCTGGCTGTGATTGATAAGGGTATGCTACCTGAGGTTGTTGTTGTGGCTGTTGAGGTTGTTGCAGATGCTGAGGTTGCTCATTTTGTTGATAAGCTGTAGTTGCTGCTCTGTCGTTAATGTTGCTACCTTCGCCACCGTTAAAGTAAAAATCACCAATGTTTGAGTTTCCTCGTTGATTGTGGTATCCTTCACCCCCTGTAACAACTTTTTTGTATGTAGGTTGAGGTTGCTGAACATTCAAAGTAGTCTCTTCATTTTGATATGTGACAGGCTCTTGCACAGGAAGTTGTGCAGGTGCTTGTTGTTGAGGAGCTTGACCGACAAATTGATTGTTTAGTGAGCTATTGTTTTGATTTGCTGTTTGTTGTGTAGTGAATTGAGAGTTTAAATTAGCTGTTGGCTGTGCAACTTCTGATGGCTGTGGAGCTTCAGGTGCAACGTTAATAGTGCTAATTACTTGTTCTACTGGCACAGAAGCTAGCTGTTCAACGACTTTTGGTGCTTCTGGTTGAGGAGCTTCTTTAACCTCTATTTTTTCTACAGTTTTAGTCTCTTTTTCTTCAATTTTTTCAGGTGTTTTTGGAAGACCATCTTTAGCTAGATACAATGAATTGTTAGCATCATATTTTAAAACTCCGATACCGTCAATTACGTAACCGCCACGAGTTTCTAAAGTTGATTTTATATGAGCAACGTATTCATCTAGCATAGCTTGAGCCTCGTCTTTAGTTACTCCTGCCCATTCTTTGAAGGCATTAAGTAACACTCCGTCATCCTTATTCAAGAACGGTACAAAGACTAAAATTACGCCAACACCATCAACGCTTTTCCTAATAAAAGCGCCCAATGTAGGAACGACTAACCTTTTATTTCGCTGTAAACAGGTTAACAATAATTTATCTATCATATCTTTAAATTTTATAATTTTCAAATGAAAGAGGTGTGATTAAAAAGCGACAATATTTTTGACTTTATTCACCTCAAGTTAACACTTTTGCAAAGATAATACAAAAAATGTAAATAACTATAACATTACGCAAACAAACGTAAAAAAACATTAACCTTTTTTTGTTTGTTTGCGTAATAAATTGTACCTTGCAGAGGAATTATGATTTAAAAGAGAATTATGAAAAGAATATTAGCCATCATAACATTGCTTATTTCGGTTAGTTGTGCTTCAAAAAGTAAGGTAGAGGACGTTGCAAAGTCGTTTTTAAGTAATTTCTATAATGAAGATCTTAAAAATGCACTGAAGTTTGCATCTTCTGAAACGGTTGAAGATATCAATATGATTATTGAGAATACACCCTTTGAAATTGTACCTTTAGCAAAGCCTGATCAATATAGTGTTGATATTAAAGAGGTGTACATCGAAAATGATACAGCATATTGTCGTTATGTCGTAACGAAAGACGTAAGTGATGCCGCAGCAATGAGTGAAACACTGACGTTAATCAAGGAAAATGACGAATGGAAAGCTAAATTCTGAAGTAAGTTGTTATGTGTGTTGTGACCCTTGAATCTGGTAATTTATGCCAAAAATAGATGGCTTTTTACGTTCCTAAAAAATGGTATCTCTCACATTATTAACTAATAACCAAATGACCGACGTTTTTCACAGCTTATTATAGTTGAATAAAGTCTTTTTTTTGTATTTTTGTGCAGTTTTAACAATAATAATGTAGTGCTGTAGCACTTAATTTTTTTCTATTTTATACACTTTCTAAACAGATGAAAAATAAGTATTCTGACCTTATCGAGCAAACATTTGAGTTTCCTCAAGATGAGTTTTCTGTAACAAATCACGAATTAAATTTCCATGACGTTCCGTTGATGGATATCATAAAGCAGTATGGCACGCCATTAAAGGTTACGTACTTACCAAAAATAAGTTCACAAATTCAACGTGCTAAACGTCTGTTTAATGTGGCGATGGCAAAGGTCGACTATAAAGGCAATTACAATTACTGTTACTGTACAAAAAGTTCACATTTTTCATTTATTCTTGAAGAGGCACTAAGAAACGATATAAACCTTGAAACATCCTCAGCGTACGATATCTTCCTTGTTAATGCTTTATATGAAAATGGAGTGATAGATAAAGATATTTTTATCGTTTGTAATGGCTTTAAACGCCAGTTATACGTTGAAAACATCGCAGGTCTCGTAAATAGTGGCTTTATAAATACAGTTGCTGTGCTTGACAACAAAGAAGAGCTAGATAACCTTGATGAACTTATAGGTGACAATAAAGTTTGTAAACTTGGTATGCGTATTGCTGCAGAGGAAGAACCTCGTTTTGACTTTTATACATCTCGTTTAGGTATTAGATACAATGACATTATTAGTTTTTATGAGCAAAAAATAAAGACTAATAAGAAATTCGAGCTTAAAATGCTTCACTTCTTTATAAATACAGGAATACGTGACACGGCTTATTATTGGAGTGAACTTAACAAATGTATCAACATATATTGTGAGCTTAAAAAGGTGTGTCCTGAGTTAGACTCATTAAATATTGGTGGAGGTTTCCCTATCAAAAATTCGTTATCATTTGATTATGATTATGAATATATGACAGAAGAAATTATCGCACAAATTAAGAACATTTGTAACCAATATGACGTAGATGAACCTAATATTTTCACTGAATTTGGCTCGTTTACTGTAGGTGAAAGTGGTGCAACACTTTATTCTATTTTGAACCAAAAGAAACAGAATGACAGAGAGTTGTGGTATATGATTGATAGTTCATTTATGACGACTTTGCCAGATATTTGGGGTATAAATCAGCGATATATAATGTTGGCGGTAAACAATTGGAACAAAGAATATCAACGTGTGTTTTTAGGAGGTCTTACGTGTGATAGCGAAGATTATTACAATGCTGAAGCACACTCAAATGCTATTTATTTGCCAAAAATTGAGCCAGGAGAAACACAATATCTAGGCTTCTTCCATACAGGAGCATACCAAGAGTCATTGGGAGGCTATGGAGGCATTCAACACTGTTTGATACCTGCTCCAAAACACATTATTATTGACCGAGATAAAGACGATAACGACTATTATACTCGTCTGTTTGCAAAAGAGCAAAGTTATCGTTCAATGTTAAGAATTTTAGGATATTAAACAAAATATAATCTAAGTATAACCTATTTAATAAAAAAAACAATAGTTATGTCTGAATTTAAATACCAAGAGCCGTTTCCATTATCGGCTGACGCTACTGAGTATCGTCTTTTAACTAAAGATTTTGTGTCAACAATTGAAGTTGATGGCCGTAAAATTTTGAAAGTTGCTCCAGAAGGTCTAGAAATGCTTTCTAAAGCTGCATTTTCTGATGTGTCGTTCTATTTAAGAGCTGCGCACCTTAAAAAATTGCAAAATATTCTTCAAGATCCAGAAGCTACTGACAATGACAGATTTGTTGCATACACTATGCTTTTAAACCAAACTGTTGCTGCTAAAGGTGAACTTCCAACTTGTCAAGACACTGGTACAGCTATTGTTATCGGTAAAAAAGGTGAGGATGTTTACACAGGAGCAAACGATGCTGAGGCTTTGTCTAAAGGTGTTTATGAAACTTACAAAGAGCGTAACTTACGTTACTCTCAAGTTGTGCCTTTCACAATGACAGAAGAGAAAAATAGTGGTACAAACCTGCCTGCGCAAATAGATTTATATGCTACACAAGGTGCAAAATATGAATTTTTGTTCGTAACAAAAGGTGGTGGTTCAGCTAACAAAACTTTCTTATATCAACAAACTAAAGCTCTTCTTAACGATGAGTCTTTAACAAAGTTTGTAAAAGAGAAAATTAAGGACTTAGGTACAAGTGCTTGTCCTCCATATCACTTAGCTATAGTTATTGGTGGCACATCTGCTGAAACTAACTTAGCAACAGTTAAAAAAGCGTCTGCTGGTTACTATGACAACCTACCAACAGAAGGTAACGAAGGTGGTCAAGCTTTTAGAGACCTTGAATGGGAAGCTAAAATTACTGAAATCTGCCAAAAAAGTGGTGTTGGTGCACAATTTGGTGGTAAATACTTAGTTCACGATGTTCGTGTTATCCGTTTACCTCGTCACGCTGCTAGCTGTCCAGTTGGTATCGGTGTAAGCTGTAGTGCTGACAGAAACATCAAAGCAAAAATCACTGAAGACGGAATTTTCCTTGAGCAATTAGAAACAAATCCTGCTCAATTCTTACCAGCTGATGCTCCAATTCTTGCTCCAGCAGTAGAAATTGACTTAGATAAAGGTATGGATGCTGCACGTGCAGAACTTTCTAAATATCCTGTTAAAACTCGTTTAAATATCAAAGGTACACTTATCGTAGCTCGTGATATTGCTCACGCTGAAATCAAAAAAATCCTTGATAGCGGTAAACCAATGCCAGAATATTTCAAAAATCACCCTGTTTATTATGCAGGACCAGCAAAAACACCAGTAGGTATGCCTTCAGGTAGTTTTGGTCCAACAACTGCTGGTCGTATGGATTCTTATGTTGATATTTTCCAAGAAAATGGAGGCTCTATGATTATGGTTGCCAAAGGAAATCGCTCTAAACAAGTTACTGACGCTTGTAAAAAACATGGAGGCTTCTATTTAGGTTCAATTGGTGGTCCTGCTGCTATTCTTGCTGAAACTAATATCAAATCTGTAGAAGTTGTTGACTTCCCAGAATTAGGTATGGAAGCTGTACGTAAAATTTATGTTGAAAACTTCCCTGCATTCATCATCGTTGATGATAAAGGTAATGACTTCTTTGAAAGTTTATAGTTTATCTAAGATAACATACAAAAAAAAGACTGTTCTCACAAGGAACAGTCTTTTTTTGTATATGATAGAGTGGCTAACAAAACGATTTTTGGCACTTCCCTTAAAGTGCTAAAAATTGTTTTGTTAGCCACTCTTTGTTTTATAGCAATGAAGCTATAGTTTCTCTAGCTTTTTCAATTGCTTCGCCAAGTTTAGAACAGTCTTTACCACCAGCAGTAGCTAATGTAGCTTGACCGCCACCGCCGCCTTGTATAATTTTGGCAGTTTCTTTGATGATTTTGCCTGCTGCAACACCTTTTGCAACAACCTCATCTCCTAAAGCTACTATTAACGAAGGTTTTGAGTCGATTTCATTACCTACGATAAACACAAGGTTCGGAACTTCGGCACGAAGCGCAAAAGCGATGTCTTTAACACGATCAGTTTTCATTTTCATATTATCGATATGCCAAAAATAGCCGTCTTTTTCTTCTAAACTTTTCTTAATATCTGCTACGATTTGTTTTGTGATTTTTTTGTTCATAGCATCTACCTCTTTAGATAATTCGCCATTTTCTCGCATCATTTTTTCTAATGCTGGAACTATCTTAGGAGCATTGATAAGTCTTTGAATGTTAGTCATCATTTTTTCTACTTCGATAACCATTTCAAAAGCATTCGCACCAGTAATAGCTTCAATACGTCGAACACCAGCTGAAATTGCACCCTCTGATTTTATCTTAAACATACCAATTTGACCTGTAGCTTTAGCGTGAGTACCACCACAAAGTTCAGCAGATTCGCCAAATTTCACTAAACGTACAACATCGCCATATTTTTCACCGAATAACATCATTACACCCATCTCTTTAGCTTGCTCAAGTGAACATTGTCTGTTTTCTTCAAGTGGTGAATTTGCACGGATATAGCCGTTTACTAGTCTTTCAACTTCGTGAATCTCTTCAGCTGTAACTTTTTGGAAGTGAGAGAAGTCAAATCTTAATACGTCAGGTGAAACCATAGAGCCTTTTTGTTCTACGTGGTCGCCTAAGACTTTTTGTAAAGCTTTTTGTAATAGGTGAGTTGCTGTGTGGTTGTTTTCTGATGCTGTGCGACTTTCTTTGTTTACAACAGCTTTAAAGTCAGCTGTTATGTCTTTTGGAAGCTCATTTACTATGTGTACAGTAAGGTTGTTCTCTTTTAAAGTGTCAATGATTTGAATTTTCTCAGTTTCATTTTCGATGTATCCTCTGTCACCTAGCTGACCACCAGAATTACCATAGAATGGAGTTTCTGTGAACACTAATTGATAGAAAGTTTTGCCTTTAGAAGTCACTTTACGTGTTCTAGCGATATTGATGTCTGTTTCTAGATAGTCATAACCCACAAAAACACTCTCAGTGATAGGGATAATTTCTACCCAGTCACCGGCCTCAATAGATGCAGCACTACGAGAACGTTCTTTTTGTTTGTTTAATTCAACATTAAACTCGTCAAGGTTTACGGTCATCTCAGACTCTCTAGCGATAAGCTCTGTTAAGTCGATAGGGAATCCGTAAGTGTCATATAGTGTGAATGCTTCAACTCCACCGATAATGCTGTTGCCGCTTTCTTTAGTTTTTGCGATAACATTTTCTAGCATAGTAATACCTGTAGAAAGAGTACGTAAGAATGAATTTTCTTCTTCTTCGATTACTTTTTCTATAAGTGTTTGTTGTGCTTTAAGTTCAGTGAATTGACCGCCTAGTTGCTCTATAAGACGAGGCACTAATTTACACATAAATGGCTCTCTGAAATCAAGGTAAGTGTATCCATAACGTACAGCACGGCGTAAAATACGACGAATTACGTAACCAGCTTTAACATTTGAAGGAATTTGTCCGTCAGCGATAGAGAAAGCAATAGCCCTAAGGTGGTCAGAGATAACACGCATAGCGATGTCGATCATTTTGTCCTCTCCATAAGCTTTATTACTTAGTTCTGATAGCTTTTGAATTAAAACTTGGAATACGTCTGTGTCATAGTTGCTTTTTTTGTCTTGAATAATCATACAAAGACGCTCAAAGCCCATGCCTGTATCAACGTGTGATTTTGGAAGTTTTTCTAGTGAGCCGTTAGCCTTACGGTTGAATTGCATGAACACTAAATTCCAAATTTCTATCACTAGAGGGTTATCTTTGTTGACTAAAGATGCACCGTCAACTTGTGTACGCTCTTCGTCAGAACGTAAGTCATAGTGAACTTCGCTACAAGGACCACAAGGACCAGTTTCGCCCATTTCCCAGAAGTTGTCTTTTTTGTTGCCGTTAAGAATGTGATCTTTAGGCAAGAATTTAGCCCATAAATCATAAGCTTCAGTGTCAAATTCTACATTGTCATCTTTGCTTCCTTCAAAAACTGTAGCATAAATACGATTTTTGTCAAGTCCGTAAATGTCAACAAGTAGTTCCCATGCCCATTCAATGGCTTCTTTCTTAAAATAGTCACCAAAAGACCAGTTACCTAGCATTTCAAACATAGTGTGGTGGTATGTGTCATGTCCAACCTCATCTAAGTCATTATGTTTGCCAGAAACACGTAAACATTTTTGAGTGTCTGCTACTCGGCTTTTTACGATAGGTGAATTACCTAAAAAAAGATCTTTAAATTGATTCATTCCCGCATTTGTAAACATTAATGTCGGGTCATTCTTGATTACCATAGGAGCAGAAGGCACTATAGCGTGTTCTTTGCTCTTAAAAAACTCTAAAAAAGTCTCTCTAATTTTGGTGCTATTCATATTATAATTAATAAAGATAAATAATTAAACCTATAAAAACATTTCTTATTTGTTAAGCCTAACTTAAACGTAATAAGAGCGATGTTTATATAAAACGAATAAAAGCATTTGGTATTATATAATTAATGTTGACTTAAATTCGTTATCATAAGGTCACAAAGTTAATGTTTTTTTTTAACTTTGTAAAATTCAAACAAAGAGAGTGCATTTTTTAAACAAGAAAAATTAAATTAGGGGAGTAAATAAGAAGCCCCAATAAGTTATTAGAGGCGATGTCTATTAAAGATGTAAAGAAAAAGAATATTTTTAAGTTGTCATATGAACAAATAAACTATTTACGTGGTAAATCTTATAAATTTATGCGTAATGTTGTTGTTGGTTTTATTCTTGCCTCGACGGTTAATTTTGTAGTGTTTAATTTTGTGTATTCTCCAAAAATTTATAGCCTCACAAAAGAAAATAATGAGCTTTTAGTAAAATATAAACTACTTTCAAATAAAATAAATTCTACGGTTGAACAATTAAATGAGATTAAGAGCCGAGATAACGGAACTTATAAGACTATGTTTGCTATAGACTCTGTTTCTACGAATCTTAATGATTTGTATGTTTTTGATAATTATATTGATGATTATGCTGGCAATCAGTTTGGCTATTTTCTTGAGAATTTATGGTCAGAAGTCAATAATCTTAAAGCTGATTAATATTTACAGTCAATTTCATTAGATTCTATCAATGTTTTAGCTCAAGATAAGGGCAAAATGATAGAAGCTATTCCTACAATTTGGCCTTTAGACAGAACAAAATTAACAAATAGCATAGGTGCTTATGGGTATAGAATACATCCTGTTTATAAAAAGCGGATATTTCATAAAGGGGTTGATTTAACAGCGCCTAAAAATCTTCCTATTTATGTTACAGCATCGGGGAAAGTCACATTTAGTGGTCGTCAATCAGGTTATGGAAATATAATTGTTGTTGACCATGGATTTGGTTACAAAACAAAATATGCGCATCTTAACAAGATTCACGTAAAAAAAGGACAAACAGTAACAAGAGGAGAACACATAGGTGATTTAGGAGCAACAGGGATAGTGTCTGGTGCACATTTACACTATGAAGTGTTATACAAAAATAATAATGTTAATCCGATTAACTATCTAGCTCGGAATATGACTAGTGAAGAGTATCAAGAGTTTATTGAAAGTGTTCTAGAAACAATATACGAACAATAAGTTTAGTGGAGTTCTATTTTTAACAGAGATATGGCATATAAAAAGATAAAAATAAGGAAAAAAATATGGCGATTAGTGTTTTATCTATTCGCTTGGATGGGTATGGCTATAGGCTATTACTTTATTTTTTCAATATTCTTTGATACACCAGCAGAAAATGAGTTGAGAAAGGCGAATACGTTGTTAAAAAATCAATATAATATTCTTTCAAAAGAGTATGAGAAGTTGGACACGGTATTTAATGCTATAAAAGACAGAGATGAGGATATTTATGCGATATTATTTGAGTCTTTGCCGTATACAAGTGAAGAAATAGGGTCTATAAATGAGGCTGAATTGTTTGAAAATACGAATAATGAATTGGCGGAAATGTTTTTTGAAAAACTTAATAGCGTAGAACAACAAACAAACAGAATAGCGTGTAATTTTGATTCGATTCAGATTAAAATGCAAGAAAAGGGTTCAAAGCTAGATTTTATTCCTGCAATACAGCCTATTGCGAATAAAGAATTGACAAAATTAGCTGCTTCATACGGTCAACGGATTCATCCTTTCTATAAAACATTAATATTTCATCAAGGAATAGACTATGCTGTGCCCGAAGATAGCAGGATTTTTGCTACAGCGGATGGAACGGTTAAAGAAGTTACTTCAACATACAATAGTAATGGTTTGACTGTAATATTAGATCACGGAAATGGCTATTCGACTGTTTATGCTCACTTAAATAAAACAACTGTTAAGCGTGGACAGAAAGTTAAACGTGGAGATATTATTGCCCATAGTGGAAATAGCGGTATGTCTTTTATGCCTCACTTACATTATGAGGTAATATACAAAGGAGACAGAATAGATCCGATAAACTATTTCTTTATGGAACTTAATCATTCTGACACAAAGAAACTAAACGATATTGCTAAGATAGGAATGCAGTCGTTAGATTAGTGAATTTTGAATAAAAATTATAAGCTAAAATTTTGATAATTAAATATAAAATTGTTTAATTTGCACCGATTTTTTCGCTTACAACATTAAAATATATTATTAACTATAAAATAAATGAAATTATGGATTCAACAAAGGTTATATGTGAGGCTATTGATTCATCGAATGTTTTGAATGCATCAGTAGAGTCTACAGAGACCGTAAACGGGGCAGCGGACACTTTGAATGTATTAAATTCAACGATAGAGTCGTTGCTTAATGGTGATACATCTAGTATTCTTTGGACTGATTTTTTATCAAGCATGCAAAATTTTGCAATAAAATTGTTCTTTTCGATTCTAATTTACATCGTTGCTAAAAAGATTATCAACTTGTTAGCAAAAAGTTTAACTATTTTAATGGAAAAACGAGATGTTGATGTTTCTGTAAGAGCATTTTTAGCAAAGTCTGTTAAAATTGCCTTAAAATTAATCATTTTTGTCGTAATAATCGGCATTTTAGGAGTTGACACAACGTCTCTTATTGCAGTACTTGCCAGTGCCGGTTTCGCTATTGGTTTGGCATTACAAGGTTCATTACAAAACTTTGCAGGTGGCATCATAGTTCTATTTTTAAAGCCTTTTAAAGTAGGCGACGAAATTGAAACGTCTGCTGGTGGTTACAGAGGTATCGTTAAAGAAATTGGTATTTTTACAACTAATCTTACTACGTTTGATAACGTAAGTATAATTATCCCTAATAGCGATTTGTCAACACATTCTTTGATTAACTATACAAAAGAAGAAAAAAGACGTGTTGATGAAGTTATCGGCATAGATTATGGCGATTCAGTAGATACAGCACGTGAAATTTTGATGAATATTATCAAAGAAGATGAAAGAGTTCTACATAGTGAGGGTGTTTCTATTGTAGTTGCTGAACTTTCTGATAGTTCTGTTAACTTAAAAGTGTTGGCATGGACTCATAAGTCTAATTATTATGGAGTAAAAGCTGATTTAAGAGAAAAAGCGCATGCTCAATTTAAAGAAAAAGGAATTACAATTCCTTTCCCTCAATTACAAGTTCACAATTCATAAGTGATATAGATGTAAGAAAGTTTTGTTGTTGTCCTATAAAAGTGTTATTTTTGGCTTTTATAGGACAACAATTTTTTTGAGAAGGATTAAATTAGATTTTATGATTAAGTGTACAGATATACATAAAAGTTACGGCGACTTAGAGGTGTTAAAAGGAGTGTCTTTAGAGATTAAACCTTGTGAGGTAGTGTCTATTATAGGCCCTAGTGGTGCTGGGAAGAGTACTTTGCTTCATATATTAGGAACTTTGGGCACAGCAGATCAAGGGAGTGTCGAAATTGCAGGACGTGACTTAAAATCTATGTCATCTAATGAATTAGCGTCTTTTAGAAATAAACATATAGGTTTTGTGTTTCAATTTCATCACCTTTTAACAGAGTTTAGTGCGTTAGAAAATGTGTTGATTCCTGCTATGATTGCAGGTGGTGATATTAAATCGTCAGAGAAAAAGGCTGTAGAAATTCTTAAAATTTTAGGTGTTGACCACAGAAAAACACATAAACCTGCTGAACTTTCAGGTGGTGAGGCGCAAAGAGTAGCTATAGCTCGTGCTTTGATGAATTCTCCTGAAGTGTTGTTTGCTGATGAGCCTTCGGGGAACTTAGACAGTAGAACACGTGAAGAGTTACATAAGACTTTTTTTGATTTGAGAGACGAATTAGGCCTTACAGTTGTTCTCGTAACGCATGACAATAGTCTGGCTGGGATGTCAGATAGACAAATAGAGATTATTGATGGAAAAATAGTGAAATAGTGGAAATTAAAGAATGTTTAGACGAACTAGTATTAAAATTTAATACACAAGACTTTATAGTTGACGATCCAATTTCCGTACCTCACCTTTTTAGTGATAAAAATGATATAGAAATTGCTGGTTTTTTGGCTTCTACTATAGCTTGGGGTAACAGAAAGGCTATTGTAAAGAGTGCTCACCGAATGATGTCATTTATGGGTAATGAGCCTTATCGTTTTGTTATGGATGCAAGTGATAGCGAGGTGTTAGAGCTTGTAAATTATGTACATAGAACCTTCAATGGAGGTGATTTTACATATTTCGTGATGGCTTTAAGGATGATATACAAAGAGCACGGAGGTATAGGAGACTTTTTTGAGAAAAGTTATGCCTTAAATGGAGATATGCGTGTTGTTTTAAAAGAGTTTTGGGAGCTGTTTTTCTCTATGGAACATCTTAAAAGAGTCGAAAAACACCTTTCTTCAATAGCAAAAGGGGCTGCGTGTAAGAGGTTAAACATGTATATCCGCTGGATGGTTAGAAAAGACGACACAGGTGTTGATTTTGGCTTGTGGGAGACAATCCCAATGAGTGCTTTATATTTGCCTCTTGATGTACATACAGGAAACATGGGGCGAATGATGGGACTTCTGTCAAGAAAACAGAATGATTGGAAAAGTGTTGAGCAAATTACGGCTGCATTGAGAGAATTTGATGAAAGTGATCCTGTTAAATATGATTATGCACTGTTTGGAGCAGGAATTACAGGATTATTTACGTCGAAATAACGATTTTATTTACTTTTTATGATTATAGATTTTTTTCAATTTAAACAATTCAGAGTTTATCATAATAAGTGCGCAATGAAGGTTGGCACAGATGGGGTTTTGATTGGCGCATGGGCAAATTGTGTTAAACATAAGCGCATGCTTGATGTGGGAGCAGGAACGGGAGTCATTTCTTTGATGATAGCGCAACGAAATTCAGACATTGTTATAGATGCGGTCGAAATTGATAAGGATGCGGCTGTTCAGATGAAAGAAAATTTTGAAATTTCAGAGTGGGGTAGCCGTCTTAATGTGGTGAATGACACTTTTCAGAATTTTGCGCAGACAACTACACAAAAATATGATTTAATAGTTTCAAATCCGCCTTATTTTTTAAATTCATTGAAGAACCCTGAAGCTAAGAAAACGGTTGCACGTCACGCAGAAATGTTGCCTTATGAGGATTTAGTGGATGGAGTGGTAAGGTTATTGACAGAAGATGGTGTTTTTGGGGCGATCTTTCCGTATGAAGAGGCAAATTTGTTTGTTGCAATGGCTGCTTTGAAAGGATTGTACTGTGTGCGTAGGCTAGATGTAAGGGGGAAATCTCGAAAACCTGTTAAACGTGTGTTGATGGAGTTCTCGAAACAAAAATTTGAGCCTGTTTTTGACGAGATGATAATAGAAGAGAATGAAAGGCACAGCTATACAGAAAAATATAAGAATTTAACCAAAGATTTTTATCTGAAATTTTAAACTCTAATAAATAATTGTTATATTTGCCTTTATTAGCTTTTGATTTTAAGAATAAAATAAAATTATATGAATAAAATTATCTTAAATATTTTCACATTGGGGCTTGTTCTGCTTGCTTCAACTGTTGTAACTGCACAAACTAGTGGTTTGGTGCAGAAAATTAATACACCTTATATACTTCCTCAAACTGGGGTTAAAGTTGTTATTAAAGTTGCACACGAAAAAATTGAAAAAGGACCTTATGCTAAATATTCTCAACAACTTTTGGGTGTTACAGCGCCTTTAAGCGATAGAGAATCATATACAATTTTGTCAGGTGCGCTATCTTCATACACTGAAGGAGACGCTTCTAATATTTACAGCATTTCTGATTCTAAAGTTGCTCCTTTAGAGGTTGTAGGTATGGAAATGGAGTTCGATAATGCAAAAAATGCAAGTAGCTATTCAAGAACTACAGAAACAAATACACCTACGTTTTCTGATATGAGTATAACGCCTATAGTTGGGGCTTCTTATGCTGCTGATAGAACTTCATCGTATGAAAAAAGTATGGATGATATGGCAAAAGATGCTGCAAACACAATCTTTACACTTAGAAAACGCCGTTTTGATTTAATTACAGGTGAAAGTTTAGAAGGTGCATTTGGTGCAGGTCTTGGTGCTGCAATTGAAGAGATGAAGCGTATCGAAGATGAATATATTTCACTTTTTGTAGGTAAGAAAACGGTTGAAATTAGAGATTATGTGTTTGACGTAGTACCTAAGGTTGGTGCCGCAAATTATGTAGTGTGTCGTTTTACGAAAGAAGGTGGCATTGTAGATGCTATGGATGTTTCTGGTGAGCCTGTACTTTTAGTAATTAACCCTGATGGTAAGGTGAAAAGTGTTCCTAGCTCTGACAAGAAAACAGTTGTTAAAGGAACTGTGTCTTTTCGTGCCGCTGATATGTCAACATGTAAATTATTTGATAATTCACAAAAGTTGTTAGAAACTAGACGTTTGCCTATTCTTCAGTTTGGAGCTGTGATTGATGTTGAACCAGTGAGATAGAAATTATGAGTGAATTTTATGTGAACTTAGGGGGTGTTTTGTGTGACTTTTCTAAGCCTACTATAATGAGTATCATAAACATAACTCCCGACTCTTTTTATGAAGGGTCGAGAGTTTTTTGTTTTGAGGATATGCTTAACAAAATTGAAGAAGATGTGGAAAATGGGGCTTTAATTTTTGATATTGGGGGATATTCTTCTCGTCCTAATGGTGTTGATGTGCCTGTTGAGGAGGAAATAAAGCGTGTTTGTAGCGCTATTGGTGCGATAAAAACAAGATTTCCTGATTTAGTGTTGTCTGTAGATACGTTTCGTTCAGAAGTAATAAAAGAAGTGTACAAAAGTTTTGGTGCTGTGATTGTGAATGATATTACAGCAGGTGAGTTTGATGATGATATAATTAATGTTGCGGCAGAGTATAATTTGCCATATATTGCAATGCACATGAGAGGGACTCCGCAGACTATGCAGAGTTTGTGTGAGTATGACGATGTAGTGCGTGATGTTATTCGCTATTTTGTGAAGAGATGTGAATTTCTAAAAAATAGAGGAGTAGAACAGCTTATATTAGACCCTGGTTTTGGTTTTGCTAAAGATGTGAAGCAGAATTTTGAGATGTTAAATCGTTTTGAAGAGTTTCAGGTGTTTGACTTGCCTCTTTTGGTTGGAATTTCACGAAAGTCTATGATATATAGAACACTAGATTGTACTCCAAGTGAGTCGTTGGTTGGTACTGTGGCTTTAAATTGGCAATTGTTGACTAAAGGGGCTAACATATTAAGAGTGCATGATGTAAAGGCAGCAAGAGATGTTGTTAAATTGTATGAGGCAATGATTTCTTTGTAGTGCGAGTGTTTAAAATAAAGGAGAAAATATAACTCTCCTAAAATAAATTTAATAACTAATGTTATGGATATTCTAAAGTTTGGAGTACTCGATGTTTTAGACGTAATTCTTGTTGCGACTATCATGTTTCAGCTATATAAACTTGTTAAAGGTACTAGTGTAATGTCTATTTTTGTAGGTATTTCGAGTCTTTATCTGTTGTGGGTAGTTGTAACGGCGTTAAATATGCAACTTATGTCACTAATTATGGGGCAGGTAACAGGTGTTGGTGTTATAGCTCTAATTATTGTGTTTCAGCAAGAAATACGACGATTTTTGTTGTATATGGGCAACAAATATTTCTCTAAACTTAGACTGTCTTTGTCTAAAAGTATTTCTGCGAATGCAGATTCAACCTATATAGATGACATTGTTACGGCGTGTGAAAGCATGTCAAAAACCAACACAGGTGCACTGATTGTTTTTGCTAGATTGAACGGATTGAACATTGTTCAAGAAACAGGTGATGTGATTGATGCTAAAATTTCATCAAGGTTGATAGAAACTATTTTTTATAAGAATTGTCCATTGCATGATGGGGCTATGGTTGTACAAAATGGACGTATAATTTCGGCACGTTGTGTTTTGCCGAGTACTGAGCGTTTAGATATTCCTGCTGCACTAGGAATGAGACACAAGGCGGCAATAGGGATCTCAGAACAGACTGATGCCCTTGTTGTTGTTGTCTCTGAGCAAACAGGTACAATTTCTTATATTGAGGCAGGTCAAATTTTTAGAGGTATGACTTCGGTGCAACTGAAAGAAAGGTTAGTTAAAAGCCTTAGTTAAGTTAGTAAATTGTTAAATATGCATATTTTACATGTATTATATGATGAATTTATATTGAATTAATGTATTTATGTAAATAAATGTAATTTTGTGTAGGTTTTAAAAAAAAATAATTATCTTTGCTAGATGAAGATTTGTGTCTAAATGTGAATTTTTGCATGAATCATCAGTTCAATATTCTTTCTATTTAATTGAATATTGATTAATTAACTCATGTAATTATTCTATAGTTAACTTATATTGAAATGACAAAAGAGAAAAAATTTATCACATGTGATGGTAATTATGCTGCTGCTCATATTGCTTATATGTTCAGTGAGGTGGCTGCTATTTATCCTATCACTCCATCGTCAACAATGGCAGAATATGTTGATGAGTGGTCAGCTAATGGTCGTAAAAACATCTTTGGACAAAAAGTAAAAGTTGTTGAAATGCAAAGTGAGGCTGGTGCAGCAGGTGCTGTTCACGGTTCTTTACAATCAGGTGCATTAACAACCACGTTTACTGCATCTCAAGGATTGTTACTTATGATTCCTAACATGTATAAAATCGCAGGTGAATTATTGCCTGGGGTGTTCCACGTTTCAGCTCGTGCATTAGCTGCACAAGCTCTTTCTATTTTTGGGGATCACTCTGACGTTATGTCAACTCGTCAAACAGGTTTTGCAATGTTGATGGCTGGTGGTGTTCAAGAAGTTATGGACTTATCTGCTGTTTCGCACCTTGTAACTTTGAAATCTCGTGTTCCTTTTATGAACATTTTCGATGGTTTCCGTACTTCTCACGAAATTCAAAAAATCGAATCTTTAGAGATTGCAGATTTAGAGCACTTAGTCGACTTTGACGCTATTAACGCTTTC